>NZ_CP180555.1:3236480-3560128 GCF_047778115.1 Neptuniibacter sp. QD48_55 | reverse complement strand
TTGCGCAGGAACAGATTCCTGCATCGCTGGCTGAAATACCTCTTCACGAACAGGTTCATTCATCGGTGCTGCCGCAACCGCAGGTTCTGGCGCTGAAATAGGCGCAGCTGCAGGAGCAGGCTCAGGTACGAATGCAGGTTCTGCAGCAAATGCGGGCTGAGGAGCCGGTGCAGCAGGCATTGGACGACGGGTAAAGTTAGCAGCAGGACGTGGTCTTGGTGGTGCGCCACGGTTATTCGCCACTTCTAGAAGAACTTCTACAGAGATATCGCCAGTTACATCGCTAACGACCTGACGAATACGCGATAGGAACTTATCGTTTACCCAATCACGGACAAAACGGTTCGGCGCTACCAATACCAGCTGTTCAGCACTCTCAGGCGCAACCTGTAGTGGTCGAATCCAAGTGTTGTATTGCTGAGCCGGAAACTCTTCCTGAAGGCTGTGTAAACAACGCGCCCAAAGTTCCGTCGACATAGAGGGGAGACCCTTCTTCTATCCTGTAATTATGATTATTAGTTCCGAATATAGGGACAAAGTAAAAATAGCACCTATATGAAGCACTAATTCTAACGATTAATTACCAACTTATCCACACAGCAAAGTGCTTTTTTTGAAACAATTTCAAAAAAAAACTAATCAAGGAAAGCTAGTAAATACGAGGGATGCAAAAGAGTTACCCAACACATTTTCTCAGGTAAGCCACAACTCACCAACTTATTATCCCCATAGTTATACACTTCCAAAAGGCCTATAAACAGGGTTGATAACCGAGTTATCCACAGAAAAGTCCTTTTTTCTAACAAATTCCTTCAGCAAGCATTTAGCAAGCTACCTATAGAAGCTGTTAACAGTTATAGAAGACTTACCTACAAATGTGGTCTTTATTTAAAGTTTCCAATTTGGAAATACACTACCTATATAAGTCGATATTAAATGGGATCCACCTGCTAGATAGGGTTCATGCACCGAAAAAAGCAGAAATTAATGAAATAATTCCAATAAAGTTGAATAAATCCTAAAAAGAGATTGATCCAACCCCACAAATTCAATAGAATTCGCCCTCTATTTTTTGGCGTGGCATATTTCTGCCATGTTTTCATTCATCAAACGCGTTGGCAGGATTGACCGATGAAAAGAACATTTCAACCAAGCGTACTAAAGCGTAAGCGTACTCACGGCTTCCGTGCACGCATGGCTACTAAAGCTGGACGTCAGGTTATTAACCGTCGTCGCGCTAAAGGCCGTAAGCGCCTGTCTGCTTAATGACTGGCAAAACGGTCTGGTTTATTTGAATGACCGAATTCAGATTCCCCCGTCGGTTACGTTTGCTAACCGGCAGGGACTTTCAAAGTGTGTTTGACGACGTACGACTGAAAGTACCAGACCAGCCTATCCTTATACTTTCCCGCCCTAATGACCTCGGCCATCCTCGGCTAGGTTTTGTTATTTCCAAAAAAAATATCCGTCAGGCGGTGAAACGTAACCGTGTTCGTCGTATCATTCGCGAATCCTTTCGTTTGAACCAACATAATTTACCTGCAGTGGACATGATTATCCTTGCTCGTCAGGGCTTAGGAGAACTCGAAAACGAGGAAGTTCACAAGCTGATGAAGAAGTGCTGGTCCAGACTGAAAAATAAATCAAAAAAGTTAAAGTAAACTCGATTGGTCCTTAACCCATGGATTTTAAGCGTATAAGTATCATTGGCGCACTTTGCATGATCAGCTACTTAGTTGTCCTGCAATGGAACCAAGACTACGGTCAGCCAGCTGAAGCACAGCAGGCTACAACTTCTGTTTCTGCATACGATTCTCAGCCAGCCAACACAGATCTTCCTGCTGCTGAAGCTTCTAGCGATGTTCCAGGTGCAGCAACTCAAGCTGCCGGTACAGCGAAGCTAGTGACTGTAGCAACAGATGTTCTGAACGTAACTCTAGACACTAAAGGCGGCGACATTATTCAGGTTTCTCTACCTGAACATAAAGCGAGCCTAGGTTCTGAACTGCCATTCGTTCTGCTAGAGCAGACAACTAGCCGCGTCTATGTATCTCAAAGTGGTTTAATCGGCAGAAACGGTCCTGATGCTTCTGGCAACCGCCCAACCTACACAGTTTCTCAGAATGAATTTACTCTAGGTGATCAAGAGAAGATCAATGTAGATTTGAGCTTCACTGATGCTAGCGGCGTACAGATCACAAAGCGTTATACCTTCACTAAAGGTTCATATGAGATTGAGCTTAGCTTTATCGTAAATAACCAGTCATCTGATATTTGGTCTTCTCAGCTATTTGGCCAGATCAAACGTGACGGTAGCGCAGATCCAACAGTATCTACTGATATGGGTATGCAGTCTTACCTAGGTACGGTTTTCTCTACTGAAGAAAACACTTACGAAAAGTATGACTTCGATGATATTGACGAAGAAAGCGCGACTCGTAAGAGTAAGGATGGCTGGATCGCAATGTCTCAGCACTACTTCCTAAGTGCTTGGATCCCTGCAAAAGGTGCTGAATACACTTACCAAGCGCGTAAGTCTAACGGCAACTACATTGTTGGTTTCCTATCTCCAGACTTCACAGTTTCTCCAAGCGAGAACAAAACAGTAACAGCGACATTCTACGCAGGTCCTAAAGATCAAGAGATCATGGAAATTGCAGATGAGAACCTACCACTGACTGTAGACTACGGTGTTCTATGGTGGGTAGCGTCTCCGCTATACATGTTGCTGAAATGGGTTTACGACCTAGTAGGTAACTGGGGTCTAGCGATCATCGGTGTGACAGTTATCGTTAAAGCACTACTGTTCCATCTGAACGCAAAAGCATTTAAGTCTATGGCTAAAATGCGTAAGTTCGGTCCAGAGATGGCACGCCTGAAAGACCTTTACGGTGATGACCGCCAGAAGATGTCTCAGGAGATGATGAAGCTTTACCAGAAGGAAAAAATTAATCCTCTGGGTGGCTGTCTGCCAATCTTGGCTCAGATGCCGATCTTCATCGCACTTTACTGGGTGCTAATGGAATCTGTAGACCTACGTCACGCTGAGTTCCTATACCTAGCTGACCTTTCGGTTAAAGATCCTTACTTTATCCTGCCGATCATCATGGGCGCGAGTATGTTCATTCAGCAGATGCTGAACCCAACGCCTCCAGACCCAATGCAGGCTAAGATCATGAAGATGCTGCCGATCCTGTTCACATTCTTCTTCCTGTGGTTCCCTGCAGGTCTGACTCTATACTGGGTTGTGAACAACATCCTATCGATCGCACAGCAATACGTGATCAACAAGCAGATCGAAAACGGTACGGATAAGTAACTCCGGACCTAACAAAAAAAGCCGCTACTGAGTTAGCGGCTTTTTTGTATCTAGGCTTTATGTTCCCATCCCAGCAAAGTGGTAAACTTGCATTAAATTTATATTCGCTCGAGATTCATTATGACCCTGGCTAACAACGACACCATTACGGCTCAAGCAACTCCACCCGGTCGAGGTGGTGTAGGTATAGTGCGTATTTCAGGTCCATTGGCCAAAACTATTTCTGAAACCGTGTTAAAAACCGAGCTTAAACCTCGTTACGCCTACTACGGCCCGTTTTTTGATCAAAACAATCAAGAGATAGATCAAGGCATCGCGTTGTATTTCCCAGGCCCAAATTCATTTACCGGTGAAGATGTCCTTGAATTACAAGGTCACGGCGGCCCAGTTATTGTCGATCTGCTACTAAAACGCGCAATTGAGCTAGGTGCGAGGTTAGCAAAACCGGGCGAATTCTCTGAGCGAGCATTCCTGAACGATAAACTCGATCTGGCTCAAGCCGAAGCAATTGCCGATCTGATCGATAGTTCCTCCGAACAAGCAGCACGCTGTGCCATTCGATCCCTACAAGGTGAATTCTCAAGCCGTATCCATGAGCTAGTTGAAGCACTCGTACAGCTACGAATCTACGTAGAAGCGGCGATCGACTTTCCAGAAGAAGAGATCGACTTCCTCGCCGATGGAAAGGTCCTCGGAGACTTAAAAGAAGTATTAGGTAAAGTCGTCGCAGTGCAGGCAGAAGCAAAGCAGGGTAGTCTGTTACGTGAAGGCATGAACGTAGTAATCGCAGGCCGTCCTAATGCGGGTAAATCGAGCCTACTCAATGCCTTAGCCGGTCGTGAAACGGCAATTGTGACCGACATTGCTGGGACTACTCGAGATGTTCTACGTGAACATATCCATATTGATGGTATGCCACTGCATATCATCGATACAGCGGGGCTACGTGATGCCCCTGATGAAGTAGAACGTATAGGTATCAACCGTGCTTGGGAAGAGATCAACAAAGCCGATCGTGTTCTGCTGATGGTTGATAGTCAAAGCACTGAGACCGATGATCCAGAACAGATCTGGCCAGAGTTCGTCCACCAGCTACCAGAATCAAGCCGTATAACGGTTATTCGTAACAAAGCTGACCTAAGTGGCGAAACAGTTAGCATCCGTGAAGCACACGATCACACCACAATTACCTTGTCAGCAAAATCACAAACCGGTATCGACCTGCTGCGAGATCATCTAAAAGAATCGATGGGCTTCAGCTCAACTACCGAGGGTGGTTTTATGGCACGCCGTCGCCATCTGGATGCGTTAGAACGTGCCCATGAGTTACTGGAAACCGGTCTCGATCAGCTAGAGATGAATGGAGCAGGGGAACTGCTCGCGGAAGATCTACGCCAAGCACAACAAGCACTCAATGAGATCACAGGTGAGTTCACACCTGATGATCTGCTTGGCCGCATCTTCAGCTCATTCTGTATTGGCAAGTAATCGACCAATACGTTTTTGAACAAGGACGTTCAGCCTACTTATCTCACCACCTCGTCATCGCTCTTTTTTCCTATTAGCTAGGACGCTCAGTCTAGTGCTAGCTCACAAAGTACCTATGTTTACCCAATAACATCATTTTTCATTTACTTGTTGATTGGAACGCTTAATCAAATCTCTGCGAATATCCGAGTAACCGCCATTTTGACGGGTAAAATTTGGGAGAGCACTATCTAACCAATGCAAAAACCTAACTCTTTGCTTTTATTCAGAATCCTCAATATCTTAACAATTAAATCCAATGTTATTATCAGGTTTTCCACACAAACCTGTTAGTACATAAAAACCCGTTTTTTTGGATATCCTGTTTGTATCATAAAGATAACTTAAATTTATCCTTTATAATCATAAAGATAAATTATCAACAAGAGATTTAAAGGCTGATTAATATTTTTACAGGCATTGTCTAAAAATACTTACTCACACAACATGTGCATAACCTGTATAACTAACCTAAGTTATCCTAAGGGTAAAGTTGTGAATAATTCCATCTGTGGAAAAGACGCCTAGATATACACAACTTACACGCCCCTTTTGCAGACAGTATATGCACGATAAACCAAGGCTTATCATTCCAACAATCTACTGATTTATAAGGAAAATAATTGGTTATCACCAGAAAAAGGGCTCGCTATATATAATCATTAAAATAAAAAACATATATTCTTTCTCTTTTTTAATACTTATATATAAAGAAAAACAGAGCTGTATAAAAAACGATCATTTCTAAGTTGGTCAGGTAAGGGTATAATCAGCGCCCATTTCAAATCGATCTCAGCACACTGATCGAAACTTATTTCATAGAGGTAATACAACGGTGGATTTTCCTACCCACTTTGACGTCATTGTGATCGGTGGTGGTCATGCAGGTACTGAAGCTGCACTCGCGTCAGCAAGAACTGGAGCACAGACCTTATTACTAACCCATAACATCGAAACCTTAGGTCAAATGTCATGTAACCCTGCTATTGGGGGAATAGGGAAAAGCCATCTTGTAAAAGAGATTGATGCGCTAGATGGAGCTATGGCTCGTGCTACTGATAAAGGCGGTATTCAATTTCGAACGCTTAACTCACGTAAAGGACCTGCAGTGAGAGCAACACGTGCACAAGCTGACCGTGTTCTTTACAAAGCAGCTGTTCGCTCAATTCTTGAGAACCAAGAAAACTTACAGATTTTCCAACAATCTGCTGATGACCTGATTATCGAAGGCGAAACTGTTGTCGGTGTAGTGACACAAACAGGTATTCGCTTTAAGGCAAAATCAGTTGTGTTAACCGCAGGTACTTTCCTCGGTGGTGTTATCCATATTGGTTTGGAAAACCACTCTGGTGGTCGAGCAGGGGATCCACCATCTATCGCGCTTGCTCATCGTTTACGTGAATTACCTTTCCGTGTTGACCGTCTAAAAACAGGTACACCACCACGTATCGATGCTCGTAGTGTTGATTTTAGTGTGATGCAGGAACAACCAGGTGATACACCTACGCCGGTTATGTCCTATATGGGTAAATTGAGTGATCACCCTGAGCAGATCAGTTGCTATATAACCCATACTAATGAGCGTACTCATGAAATTTTGAGAAACGGCCTTGATCGTTCACCTATGTATACTGGTGTGATTGAGGGTGTGGGTCCACGCTACTGCCCATCTATCGAAGATAAGATCATGCGCTTTGCTGACAAAGATCAGCATCAAGTATTTGTAGAACCTGAAGGTCTGACAACCCATGAGTTATATCCAAATGGCATCTCTACTTCGCTGCCGTTTGATATTCAGCTAGCAGCTGTGCAATCGATCCGTGGTTTTGAAAATGCGCATATTGTTCGTCCAGGTTATGCGATCGAGTACGATTACTTTAACCCGCAAGATCTAAAACATACCCTTGAAACCAAGTATATGAACGGCCTGTACTTTGCCGGTCAGATTAATGGCACAACAGGTTATGAAGAGGCGGGTGCTCAAGGCTTGTTGGCCGGTGCCAATGCAGCACTGCGAGCATTAGATAAAGAGCAGTGGTATCCACGTCGTGATGAAGCTTACATCGGCGTATTGGTGGATGATCTGATTACCCTAGGTACATCTGAACCATACCGTATGTTCACAAGCCGAGCGGAATACCGCCTAATTCTGCGTGAAGATAACGCAGATCTACGTTTGACCGAAAAAGGTCGTGAGCTTGGGCTGGTGGGAGATGAGCGTTGGCAGGCATTCTGCGAAAAGCGTGAAGCGATTGAGTTAGAGCAACAGCGCTTAAAATCTACTTGGATTCAGCCTAAAACACCTGAAGCCGATGAGTTAGCACCAAAACTTAAAACGCCGCTGACACGTGAATACAATTTAGCAGATCTGTTAAAACGCCCTGAACTGGTTTACGGCGATATCGCTCACCTTAAAGGTGAAGCGGTCTCTGATAACCAAGTGGCGGAACAGGTTGAGATTCATAACAAATATGCCGGTTACATTGAGCGTCAGAAAGACGAAATAGAGCAGATGCGCCGTCAGGAGAATACGCCACTGCCAGAAAATTTTGATTATGACCAAGTCGGCGGCCTTTCCAACGAACTGAAAGCGAAATTAGAAGAGATTCGTCCAGAAACAATCTCGCAAGCCTCTCGTATTCAAGGTATGACCCCTGCTGCGATTTCGTTGTTATTGGTTTATCTAAAAAAACATCAATTGAGCAAAGCTAAAATTAAGGCCGATAACGCATGAATCAGGTAAGCCAAGAGATCTTGGAAGCAAAGCTAAACAAAGGTATCCAACAGTTAGGTTTGGATATTAGCGAGCAGCAAAAAGATCAACTACTCCGTTACCTGAATTTGCTGATCAAATGGAATAAAGCGTATAACCTGACTGCCGTACGCGATCCGTTAGAGATGATAGATCGCCATTTGATCGACAGCTTAAGCGTAGTCCCTTACATCAAAGCCAATCGCCTTATCGATGTTGGTAGTGGCCCAGGTTTACCAGGTATTCCATTGGCGATCTGCCACCCTGAACTTGATGTCACTACTCTGGACAGCAACGGCAAGAAAACCCGTTTCCAACTGCAGGCTAAGACTGAGTTAGGTCTTAACAACCTAACGGTGATCAACGAGCGTGTTGAAAACTGTAATTTTGAGCCTTTTCATCAGGTGATCTCGCGCGCATTCGCCTCTTTGCAAGACATGATTAACTGGACACACCAACTTTGTCATCAAGAGGGTGTTTTTCTTGCAATGAAAGGTCTGTATCCTGAGGAAGAGTTATCAGCACTGCCTGATGGCTATGAACTTAAGACCTGTTACCCACTTGATGTACCGGGAACAGAAGGGGAAAGGCATCTGCTAGTTTTAGGGAGACGCTAGGCGTGGCAAAGATCCTAACGATCACAAACCAGAAAGGAGGCGTAGGTAAAACAACAACCTGCGTAAATCTGGCTGCTTCATTGGCTGCAACCAAAAAGCGCGTATTGCTGGTGGATCTGGATCCGCAAGGCAATGCCAGCATGGGCAGCGGCGTTGATAAACACACTTTGGAAAATACGGTCTACGAAGTTCTGACCGACAAAGTGAATATCAAAGAGGCGATCCTTAAAGACACAGCGGCAGGTTTCGATATCATTGGCTCAAATGGTGATCTAACCGCTGCTGAAGTTGAGTTATTGCAGATTCCGCGTCGAGAATTTCGTCTGAAAATGGCGTTGATGGAAGTGGATGAGGATTATGACTACGTCTTGATCGATAATCCGCCATCTCTAAACCTGCTAACAGTTAACGCATTAGCAGCATCAGCAGGCGTTATTATACCAATGCAGTGCGAATACTATGCATTGGAAGGTATCTCGGCATTGATCGGCACGATCGATAAAATCAATGCCCGTCTAAACCCTAGTTTGAAGATTGAAGGTATCTTGCGGACCATGTTCGATCCGCGAATGAGCCTAACCAAAGACGTTTCTACCCATCTGGTAGAGTATTTTGGCGATAAAGTTTATCGCACCGTGATTCCAAGAAACGTCCGTTTAGCTGAGGCACCAAGCCATGGATTGCCGGCACTACTCTACGATAAAAACTCCCGAGGGGCCGTAGCTTACTTAGCTTTAGCGGGTGAGTTAATTCGTCGTACCAAACTTGAAGAAAAAGAACAGTCACAGGAAGCATAATCAATGGCTAAAAAGCGTGGGCTTGGCAAAGGTCTGGATGCTCTATTGTCCAGCGTTACTGATGTAGAAGAACAGGTATCCGTTCAAAGCGCTGAATCTATAGATGGTTATCAGTTGCTTCCTGTCAGTGTGATTCAACGTGGACGTTATCAACCACGTCGTGATATTGAGCCTCAAGCTTTGGAAGAGCTATCGAACTCTATTCGTGCTCAAGGCGTAATCCAGCCGATTGTGGTACGTCCGGTAGACTCTGATCGCTACGAAATTATCGCAGGTGAGCGTCGTTGGCGCGCTACTCAGATGGCTGATCTGTCTGAGATTCCTGCAATCGTGAAAGATGTTCCAGATGAAGCGGCCATTGCGATGGCGCTGATCGAGAATATCCAGCGTGAAAATCTAAACCCGATCGAAGAAGCGATCTCTCTTCAGCGTCTACAAGACGAATTCGAACTGACTCAGCAAGAAGTAGCTGATGCGGTAGGTAAATCGCGTTCTGCGGTAACCAATTTACTTCGCCTGATGAAGCTGACCGATGAAGTGAAGAAGATGCTTGAGTACGGCGACTTAGAAATGGGTCATGCGCGGGCATTGTTGGCACTAGAACCTGAGCAACAGCTAATTGCAGCACAGGAAGTATCAGGCCAAGGTCTATCTGTTCGCCAAGCCGAAGCGTTAGTGAAAAAGCTTCAAGACGGTGGTTCGAAAACGGAAGAAAAACCAAAAGCAGAACCTAATCCTCGCCTAGGTGAATTGGCTGGTGAGTTGTCTATGCGTTTCGCAACTAAGGTGGCGATCAGTGAAAATGCCAAAGGAAAAGGCAAAATCACCATCAGTTACGATGATGCTGAATCTTTAGACAGTATTTTGAAATTATTGAAATAAGTAGCGTTGAATTACTACTTTGGCACTGAAGTTAAGGTGACTCAGGGCAAGGGTTGCTACGACATTAGTGCAAATGGGTAAACTGCCTGTTGTTTCGGCGGCCCTAAGCTCATATAATCGGCTCGCATTTTAGGGTGCGTGCGCTTAAATGGGGCGTAGAGTCAGAACAGAATTTAAGTAAGGTTGCGTTGTAATGTCAGTGGGCAAGGGGAACCTCAAGCAGGGAGCCCATAGTCGTAAAACACGCGGTCGAATATTTAGAATCTTTCTGATTCAAGCAGTCATATGTTTGTTACTTTGCGCTGGTTTACTACTAGTGAACTTAGAAACTGCATATTCAGCACTGTTAGGTGGAGTTTTGTACCTTCTACCTACCCTCTATTTCGCTGATCGAGCATTGAGATTTAGTGCAGGTCAGAGTGCTAAGCAAGCGTTAGCCGAAATGTATGTGAGCCAAATATGGAAAATGGCTTTAAGTGCGGTAGGTTTTGCAGCCGTATTTATACTGATTCAGCCCCTGAATCCATTTTCCTTATTTGGCACGTTCATTCTGATGCAGATCTTAGGTTGGATTGGTCAGATGAACCTGAATACAAGATTCCTGAAACTTTGAACGAGAGAAACTGAGAATGGCTAGTAGCGACACAGTAACATCCTCAGAGTATATATCCCACCACTTGACGAATCTGACGTTCGGCTATCATGAAGCTTCGGATAGCTGGCGCTTCGTAGATACTGCAAACGGTATCATGCCTGGCGATTTCGGATTTTGGGCAATCCACGTGGATACTATGCTTTGGTCTGTTGGCTTGGGTATTTTCTTCCTTTGGTTGTTCCGTAGCGTAGCGAAAAAAGTTACGTCCGGCGTACCAGGAAGCACCCAGAACTTTATCGAAACAATCATTGAGTTTGTTGACGATAACGTTAAAGGTATTTTCCACCATAAGAACCCTGTTATTGCGCCTCTGTCGCTAACAATATTCGTCTGGATCTTCCTGATGAACCTTATGGACCTTGTGCCAATCGATTGGGTTCCTTACATCGCTGCTCAAATGGGCGTTGGTTACATGAAGATCGTACCAACTACAGACCCTAACGCTACTCTTGGTATGGCGTTCAGCGTATTCTTCTTAATCATTTACTACAGCATTAAGCAGAAAGGTGTTTCTGGCTTCCTTGCTGAGCTGTCTCTACAGCCAATGGGTAAATGGATGATTCCTTTCAACTTGTTCCTTGAAGTTGTAGGCCTTCTGGCTAAGCCAATCTCTCTGGCGCTACGACTGTTCGGTAACATGTATGCGGGTGAAATGATCTTTATCTTGATTGCTCTGCTTCCTTTCTGGGCGCAGTGGGTACTATCTGTGCCATGGGCAATCTTCCATATTCTAGTAATTACTTTGCAGGCGTTTATCTTCATGGTGCTAACTATCGTTTATCTTGCGATGGCACATGACGATCACTAATAAGTAATTCATGAACTGAAGTACTGTTTTAACCTGTTTTAACAAATTTTAAACTTTAACTTTTAAACTTAAATGTGGAGAAAAACTGATGGAAATGGCTAACGCTTTAGTATTCCTGGCTGCTGCGGTTCTAATGGGCCTTGCTGCTATTGGTGCTGCTGTAGGTATCGGTAACCTAGGTGGTAAATTCTTGGAAGGTGCTGCACGTCAACCTGAACTAGTACCACTACTACGTTCTCAGTTCTTCATCGTAATGGGTCTTGTTGATGCGGTACCTATGATCGGTGTAGGTCTTGGCATGTACCTAATGTTCGCAGTTGCATAAGTAGTCACTCGTAAAAGCAACGACTATCGAGTCCTACTTAATTAACAACCGCGAGAGGTAATGGCGTGAATATCAATATCACCATCATTGGCCAGGCAATCGCATTCTTTATCTTTGTTGTTTTCTGCATGAAGTACGTGTGGCCGCCAATTACGGCTGCACTAGCAGAGCGCAAAAAGAAGATTGCTGAAGGTCTGGACGCTGCTGAACGCGCTGCGCGTGACTTGCAGTTGGCTCAAGAAAAAGCCACTGAAAATATGCGTAAGGGCAAAGAAGAAGCAGCCGCCATCATTGAACAGGCCAACAAGCGGGCTAACCAGATTATCGAAGAAGCTAAAGACAAGGCTCTAGAAGAAGCTAACCGTGTTAAAGCGGCTAAAGAAGCTGAACTAGAGCAAGAAGTTAACCAAGCACGCGAAGCATTGCGCGCTCAGGTAGCTACACTTGCATTGGCTGGTGCTGAGAAAGTACTAGAAGCTTCTATTGATGAGAAGGCACACGCGCAGCTTGTTGAAAAACTGGCCGCTGAGCTTTAAAGCGAGGTTTAACGATGGCTGAAGTCAACACTGTCGCTCGGCCTTATACCAAAGCTGCTTTCGAGTACGCGATGGATAAGGGTAACCTCGATCAGTGGTCCGCTACGCTAGCTCTGGCTGCTGCTGCAGCATCAGACGAAAACGTAGTGCGTGTACTGGGTAACCCTGCACTGACAGATACGCAGAAAGCTGATCTGATGATCAATATCTGCGAAGAAGCAGATGACGCGGGTAAGAATTTTCTTAAGCTTCTAGCTGAGAACAAACGCCTAGAGATACTGCCTGAGATCAGCGCTCAGTTTAATAAACTGAAAGCAGATCAGGAAAAGTCACTGGATATCGAAGTGACTACGGCGTTTGAACTACAGGACGAGCAGCAAGAAAAACTTGCTCAGGCACTGAAAACTAAACTAGGTCGCGATGTGGCACTAACCTCACAAGTAGATAAGTCTATCTTGGGTGGTGTAGTAGTTCGCACTGACGACTTGGTGATCGACGGCTCTGTTCGCGCGCGACTCGCGAAGTTGGCCGAAGCGATGAATTCCTAGGGGAATAAAAGCATGCAGCAACTGAATCCTTCTGAGATCAGTGAGATTCTCAAGAAGCGCATCGAAACTCTTGATGTGACTTCAGAAGCCCGTAATGAGGGCACTGTAGTGAGCGTTTCCGATGGTATCATTACGATCCACGGTCTTGCTGACGTTATGTACGGGGAAATGATTGAATTCCCTGGCGGTATCTACGGTATGGCGCTTAACCTTGAGCGTGACTCCGTTGGTGCTGTAGTACTGGGTGACTACCAGGATCTAGTAGAAGGTGCTACTGCACGTTGTACTGGCCGTATCTTGGAAGTACCAATTGGTCCGGAACTGCAGGGTCGTGTAGTAGACGCTCTGGGTAACCC
Organism: Neptuniibacter sp. QD48_55; assembly: GCF_047778115.1. Lineage (GTDB taxonomy): Bacteria > Pseudomonadota > Gammaproteobacteria > Pseudomonadales > Balneatricaceae > Neptuniibacter. Next base: position 3,547,006 of record NZ_CP180555.1, on the reverse strand, counting down.
GATTGATGGTAAAGGCCCAATCGAAACTAAATTGACTGACGCTGTTGAGAAGGTTGCACCTGGTGTAATCGAGCGTCAAGGCGTAGATCAGCCTGTACAGACTGGTCTTAAAGCGATCGACTCCATGGTACCAATCGGTCGTGGTCAGCGTGAGCTGATCATCGGTGACCGTCAGATTGGTAAATCTGCGATTGCTATCGACGCTATCATCAACCAGAAAGGTACAGGCGTAAAATGTATCTACGTAGCAGTAGGCCAGAAACAGTCTACTATCGCTAACGTTGTACGTAAGCTTGAAGAGCACGGCGCGATGGATCACACTATCGTTGTTGCTGCAGGCGCTGCTGATCCAGCTGCGATGCAGTTCCTAGCTCCATACGCTGGTTGTACTATGGGTGAATACTTCCGTGACCGCGGTGAAGACGCTCTGATCATCTATGATGATCTAACTAAGCAAGCTTGGGCTTATCGTCAGATTTCCCTATTGCTACGTCGTCCTCCAGGTCGTGAAGCATACCCTGGTGACGTATTCTACTTGCACTCTCGTCTACTTGAGCGTGCTGCGCGTGTTAACGCTGACTACGTTGAGAAGTTTACAAACGGTGAAGTTAAGGGCCAGACTGGTTCCCTAACATCTCTGCCTGTAATCGAAACTCAAGGTGGTGACGTATCCGCATTCGTACCAACAAACGTAATCTCCATCACTGACGGTCAGATCTTCCTAGAAACTGACTTGTTCAACTCTGGTGTACGTCCAGCAATCAACGCTGGTCTATCCGTATCCCGTGTAGGTGGTGCAGCTCAAACTAAGATCATCAAGAAACTAGGTGGCGGTGTTCGTCTAGCACTTGCACAGTACCGTGAACTTGCGGCATTCGCACAGTTCGCTTCTGACCTTGATGACGCTACTCGTGCACAACTTGAGCACGGTCAGTCTGTAACTGAGCTGATGAAGCAGAAACAGTACACTCCAATGTCTATCGCTGACATGGGTCTTAGCCTGTACGCTGCTAACGAAGGTTACCTACAAGGTGTAGCACTTGATAAAGTACTGGACTTCGAAGCAGCATTGATTGCGTTCTTCAACAGCGAATACGCTGATCTGATGAACGACATCAACGCAACTGGCAACTACTCTGATGAGATTGCTGCTCAGTTCAAGGCTGGTATCGAGAAGTTCAAGTCTACACAAGCTTGGTAAGAACTCGTTTTGAGTGATCGATCTGCATGCTAGTCATGCAGATCTAACACAAAGCTATATAGGCGGAACTATGGCAGTCGGAAAAGAGATTAAGACAAAAATTGCGAGTGTGCAGAGCACTAAGAAGATTACCAGCGCTATGGAAATGGTTGCTGCTTCTAAGATGCGTAAAGCACAGGATCGCATGGAGTCTTCTCGCCCGTACGCGCGGAGTATCCGTGGTGTAATTCAGCACCTGGCCAAGTCCAACCCTGAGTACAGACACTTGTACATGCAGGAGCGTGAGACTAAGCGAGTTGGTTTTGTTGTTGTAGCAACCGACCGTGGCCTGTGTGGTGGTTTGAACGTGAATGCGTTCAAAGCAGCTGTTAAAAGCATGAAAGAGTTCCATGATCAGGGCATCGAGATTGATGTCTGTGCACTGGGCAGCAAAGCACAGTCGTTCTTTAAGAACTACGGTGGCAATGTTGTAGCAGCGAAAACTCACCTAGGTGATGCCCCAGAAGTGGCGGATCTGATCGGTGCAGTTAAGGTCATGCTAGATGCTTATGACGAAGGCAAACTGGATAAACTGTTTATCGTATCTAACGACTTTGTTAATACGATGACCCAGCAGCCTGCAGTCAATCAGGTGCTTCCACTGAAGGCGGAAGACGACGAAGAAAAGCTTAACCATCATTGGGATTACCTATATGAACCAGATGCAAAAGAGCTGTTAAACAGCTTACTGGTTCGTTACGTTGAGTCCTTGGTCTACCAGGCCGTGGTTGAGAACAATGCCTGTGAGCAGGCAGCACGAATGCTAGCGATGAAGAACGCAACAGACAACGCTGGTGATATGATTGGTGAGCTTGAAATGATTTATAACAAAGCTCGTCAAGCCGCGATTACTCAGGAAATTTCTGAGATCGTTGGTGGTGCTGCAGCTGTTTAATACAGGTCACAGGTTAAATTATTAGAGGATCCGAACATGAGTAGCGGAACTATTGTTCAGATTATCGGTGCGGTAGTAGACGTGGAATTCCCACGTGATTCTGTACCGAAGGTATACGACGCGCTGACCGTAACTAAAAACGGTTTGACGCTGGAAGTTCAGCAGCAGCTGGGCGACGGTGTTGTTCGTGCGATCGCAATGGGCCAGACTGAAGGTGTAAGCCGTGGTCAGGAAGTTGCGAACACTGGTGCGCCAGTATCTGTGCCTGTTGGTACAGCTACACTGGGTCGTATCATGGACGTACTGGGTAACCCAATTGATGAATGTGGCGAAATCGGTGAAGAAGAGCGTATGCCTATTCACCGTAAAGCGCCTTCTTACGACGAGCAGTCTGCGTCTAACGAACTACTTGAAACTGGTATCAAGGTAATCGACCTTGTATGTCCGTTCGCTAAGGGTGGTAAAGTTGGTCTGTTTGGTGGTGCGGGTGTAGGTAAAACTGTAAACATGATGGAGCTGATCCGTAACATCGCGATCGAGCACTCAGGTTTCTCCGTATTCGCCGGTGTAGGTGAGCGTACTCGTGAGGGTAACGACTTCTACTACGAGATGAAAGAATCCAACGTATTGGATAAAGTATCTCTAGTATACGGTCAGATGAATGAGCCTCCAGGTAACCGTCTACGTGTAGCGTTGACTGGCCTGACTATGGCTGAGAAATTCCGTGACGAAGGTCGTGACGTACTGTTGTTCGTAGACAACATCTACCGTTACACACTAGCGGGTACTGAGGTATCAGCACTTCTAGGTCGTATGCCTTCAGCGGTAGGTTACCAGCCAACTCTAGCAGAAGAGATGGGCGTTCTTCAGGAGCGTATCACTTCTACTAAGACTGGTTCCATCACGTCTATCCAGGCGGTATACGTACCAGCCGATGACTTGACTGACCCATCTCCAGCGACAACCTTCTCTCACCTTGACGCAACAGTAGTATTGTCTCGTCAAATTGCAGAGCTAGGTATCTACCCAGCGGTAGATCCACTGGATTCTACATCTCGTCAGCTAGACCCACTAGTAATCGGTCAAGAACACTACGAGATCGCTCGTAACGTTCAGGGTGTACTACAGCGCTATAAAGAGCTGAAAGACATCATCGCGATTCTAGGTATGGACGAACTGTCTGAAGAAGATAAAGCTCTGGTAGCACGTGCTCGTAAGATGCAACGTTTCCTATCTCAGCCGTTCTTCGTAGCTGAAGTATTCACCGGTGCTCCTGGTAAATACGTGCCACTGAAAGAAACTATCAGCGGCTTTAAAGGCATCCTGGAAGGCCAGTACGACGATCTGCCAGAGCAGGCGTTCTACATGGTCGGTGGTATCGACGAAGCGATCGAGAAAGCTAAAGGCATGTAATTGCCTTTAGCTAACCTTTACGAGGTATAAATATGGCTATGACTGTTCATTGCGACATCGTAAGTGCTGAAGAAGAACTATTCTCTGGCCTTATTGAATTCGTATCCGTAACAGGTAGCCTGGGTGATCTGGGTGTATATCCAGGTCACGCTCCGCTTCTGACGGAACTAAAACCAGGCCCTGTCGAGCTACGCAAACAGGGTGGCGAACAGGATATCTTCTACGTATCCGGTGGCTTCATTGAAGTTCAGCCTCATAAGGTAACTGTACTTGCAGACACTGCTCTGCACGCTGCAGACCTTAATGAAGCGAAAGCTCAAGAAGCACAGAAACATGCTGAACAGGCGATGGCTGATAAAACTGCAGAGTTCGAATACTCTAAAGCAGCGACTCAGCTGGCTGAAGCTGCGGCTCAGCTTCGTACCCTACAGCAGATTCGTAAGAAGCTTGGTCGTTAAGACTGACTCTTACAAATCATTAGTTCTAAAAGGCAACCTTCGGGTTGCCTTTTTTGTTTATGGCAGAACTTATAAGTAATAGGGTGCGATATCCGTGGACGCTTAGAATATGCTAGATGTGCCTTATGTATTTCAAAACCGTACGGTCTATAGCTTTCTATCATAAGTAACAGTACGCAATTTTGATTAAGTATTGACGCACTTTTAGATGTCTGTAGAATTCGCCGTCCTTGCTTAGGTAGGCCGCCAAAACGGGGCTGATTGAGCTAAGCGAGGTGCTTAGTAAGTGATTGAAAAAATTGGTTTTTCAGATTGCTTGCGGAGCAGGATTTAAAGTCCGGTTGCTGAGTAAAACTTTTTACAAAATTGCAAAATAAACGGTTGACTTTGAATGAGCGCGCAGTAGAATATGCGCCTCGCTTGAGACGAAACGCTGAGTCAGCGGAGAGTCAAAAAGCAACGCTCTTTAACAATTTGATCAGATAATTCGTGTGGGCGCTTGTTGAGAAGAAGCAAACTTTTTCTAGACAAGCAACCAAGTGAATTCATTTAAAGCGATTTACAAAGGTTTAACGTTCTTAAGAATGTTATCCGGTTGTTTAGTACTAGAGCCCGTTACCACATTCCTGGTAACACAAATGATTTAAACTGAAGAGTTTGATCATGGCTCAGATTGAACGCTGGCGGCAGGCCTAACACATGCAAGTCGAACGGTAACATGACTAGCTTGCTAGTTGATGACGAGTGGCGGACGGGTGAGTAACGCGTAGGAATCTACCCAGTAGCGGGGGATAAGCCAGAGAAATTTGGTCTAATACCGCATACGCCCTACGGGGGAAAGCAGGGGATCTTCGGACCTTGCACTATTGGATGAGCCTGCGTGAGATTAGCTAGTTGGTGAGGTAATGGCTCACCAAGGCGACGATCTCTAGCTGGTCTGAGAGGATGATCAGCCACACTGGAACTGAGACACGGTCCAGACTCCTACGGGAGGCAGCAGTGGGGAATATTGCACAATGGGCGCAAGCCTGATGCAGCCATGCCGCGTGTGTGAAGAAGGCCCTAGGGTTGTAAAGCACTTTCAGCAGTGAGGAAAGGTTAGTAGTTAATACCTGCTAGCTGTGACGTTAACTGCAGAAGAAGCACCGGCTAACTCCGTGCCAGCAGCCGCGGTAATACGGAGGGTGCGAGCGTTAATCGGAATTACTGGGCGTAAAGCGCGCGTAGGTGGATTGGTCAGTCAGATGTGAAAGCCCAGGGCTCAACCTTGGAACTGCACCTGATACTGCCAATCTAGAGTACGGTAGAGGGTAGTGGAATTTCCTGTGTAGCGGTGAAATGCGTAGATATAGGAAGGAACACCAGTGGCGAAGGCGACTACCTGGACCGATACTGACACTGAGGTGCGAAAGCGTGGGGAGCAAACAGGATTAGATACCCTGGTAGTCCACGCCGTAAACGATGTCTACTAGCCGTTGGGAGACTTGATCTTTTAGTGGCGCAGCTAACGCGATAAGTAGACCGCCTGGGGAGTACGGCCGCAAGGTTAAAACTCAAATGAATTGACGGGGGCCCGCACAAGCGGTGGAGCATGTGGTTTAATTCGACGCAACGCGAAGAACCTTACCAACTCTTGACATCCAGAGAAGTTACTAGAGATAGTTTCGTGCCTTCGGGAACTCTGAGACAGGTGCTGCATGGCTGTCGTCAGCTCGTGTTGTGAAATGTTGGGTTAAGTCCCGTAACGAGCGCAACCCTTGTCCTTATTTGCCAGCACTTCGGGTGGGAACTCTAAGGAGACTGCCGGTGACAAACCGGAGGAAGGTGGGGACGACGTCAAGTCATCATGGCCCTTACGAGTTGGGCTACACACGTGCTACAATGGCCGGTACAGAGGGCCGCGAACCTGCGAGGGTAAGCTAATCTCAGAAAACCGGTCGTAGTCCGGATTGGAGTCTGCAACTCGACTCCATGAAGTCGGAATCGCTAGTAATCGCGAATCAGAATGTCGCGGTGAATACGTTCCCGGGCCTTGTACACACCGCCCGTCACACCATGGGAGTGGATTGCACCAGAAGTAGCTAGCTTAACCTTCGGGAGGGCGGTTACCACGGTGTGGTTCATGACTGGGGTGAAGTCGTAACAAGGTAGCCCTAGGGGAACCTGGGGCTGGATCACCTCCTTAAACGAAAGCCGATTCTCGGCAAGCGTTCACACGAATTATCTGATCAGAGAAGTTAAGAGCAACGGTGTAGGCTTGTAGCTCAGCTGGTTAGAGCGCACCCCTGATAAGGGTGAGGTCGGTGGTTCAAGTCCACTCAGGCCTACCAATAATAGCCTTACTGTTTTCTTTGGGGCTATAGCTCAGCTGGGAGAGCGCCTGCTTTGCACGCAGGAGGTCTGCGGTTCGATCCCGCATAGCTCCACCATCATCCTTTGGATGAGAAGGAAGAGTTTTAAAACATATTGTCGTTTAAGACATTATCTTTTAAAGCTTTTTTGCTTTAAACGCTCTTTAACAATTTGGATTTGATTCATTTGATTTAGATTTAAGACATGTAGTTTTACTGCATGCGCCAATTCGGCGAAATCTATCGTTACTAGCAATACAAGTTACTGTGATTCCAGACGCCTTCGGGTTATATGGTCAAGTGACTAAGCGTGCACGGTGGATGCCTTGGCAGTCAGAGGCGATGAAGGACGTTGTAACCTGCGATAAGGTTCGGGGAGGTGGTAAACAACCTTTGATCCGGACATTTCCGAATGGGGAAACCCACCTATTTATAGGTATCTTTTAACTGAATACATAGGTTATTAGAGGCGAACCTGGGGAACTGAAACATCTAAGTACCCAGAGGAAAAGAAATCAACCGAGATTCCCTAAGTAGCGGCGAGCGAACGGGGACCAGCCCTTAAGCTTTATTAGATTTAACAGAACACTCTGGAAAGTGTGGCCATAGTGGGTGATAGCCCCGTATGTGAAAGGTCTTTTAAAGTGAAATCGAGTAGGACGGCACACGTGAAACGCTGTCTGAATATGGGGGGACCATCCTCCAAGGCTAAATACTCCTGACTGACCGATAGTGAACCAGTACCGTGAGGGAAAGGCGAAAAGAACCCCTGTGAGGGGAGTGAAATAGACCCTGAAACCGTGTACGTACAAGCAGTGGGAGCCGTTTTCGGACGGTGACTGCGTACCTTTTGTATAATGGGTCAGCGACTTACTTTTAGTGGCAAGGTTAAGCATTTGCGGAGCCGTAGGGAAACCGAGTCTTAATAGGGCGTCCAGTCGCTAGGAGTAGACCCGAAACCGAGTGATCTATCCATGGGCAGGTTGAAGATGCGGTAACACGCATTGGAGGACCGAACCGACTGTCGTTGAAAAGCCAGCGGATGACTTGTGGATAGGAGTGAAAGGCTAATCAAACTCGGAGATAGCTGGTTCTCCTCGAAAACTATTTAGGTAGTGCCTCGTGTCTAACCATGGGGGTAGAGCACTGTTTCGGCTAGGGGTCATCCCGACTTACCAACCCGATGCAAACTCCGAATACCCATGAGTTCAATCACGGGAGACACACGGCGGGTGCTAACGTCCGTCGTGGAAAGGGAAACAACCCAGACCGTCAGCTAAGGTCCCAAAGTTTATGCTAAGTGGGAAACGATGTGGGAAGGCTTAGACAGCTAGGAGGTTGGCTTAGAAGCAGCCACCCTTTAAAGAAAGCGTAATAGCTCACTAGTCGAGTCGGCCCGCGCGGAAGATATAACGGGGCTAAGCATAACACCGAAGCTACGGATGCACTTTGTGCATGGTAGAGGAGCGTTCTGTAAGCTGTTGAAGCGGAAGCTGTAAGGCACCGTGGAGGTATCAGAAGTGCGAATGCTGACATGAGTAACGATAAGGGAGGTGAAAACCCTCCCCGCCGGAAGACCAAGGGTTCCTATCCAACGCTATTCGAGGTAGGGTGAGTCGGCCCCTAAGGAGAGGCTGAAGAGCGTATCCGATGGGAAACAGGTTAATATTCCTGTACTGCTCATAACTGCGATGGGGGGACGGAGAAGGCTAGGCTAGCGCGGCGTTGGTTGTCCGCGTTTAAGGTAGTAGGTTGAGGACTTAGGCAAATCCGGGTCCTTAAGACCGAGAACCGATGACGAGGTCCTTTATGGACTGAAGTAGTTGATGCCATGCTTCCAGGAAAATCCTCTAAGCTTCAGGTTATGACTAACCGTACCCTAAACCGACACAGGTGGTCAGGTAGAGAATACTAAGGCGTATGAGAAAACTCGGGTGAAGGAACTAGGCAAAATGGCACCGTAACTTCGGGAGAAGGTGCGCCGGTTTTGGTGATGGGACTTGCTCCCTAAGCTGAGGCCGGTCGAAGATACCAGGTGGCTGCGACTGTTTATTAAAAACATAGCACTCTGCAAACTCGAAAGAGGACGTATAGGGTGTGACGCCTGCCCGGTGCCGGAAGGTTAATTGATGGGGTTAGCACTTGTGCGAAGCTCTTGATCGAAGCCCCGGTAAACGGCGGCCGTAACTATAACGGTCCTAAGGTAGCGAAATTCCTTGTCGGGTAAGTTCCGACCTGCACGAATGGCGTAACGATGGCCACACTGTCTCCACCCGAGACTCAGTGAAATTGAAATAGCTGTTAAGATGCAGTTTACCCGCGGCTAGACGGAAAGACCCCGTGAACCTTTACTACAGCTTCACAGTGGACTTTGACATTACTTGTGTAGAATAGCTGGGAGGCTTTGAAACCCTGTCGCCAGATAGGGTGGAGCCACCTTTGAAATACCAGCCTGGTAATGTTGAGGTTCTAACCCAGTTCCCTAAGCGGGATCGGGGACATTGTGTGGTGGGTAGTTTGACTGGGGCGGTCTCCTCCCAAAGAGTAACGGAGGAGCACGAAGGTACCCTCAGCATGGTCGGAAATCATGCAATGAGCGCAAGAGTAGAAGGGTGCTTGACTGCGAGACAGACACGTCGAGCAGGTACGAAAGTAGGTTCTAGTGATCCGGTGGTTCTGTATGGAAGGGCCATCGCTCAACGGATAAAAGGTACTCCGGGGATAACAGGCTGATACCGCCCAAGAGTTCACATCGACGGCGGTGTTTGGCACCTCGATGTCGGCTCATCACATCCTGGGGCTGAAGCCGGTCCCAAGGGTATGGCTGTTCGCCATTTAAAGTGGTACGCGAGCTGGGTTTAGAACGTCGTGAGACAGTTCGGTCCCTATCTGCCGTGGGCGTTTGAGATTTGAGAAGAGTTGCTCCTAGTACGAGAGGACCGGAGTGAACGAACCTCTGGTGTACCGGTTGTGATGCCAATTGCATTGCCGGGTAGCTACGTTCGGACGGGATAACCGCTGAAAGCATCTAAGCGGGAAGCCTCCTTCAAGATGAGATCTCACTGGGAACTTGATTCCCCTAAAGGGCCGTTGAAGACTACGACGTTGATAGGTTGGGTGTGGAAGCGCTGTGAGGCGTTGAGCTAACCAATACTAATTGCCCGTGAGGCTTGACCATATAACGCCCAAGGCGTTTGGCAAGTGACTTGTAAGATACGTAAGACGATAGAGAGTAACGAATTAGCGCGTAGTTAAACTACAGTCGATAAACTATCTAGATCAAATAAAAGAAGAATCAGATCTAAGTTGTAACAGTTTTGCTTGGCGACCATAGAGTTGTGGAACCACCTGAATCCATCCCGAACTCAGACGTGAAACGCAACATCGCCGATGGTAGTGTGGGGCTTCCCCATGTGAGAGTAGGTCATCGCCAAGCATTTAATTAAGAGAAAACCCCGGTCACGCTGTGATCGGGGTTTTTTCGTTGTGGGATAAATAATACTGAACTGAGTATTTACACCAAGCTTAATCCACATACCCTCTTTAGCAACTAGCAACTAGCAACTAGCAACTAGCAACTAGCAACTAGCAACTAGCAAGTACCTACAGGTCTTCACCTAGCTCTTTATAACCTTCGACTAGCACATGGTTGGCTGAGACGACGGATTCTGAGAACGAAGAGAATTCAGACGTTACTTTCTTAATTGAAGCCAGATCTGGCTCATGCGCTATGGCCGTCATAGGAGGCACGTGAGAGCGTTCTGGAAGGTCGACCCCTTCGACTACGGCATTGTGTCTAATCACGCTACCGTCGCCTATATGGCAGCAGAAGACGACACTGTTAAAGCCGATAAATACATCGTCACCGACTGTACATGGGCCATGTACAATCGAGCGATGGGCGATAGAGGTACGCTCACCTACTATAACTTCTGCACCGGCTTTTGAGTGAATCACTACGCCATCTTGAAGGTTAGAGCCTTGTTTGATCAGTACGGGCTGCATCTCACCTGATGCATCAACCTCATCGGCTCTGATTACAGCGTAAGGGCCAACAAAAACATTATCTTCGATAATCACACGGCCACAAACGATGGCGGTAGGGTCAATAAAGGCCTTGTCTGACACTTCTGGGTAATAACCCGCCGGACACTTTCTAAGCATTGTTGCTCCTAATTGTTGCCTCTAACAGGTAATAGAGGCTTTGTTATTTTTTATTAGAAGTTGAGCGTATCTTTAGACTGTTATAGACCAGAAAAGGCTAATGGTTTAGCAAAGCCTTCCTGAACTAGTGTCTGTGTACCATCATATACCAGGTGTCCATTTACCCAAGTCGATTTTATCTGACCCGAGAATTTTAGGCCGTCAAACGGAGTCCATTCACAGTGGTATAGGCTATTCGCATGGCATACCAATGTCGATTTTTTCGGATCAACCAGAACTAAATCGGCAAAGTAACCCTCACGAATAAATCCACGTTCTAAAACACCATAACGGATCGCAGGGTTATGGCATACCTTCTTGACTACTTGTTCGATCGACATACGACCCAAATTAACTTGCTCCAACAAGGTTAGTAGAGCGTGTTGGACAAGGGGAAGGCCTGCTGGTGCATCTGAATAATCAACCAGCTTCTCGGTTAGTGTGTGCGGAGCGTGATCGGTTGCAATGATATCGATCTGCCCAGTTTTAAGTGCATTTAGCAACGCGTTGCGATCCTGTAGGGTTTTAATCGCAGGGTTACATTTAATTAAATTACCGCGAGTTTCGTAATCATCAGCACTGAACCATAGATGATGTACGCAAGCTTCTGCTGTGATCTTCTTGCCTTGGACAGGGCCAGATTGGAATAAGCTCAGCTCTTTTTCTGTTGTTATATGTAGAACATGAAGATTGCTTTGGTATTTCTTTGCTAGTTCTACTGCGTAAGATGAGGAAGCAAGGCAGGCTTCATCATCACGAATAATAGGGTGGTCGTGTATCGTAATCTTACGTCCGGTGTCTTGAACACGTTTTAGGTTGTTGGCGATGACCGGGCCGCTTTCGCAATGAGTAACGATCAAGACAGGGCTTTCACGGAAGATCCCTTCTAAAGCTGTTGGGTTCTCGACGAGTAGGTTACCGGTAGAGGCACCCATAAACACTTTTACGCCACAGGTTTTGGTTGGGTCTAAGGCTTTTATATCGTCTAAGTTATCTTCTGTTGCTCCTAGATAGAATGCATAGTTTGCTGCCGAATTTTGGGCAGCAATATTGTATTTATTCTCTAGTGCAGCTGCATTGGTTGTTGAAGGGTTAACATTTGGCATCTCCATATAGCTAGTGATTCCCCCGGCAACTGCTGCGCGCGATTCGGTTGCGATACTGCCTTTATGTGTTAAGCCTGGTTCACGGAAATGCACCTGATCGTCGATCATTCCTGGAAGCAGCCAGCACCCCTTAGCATCGATAACCGTGTCGGTAGCTTTAGCATCTATATCAGCAGCAATTAGATCGATTCTTTGGTCTTTAATTCTAAGATCGACCTCTCTTTGTTCGCCTTCATTGATGATGATCGCGTTCTTAATCAATGTGTCATTCATTGCTGCGGTACCCCTCTGCATCGTACTTCTGGTGAGACTTGCTAAAAAACCGACCAATTATGGCATGAAGTGTTATGTTATAATATAACTAAGAGTGTAGGTGTCGGTTTCACTTAGTTTTTGCATTGATTGCGATGCTTACGGAAGAGGAGTTTCTTGACGTTTTTGTAGATGGAGGAAAAGCGCTACCTAAGTTAGGTAGCGCTTCATAAAACTAGCTTAGTTTGAAGCGAGATATTTTTACGTTGAGGTCTTCAGCCATTGAGTTAACTTGTTCGCTGTTGCTCGATATTTGATGAGCATGTTGTACAACATGTTCTGATATATCCCGAATACCAGTCAGGCTATTACTGATTTCAGCAGCGACATAGCTTTGTTCTTCTGCAGCAGTTGCAATTTGATTACTTATGTCATTAACACAGCTAATGTGCTCGACAATTGACGAGATGTTGTTACCGGTTTGCTGCACTAAGGATGCGTTTTCCTGAGCCTTTTGTTGGCTGAGCTGCATTTGGTCGTTGGCTGATGCTGATTTATTTTGAAGTTGCTCAATAATCTCTTCAATTTCGCCAGTAGAGCTTTGCGTTCTTGATGCAAGGCTTCTAACTTCATCAGCTACCACAGCAAACCCTCGGCCTGCTTCACCAGCACGAGCAGCTTCTATCGCAGCATTCAAAGCTAATAAGTTAGTTTGCTCAGATATTTCGCGGATAACGCTAACAACTTCACCAATTTTGCTTGTGTGATGATTTAGTTCATTCATCACAGTATTGGCGGCAGCTACGTTGTCGGAAAGCTTAGAAATCTCATGAACCGATCTATTTACATCCGTTTGGCTTGACTCCGTTTCTTGCGTTGCTTGTTGGGTCGCTCCAGAAGTTGTTTGTGCATTTTGTGCCACTTCTTGAATCGTTGCAGACATCTCTTCCATTGCGGCTGCTAACTGATTAACTTCGTTGAACTGGCGATCCATTCCTTCACGAGTCAGCATTGTATTGCTGCGCATCTCGCTGGCTCGATGGCTTAAAGAGAAAACAACATCATTGACGTTACCCAGTAGTTGGCGCAATGATGAGGTCATATTCGTTAACTCATCACCGAGCTGTCCGACTTCGTCTTGACGGTTAAAACTAACTGGGTGAGTTAAATCACCGGATGCAATTTTTCTAACAGCGGCAAGCATCTTATTAATAGGTTGAGTGATATCACGGACAATGAACCAGCAGCCAAAGAAAGCAAAGCTGAGTACTAAAAACAGCAAGGTTAATGATTCGGCAAAAATAGCAAAGAATATTTCCTGCACATCGCTTAAATAAATCCCGCTGCCTACAACCCAATCCCACTCTTTTAGGCCTTTAACGTAAGATACTTTCTCCTTGGGCTTTTTAAACTGCGGGCCTTTATAGGTATATTCTACAAAGCCTTCGCCTTTAGATTTCACTATATTGACCATTTCACGCCAATGGTGCTTGCAGAGGCATCTTGGCTTTGCGCCATATTCTTGCCAATAAGCTTTGTTTTGATTGGATGCATGATAAGGTTGTGCTGCATATCATTTATCCAGAAGTAACCATTCTTGCCATACCTCAGGGCAGCTACAGCACTAGTGGCTTGTTTCTTGGCTTCTTCTACTCCAAGTTGTGGAGACTGAGAGTAATAGTGATTGATTAACGTGTAGGCACTTTGAACTTGTTCTTTAACTTGTGCTTTTTTAGATTCAAGCAACTCTGATTTTAGGCGCATCAAAGAGTTGGCTTCTATTAGCATGAGAGGGATCAAAAGACTGCAAACAAGTGCCGTCAGTTTTCTAGAAAGTGACCAATTGGATATAAACAAAGACATACTCCTAAATACAACCCAAAATAAAGGAGAAGCAGCGAGCTTCGGAGGAGGGGATTTTATTTAGATAACGCTAAAGTAAATATCCTACTTAAGGACTTGAAATATATGCTTATATTATAAAAACATAAGTTCTTATAGCAGTCGCCATAGCGTATCAAAGATGATCTTCTGCGCACCGGCTACTTCCGGCGAATCAATCACTACCGCTGTTGGGTAGTTTTCTGAAGCGAGTGAGATGATTGCGCATTTAGGTGGATAGATCGCGATATAAGCTGCATCCACTTTTCCTTCTGTTTTGATCCACTTACGTTCTGATAGCAGAGCGTCTTCACCTCCATCACCGATTGCAATGGCGCGTACGTTAATACCACGTTGTATGCGCTGGTTAGTGAAGTTAGGGAAGGGTCTGTAGAGGTGCTTCCTGATCGGCTTGGAGGAGAAGACTGAGTAGCTATCAGCATCTGAGCTAGACACCGTAACCAGAATGTCTTTCAGTACGTGCTCTATACCGTCATCGCCTTCATAGAAGCTGACATTGGCAGTATTAAAGTCAGGTTTAAGGTGCTGCAGCTCAGGAATAATGCTTTGTTTCAGCTCGTCGATCGCTTTATCTAAGTTCTGTCGACGATCTTCAGCCAGCTGTAAAAGAATATCTGGATCTACAGGGGCGAATAAACGTCGCTTGCCTTTAGGTTGATAGGTCACAATTCCTTTTTGCTGCATCTCTTTGAGACTTTCATAGGCACTACCGCGATTAACCCCTGATTTGTCAGCAATTGTTCGTATAGAACTTGCCCCTAAGGTCAATAAGGCTTTATAGATCTCAATTTCTCTAGGGTTTAAGCCCAATATTTTAAAAACGTCGTTATTCATAATTGTCATAAAATTTGTGACAAAAGGGATTGTATGGTTTCAGTTTTACTTTAAAGTGCGATTAAAATAAAGCGTAAACCTACAAAGGAAAGGTAAGACTATGTCTGTAGACGTTGTCATTTTGGCTGCTGGTCAGGGTAGCCGTATGAAATCCAAACTCCCTAAAGTACTGCACAAGGTTGGCGGTAAAGCGATGGTGCAACACGTAATCGACACTGCATCGTCACTACAGGGGGTAAACACGCATGTTGTAATCGGTCACGGCGCGGATAAATTACGTGAAGAGCTGCAGGGGCAAGCGCTTAACTTTGCTCTGCAAGTAGAACAAAAAGGTACAGGTCATGCGGTGGCTCAGGCGATGCCTGAAGTAGCAGATGACAGTGTTGTGCTTGTGCTTTATGGCGATGTACCCCTAACACAAGCTGCCACTATGCAAGAGATGGTGGATATTGCCGCTACAGGTGATTTGGCACTACTGACAGTGAATCTAAAAGATCCTACCGGTTATGGTCGCATCGTACGTAATAGCGAAGACAAAGTTGTGGCGATTGTTGAGCATAAAGATGCTTCGCCAGAGCAGCACCTAATCAATGAAGTAAATACCGGAATTTTAGCGGTTAAGAGCCAGTATCTTGCTGATTGGTTACCGCAGCTATCCTCTGAAAATGCGCAAGGCGAATATTATCTGACCGATATCATCGCGATGGCTGCCAATGGTGGCGTGAAGATCAGCGCGATTCAGCCTGAAGCTGAAGAGGAAGTCCAAGGGGTTAACAACCGCGTTCAGTTGGCCGAACTAGAACGCTGGTATCAGTTGCAACGTGCTGAATGGTTGATGGTGAACGGTGCAACGTTGGCTGATCCGGCGCGTGTTGATGTGCGCGGTAATGTCTCTATTGGTCAGGACCTTCTGATCGATGTAAACGTTGTTTTAGAGGGTGATGTAGTACTAGGCGATGATGTTGTAATCGAACCAAATTGTTACCTGAAAAACTGTACTGTTGCAGCGGGTACTCGTATCAAGGCAAATACAGTGATTGAAGATGCTGTGATTGCGGAATCTTGTGATATCGGCCCGTTTGCACGTTTACGTCCAGGCACTCAGCTTGCTGCTAAAGCTAAGGTTGGAAACTTTGTTGAAACCAAAAAAGCGATTGTAGGTGAGGGAAGCAAGATCAATCACCTTTCTTATGTGGGTGATGCTGTACTGGGTAAAGATGTAAACATCGGCGCAGGTACGATTACGTGCAACTACGATGGCGTTAATAAGTCGCTGACAGAAATCGGTGACAACGCATTTATTGGTTCAAATACCGCCCTTGTTGCCCCGGTTAAAGTGGGCGCTATGGCGACTGTCGGCGCAGGTTCAACGATTGCTAAACCTGTATCCGATGATGCACTTGCGATTACTCGTGCCAAACAAACTGAATTGAAGAACTGGCCGCGTCCTAAGAAGAAAGGAAACTAATCATGTGTGGAATTGTAGGCGCTGTTGCAGCTAGGCCAGTTCAGGAAATCCTGCTTGAAGGTTTGCGTCGTTTGGAATATCGCGGTTATGACTCTGCTGGTGTTGCATTGCAGACCGAAGCGGGTATTCAACGTTGCCGCCGTAATGGCAAGGTTCAAGCCCTTTCTGATGCCTTACAAGAGCAGCCTTTAGTGGGCACAACAGGTATCGCACATACCCGTTGGGCGACTCACGGCGTACCTTGTGAAGCGAATGCTCATCCGCACATGTCCGGCGATCAACTGGCCGTAGTGCACAATGGTATTATCGAAAACTTTGAAGAGCTAAAAGCCGATCTACAAAATGATGGTTATGAATTTAGCTCAGAAACAGATACAGAAGTAATTGCACACTTACTTGCTAGGGAGCTTAAATCAACCAGCTCTTTGCACACTGCCGTTTCCAATATTATCGGCCAGCTTGAAGGTGCTTACGCGCTGGGCGTGATCGAAAAAGCAGATCCATCTCAGTTGGTAACCGCGCGTAAAGGTAGCCCGTTGGTGATCGGTGTTGGTATTGGCGAGAACTTTATCGCCTCCGATCAACTAGCGCTATTACAAGTAACAGACCGTTTTATGTTCTTGGAAGATGGTGATGTTGCGACCCTGACGGCGGCAGATATCACGGTAACGGATATCTCCGGTAAAAAAGTAGAGCGCGAAGTTAGCCAGTTTGAACACGGTGTAAGCTCTGCCGATAAAGGTGAATTTAAGCACTATATGCTTAAAGAGACTTATGAGCAGCCAGAGGTTATCAAAGCGTGTTTAGAAGGACGTATCAGCGAAGATAAACTGTTGGAACAATGCTTCGGCGTTAAAGCGGCTGAAGTATTTGATCAGGTTAAGCAGGTACAAATTATCGCCTGTGGTACGAGTTTCCATGCCGGTTTGATTGCTAAATACTGGATCGAAGATCTGGTCGGTATCCCATGTATGGTCGAGGTTGCCAGTGAGTACCGTTACCGTTCAGTGGTTATTCCTGAAGGTACGCTATTCCTGACGATTTCACAGTCTGGCGAAACTGCAGATACTTTGGCTGCGCTACGTGAAATTCAGGATCGCGTTTTGGCGTCTCTGGTTATTTGTAACGTTCCGGGTAGCTCTCTGGTGCGTGAATCAGATCTGGCCTTGATGACCAACGCAGGTCCAGAGATTGGTGTAGCGTCGACAAAAGCGTTTACGACACAACTAGTGGCGTTGATGCTAACGACAATCGCACTTGGTCGTCGTAATGGCTTAAGCGAAGAAACTGAAGCTGCCATTATCACTGCGCTTAAAAAGCTTCCTGAGCAGGTTCAGCAAGCTCTAGCAATGGATAGTGATATTGAGCAGATGGCGCAATCCTTTGCTGAAAAGAATCATTCTTTGTTCCTTGGCCGCGGCACTTTGTACCCTGTAGCAAAAGAGGGTGCGCTTAAGTTAAAAGAGATCTCCTATATCCACGCGGAGTCTTACCCTGCAGGTGAGCTAAAACACGGTCCATTGGCGCTGGTCGATAAAGAGATGCCCGTTGTCGCAGTAGCCCCACAGAACGATATGTTGGATAAGCTGAAGGCAAACCTACAGGAAGTCCGCGCTCGTGGTGGTGAGCTGTTTGTCTTTGCTGGCTCTGACAAAGTGCAATCGGAAGAAGGCACTTATGTACTGAATATGCCGGCATGTGATGAGATCATGCAGCCCGTGCTATACACCATTCCGTTACAGTTGCTCTCTTATCATGTAGCTATTTTGAAAGGTACGGACGTGGATCAGCCGCGAAATCTGGCGAAGTCGGTAACGGTTGAGTAACTGTTTTAGCTAATCAGACCTCTATAACAGGCTCACTGATCAGTGAGCCTGTACTTTTTCCAGAATCCACTCCCTAAATGCCTTGATAATAGGCTGTTCCTTCCTATCTTCGTGGGTGACCAGAAAATAACCCTGCTGAGATTGGATCGGCTGTAATTCTCCAAATGGGTTTATCAATTCCCCACTGTTCAGTGCTTTTTCGATTAGCTGCTTACGCCCCATAGCAACGCCTAAACCTGATTTAGCTGCATTCACTGCATGTTCTGACTTATCAAAGCAGTGCCCCTGTTTGAGAGCTAGGCTCAATGCTTGTTGACCGGCCCAGTAGGACCATTCTGAATAAGGACCAGCTTCTGGCCATGCTTGAGCATCATGTAGTAGAGGGCAGTGGTTTAGTTTTTCTGGCCTATCCCATAAGTCATGTTTATCTGCGAAGTCTTTGGTACAAACGGGAATGAGCTGTTCATCCATGATTGGCCAACTAACCAACCCCGGGTACTCGCCTTGACCATAATAGATCGCTAGATCGATCTGTTCGGCATAAAAGTCGATCAGACGGCTATGGGTTTCCATGCGGATAAAAATCTGCGGGTAGCGCTGAGAGAAGTCCGCCAGTTTTTCCAGCAGCCATTGCGAAGCAAAAGAAGGGGGGACAGAGAGTGAGAGTTCACCGGCAAGCCCTTGGGTATGGATATCGCGAATCAGATTATCGAGTTGCGTCAGGCTGTTATTGGTTTGTATCAGGAGCCTTTCGCCCTCGGCTGTAAGCTGTAGACGCCGGTTGTAGCGCAAGAATAGGGCAAAACCGAGCTGTTCTTCCAGTTTACGTATCCGTTGGCTAATGGCTCCTTGAGTAAGACTTAACTCTTCTGCAGCGAGGGTAAAGCTAAGGTGCTTAGCTGCGCTACTGAAGCATTGCAGATTAGCGAGAACGGCGCTGTTCAAGTGTGAGGGTTTCAGATTAGCCATTTTAATCCAAGGATGCTTTTTAATGGTTTGTTGTAAATTGTGAGCACTGGTTTAATGGTTTTATCCTAATTTCATTAGTTGGAATTAACAAAATTTATTCGATCGGAGCTGGTTTTATGGGGTTAAACACACAGGAAATAAATGATCTGATACGTGAGTTTCCCTTGTTGGAGCGCCTTCAGAAAACTCAGCCGTTGCTTTGGTTAAACCCTAAAATCACGGGCTTTTCTGCAGTATCTGCGCGCCTGCCATTAGCGCAAACTGATGTTGCCGATGCTTCAGCAAGATTGAATCGTTTTGCTCCCTATCTGGCGGAAGTGTTTCCAGAAACCGCTGCCACAAAAGGCATGATCGAATCGCCGTTGCGTGAGGTGCCTCAATTCCATCGTCAGCTAGAAGCAAGGGCCAATCAAACTTTCCCTGGCCGTCTGCTTTTGAAGTGCGACAGCCATCTGCCTATATCTGGTTCGATAAAAGCACGTGGTGGTATTTATGAGGTGCTCAAGTATGCCGAGACCGTTGCTATAGAGGCAGGCCTGATCACCAAAGAGAGCTGTTACAGTAAGCTGAATAGTGATGTCTGCCGCGAACTGTTTAGTCAGTATCAAATCGTGGTGGGATCAACTGGTAACCTTGGTCTTAGTATCGGGATTATGGGGGCTGCTTTAGGATTTTCGGTGACGGTTCATATGTCTGCAGATGCTCGGAAGTGGAAGAAAGACCTACTACGTAGCAAAGGCGTGCAGGTCATTGAATATGAATATGATTACAGTAAAGCGGTAGAAGAGGGGCGCAAACAAGCGCTAAGTCAGCAGCGCTGTCACTTTGTGGATGATGAGAACTCAAATGACCTGTTTTTAGGCTATGCGGTTGCCGCGGAACGCCTAGCTAAGCAGCTATCTGAGCAAAATATTCAGGTCGACGCTGAACACCCTTTGTTTGTCTATCTGCCTTGTGGCGTCGGTGGCGGTCCGGGGGGTGTTGCTTTTGGTTTGAAACTGCTGTTTGGTGATCATGTTCACTGCTTCTTTGCTGAACCGACCCATTCGCCTTGTATGCTGGTGGGCATGTACACCGGACTGCATGATCAGATCAGTGTTCAGGAGCTGGGTATCGATAACCAAACTTGTGCTGATGGCCTCGCGGTAGGCCGGGCTTCCGGTTTTGTTGGTAAGGTGATGGAGCCACTGTTAAGTGGGGTTTATACCGTAGAGGACGAAACACTTTATCAATTATTGGCCGAAATTTATGAGAGTGAGCAAATTGCGCTGGAACCATCCGCTTTGGCGGGAGCGACAGGCATTGTTAATCTGATTTTGCAGGGCGAAAGCTACCTGCAGGATCATGATTTACTGAGTAAGTTGGGTAACTCAACCCATATCATCTGGGCTACAGGCGGTAGTATGGTTCCTGAATCTGAATGGCAGAGTTACTACAAGCTTGGTAAATCATAAACTACAAATAAAAAAGGCAGCTACTTAGCTGCCTTTTTATCATTGGATGCAAAGCTTAGCTGTAATCAGCTGGGCTGTAACCGCCTGCAATACCTTTAGACGCAAGAGCAACTGCATCATGAGCGTGTAAGCTCTCGAAGTGCTCTACCTTCAACCAGAAGTCCGCGTACTGATCTTGGCTTAGAAGCGCTTGTTTAACGCGTCGTGCAGCGTCTTCACAGAACATTAGGTTATGACCATTCAAGCGGGCAAACTCTTGCTCGTCAGCACGCTTAACTGCCGTTTGTACCGGCGTTTTGAGGGCGTCTTCAACAAGATCGATTAGATCCGTTAACGGGAATGCACCCATATCTTTATCCAGCTTAACCCAAGCTGTTGCCTGGCTACGTTGGCTATGAGGTGTAGCGAATGAGCCCTTTTCAGACTTCAACCAGTTCTCTACGTCTTCAACGTCAATGCTGCCTTTGTTGGCAAAGTCATCAGTGAATGCTTGAGCTAATAGCTGACGTGATAATGCTGCTGAACAAGGGCAAGTGGATGAGTATGGGACGCGGGTTGCTAGTTCCAGAACGACCTCAGCATCTTTTAGTGTCGCACGTAGCGTCGTGGAGTAGCTTTTCCAACCACTGTTATCGCTTTTTAGAGCATCGCGCTTGATTAGGAAATCAAAATCAAAGTTTAGGAAAACCTGAGTTGAGATATCGTGATGGCTATCCAACAAGTGTGATAAGAAATCTGTTAACGCCGGAACATTCAGCGTTTGGTTTTCAAAAAAGTTGCTTAGCGCAAGGTAAAGGCGAGACATGTGGATGCCTTTAACCTTAGGGTTTACCAGATTAACGTAGGTATTAACGCGTGCTTCGATGCTGTTTACACCTAGTTTACTATCGTCAAATTGCAGAGGGACGGTGATTCCATTCATGCCCACCCAGTCCAGAGAGCCGTGAATCTCAGGATTTTGATGGCTGGTAACGTCAGGCAAGTTGGTCATGAAGCAGGTCTTCCAATTCGGTAGTTATCAAAATCTGAATCCGTAAGCTCTTACGTATAGAAAAATAGGCTTACGTTAAACAATACCTAGTTAAATAGGGGCGTATAACGAAAAAACAAGCGCCTGTTCAAAAATGAATCAGGGTTAGGCTCAATTCGTAAATATGACCTATAAAAAAGTACTATTCCTTAGGCTGAAAGTCTAAAAAATAGAAGAGCGACGTACCATACCTCTTGATAACGGCGATTGGCAAATATCAGACAAAAAAAGTCGACTTTTAGTGCATAAAATCTGCCTTTTTCGTTTAAATACCTTGCTTTTGTATGTCTTTTGGTATTTTAGAAGGTGTTAATGTTACAGCGTGGCTTTCTCATACAAGGTTAAAAATCAGAGCTAGCCTATTAATAACTATAGGATATTTTGATTTATCTATTTACACAGGCGCCGATACAGCATACAAACAAAGAAAAAACCTCGTTAAGAGGCGGTGCTATGTCTATAGGAGGTCCATAGCATGAATGATTCAATGTCGAGTTTTGCTATAAATTTTATCGCGTTTGTTGGTATTGCGTTCTTGGTACTGTTTGTTGTCGCAATCGTTGTGGCGGTAGTTTTATACCAAATCGATAAACATCAAACAGCGCAAACAATCCGTCGTAATTACCCTCTTATTGGTCGTTTTCGCTACCTATTTGAACATGCCGGTGAGTTTTTCCGTCAATACTTCTTTGCTATGGACCGTGAGGAGATGCCATTTAACCGTGCGCAGCGCTCTTGGGTTTATCGCGCAGCCAAGAATGTAGATAGCACTATTGCCTTTGGTTCTTCACGTGATCTGCGTATTCCTGGCACCTATTACTTTCTAAACTGTCCTTTCCCAACTTTAAAGGAAGATGCGGTAACGACGCAGAGCCTGCGTATAGGCCCTTATTGTAAGACGCCTTACGATGCTGCGTCTTTTTTTAATATTTCGGGAATGAGTTATGGCGCACTGTCACGACCTGCAATCGAGGCCTTGTCTCAAGGAGCTAAGAAAGCAGGATGCTGGATGAATACAGGTGAGGGTGGTGTATCGCCTTTCCACTTAGAGTCAGGTTGCGACATTGTTTATCAAATTGGTACTGCAAAATATGGTTTGCGTGATGAAGACGGCAATTTCTCTGAGGAAAAGCTAAAAGAGAAAGGCGATCTTCCTCAAGTAAAAATGTTTGAGATAAAACTCAGTCAGGGGGCTAAACCGGGTAAGGGCGGTATCTTACCGGGTGAGAAGGTTACACCAGAGATTGCTGCGGTACGCGGTATTCCCGTGGGCCAAGACTCTTTAAGCCCTAACCGTCATCCAGATATTGCTTCAATCGATGATCTGCTCGATATGATTGAGAAGGTTCGTCGTATCACAGGTAAACCTTGTGGCTTTAAAATGGTGTTGGGGGATGCCGAGTGGTTAGATGAATTTTGTGAGTCGGTTAACAAGCGTGGTATAGAGAGTGCCCCAGACTTTATTACTTTAGATAGTTGTGATGGTGGTACTGGTGCTGCGCCAATGCCGTTGATGGACAGCGTAGGTCTTCCTTTGCGAGAGAGTTTACCTATTTTGGTAAACAAGCTTATGGCCCACAATCTGCGTGAACGTGTACGTGTTATTGCATCGGGTAAGTTGATTAACCCAACCGATGTAGGCGCAGCCTTATGTATGGGGGCTGATTTCATCGTAACCGGCCGTGGTTTTATGTTTGCGCTGGGTTGTATACAAGCGCTCCAATGTAATAAAAATACTTGCCCAACGGGCATCACTACCCATGATCCAGATCTGCAGCGCGGATTAGTGCCGATGGTTAAAGCGGATCGAGTGGCGAACTACCACAACCATTTGGTACATGAGGTGGAGATGATCGCGCATTCTTGTGGTGTAACCGAGCCGCGTCAGCTTAAGCGCAAGCACTGCGCCATCGTGGTAGAAGGTAGCCGGTCTATACCACTGAATATTCTCTATCCAGAGTATTAGTAAAAAGCTCATGCAAAAACGCCAGTCATTCGGACTGGCGTTTTTATTTGTGAGTAATCATAGCGAGTGATTGTGCGTTACTCATCAAACCAACATTCGTCGATGTGAGAGGCGAGTTCTTTTTCTTCTTGGCGTTGTTCGATGGCTCGGCGAGCTCTAAGCGCACGGCGCGTTGCGAGTTTTTTGCGGGAAAGTTTTTCTTCTTCTTCAAAACCCACTAGCAGATCGAATACTTCAACCTGGGTTTCGTTAAGGTCTTCAGTTTTATGCAGCATAGTAAGCTCCTGATCTTATCTTAACGGTCAGAAGGCCCATCGAGCGAAGCAGTATCCATTATGCTGTTTAAGGCATAAATCCTTCGCTCCTCTATGAGGGGCTCTGGTGAAGTTGCTTAATAGAAAAATATCTACCAAACACGCTTTTTAATACAGCCTTATCCCTGTTTTATAATAGCTCTGAACAAATATCAAACAGTTTTCGGCGAATTCCGAAAGGAATATTAAAAAGCCTATGTTGCAAAAGGGTGAAGAGAAGATGTCACAAATGTGACAGAAATAGCTTAATCTTCGTCCACATCATCAGTAGGACGAGCGCTTGGGCGCTTGTCGTTTTGACGCAAAGATCTGAGGCTACGTTTGATAGTTTTGAGATGATCAACCAGCCCAGGTCCTAGCTTCATAGCTACACCAACAGCGAGTACATCAATAACAACCAGATGGAGTACACGGGATGACATCAGTGTGCTTAGATCTTTATCTTCTTCTAGGTCGATATGGATCGGAATGCTCGCAAGATCTGCTAGAGGTGTATCACTTGGGCAGAGTGCGATAACGGTTGTGCCGGTTTCTTTTACCAGTTTTACCGTATGCAAAAGGTCTTTTGTTCGACCTGTCTGAGAGATAGCCACAACGACATCCCGATCATCAAGCGATACCGCTGAGATAGCTTGCATGTGCGGATCGGAATAAGAGGTGCTGGAGACCTTCAAACGGTGAAATTTATGCGCGGCGTCAGTACAAACAGGAGCCGATGCACCAAAGCCATAGAACTCGACGCGACGAGCCTTAGCTAGCGCAGCGATCGCGCGTTCAACTGTGTTGGTATCTAATTGCTCTTTGATATTGAGCAAATTACCAATCATGGAATCGAAGATCTTTTCCTTAAACTCAGTCACAGTGTCTTTTGAGTTTAGGGAAAATTGCTCGAAGTGATTATTACTGGCTAAGCCTTGAGCTAAGGTAAGTTTGAAGTCTTGGAAGCCGTCGTAGCTAAGGGCACGACAAAAACGAACCACGGTTGGTTCACTGACATTGGCTTCAGATGCTAGATCAACAATACGCATATGGATTACTTCATTAGCGTGAGCTAAAACATAATCCGCAACTTTTTGCTCTGACTTCCTTAAGTTTTCACGCGCTTGCGCAATCGACTTAAGCAGATTGAACGAGTTCAACCCTACACCTCACTTAGCACTTATAAATTAATACTACAGTTTTAAGTATAACAACCTTCTGACGCTCAGATCATCATTTGTCGTAAATTGCGGAGTGAAAAATCGCATGTTATTTTCGTTTAAAAAATAAATAAGGTTTCCCTGTGAAACGTCGTAAGTTTATTCAGCAAGCAGGTTCTCTGCCCATTGCCGCCGCGTTAGCGACTGCTCCTCAAGTTAGCAATGCCGCACTGATCCCCGAATTTCGTTGGAGTATGGTCACTACTTGGCCTAAAAACTTCCCGGGGTTTGGCATGGGGGCTAATTTTCTCGCCAACTTAATCAATGAAATGAGTGGCGGCCGTATCCAGATATCGGTTTATGGTGCCCATGAAAAGGTCGCCCCTTCTGAAGTATTTGAAACGGTCTCTCAAGGCGAAGCTGAAATGGGCCATGGCGCTGCATTTTATTGGCAAGACAAAGTGCGAGCTGGGCAGTTTTTTGCGGCGGTACCTTTCGGCATGACGGCGCAAGAGATGAATGCTTGGTTGTATCAAGGGAGAGGTCTTGAGCTTTGGCAGGAGCTTTATGCAGAATACGACCTGATCCCTGCTGCTTGTGGCAATACCGGCGTGCAGATGGGTGGCTGGTTTAACCGCGAAATTAACAGCATTGATGATTTTAAAGGTCTTAAAATGCGTATCCCCGGTTTAGGTGGGGAGGTAGTGAAACGTCTCGGAGCTGAGCCTGTATTGTTATCGGGTGATGAGATATTTCGCGCATTGGAACAGGGTGAGATTGAGGCTGCTGAGTGGGCTGCTCCCTACAATGATGTGGCATTGGGTCTTTATAAAGTGGCTAAATATTACTACTACCCCGGTTGGCATGAACCCGGCACAACCATCGAATGTATCGTCAATAAGCAAGCGATGAACCAGTTGCCGAAAGATCTGCAATTGATAGTGACTAACGCCATGAAAGTGGCTAATCAAGAGATGTTGGCAGAGCTAACTGCGAAGAATCACCGTGCCTTAGAAGTGTTGTTAAAGGTGCATAAAGTCGAGTTACGACAATTTCCTGAAGAGGTGTTGGAACAACTACGCGTGGTCTCGCATGAAGTGATCCAAAAAGAGCTAGAAAAAGATCCTAGAGCAGTCAAAATTTACGAATCCTTTGAGAATTTTCGACAGCAGGCGATGGCTTGGCACGATATCTCAGAGCGCGCTTATATGCTGGCGCGAGAATAGCTACAGATTTCACTGCAATTAGCCGCAAAACCGGTACAATAAACACTTTCCAATAGTTCAGGTGGATTAGATGTCTGATCAGCGCTTTGACAAAGAGTTCTACGATCTTAAAGATTGGCAGTTAGCGGCCTACTGCGCTGCTGTCTCAGAACGCATGTTCCCTAATTTTGCTCTGTTTGCTCGTTTGATGGAGTTTGGTGATGTCAGCAAAATGCGTCAAATTCTGGATGCAGTCTGGGATCATCTGAACAATACCGGCGCAAAAATGAACTTCGAAGTTCAACTGGATAAGGTAGAAGAAAATATGCCTGATCTGGATGAGTTCGACATGTACGGCGCGTCTCCTGCTTTGGATGCGGTTGTTGCACTATTCTCTACACTTAACACCGTAATCGCTGCAGATGCCAGCGAAGTTCTGACTGTTGCCAATATGTCTCGTGAGTCGGTGGCGACGTTTATTGAACTAAACGCGGATGATCAGATCTCTGATGATGAGCTGGTTAGATTCATCAATACACACGACCTAATGGTACAAGAAGATGATTTCCAAGCGGATATCCTAGAGATCATTCAAGATGACTTGCCACGTCGTGATGCATTGCAAGAGCTACGTGAACTAGCGCATAACGACGGTTACAGTAATCTCGGCATTAGTGATAGCGAATAGTTCATGCTTCGAATTGGTTTAATACTTCTGATTTTGCCATCCGTTGCTTTGATGGTTCTTTTCTATGTCGATCAAAGTGCAGTTGATGCGTGTTTAGATCTGGGTGGGTCATATAACTATGATCTGGCTGAATGTGATCTTGAGCAGGAACACCCTTTCAAACCTTTATTAGTGAGGCACCCATTGCTAGTGAATGGCGGCATGTTGCTATCGGTTGTGGGTGTATTTATGTGTATGAAAGGACTGCTTTGGCGTCCACGTAAGGAAGCCTGATGGTTAAAAAGATTATTTGGGGAATTCTTTTACTGCTCGTAGCGGGTATTTTCTTGGCTTGGCTAACACAAGATAAGTGGTTGCCGGGTTGGAATCAGGAGCTTGCTGATCAGAATAACGAATTTCAGCAAAGAGGGCTGGTGTTAGGTCAAAAGGCCGACCAACAAACCTGTTTAGAAGAAGCGTTGAGTAGCTTTAATCAATGCTCAGGGTTTAGTTGTACGATTAAACACGGCAAATTCTTAAAAGCTTGTCTAAAAAATGCATCGCCAAGTGAAAACTTCTGTAAGGATGTACCTGAATTCCGCGAAGAGCGTACCGAAGATGATAAGTCATGGGCGCGCCACGCCTGCTGGAGTCGGGATGTCAGAGGCGAAGGTTGTCGCCTTCTCATGCGACAACAGCAGTTATTTTGCAGCGAAAAGTAATGAAACGGACCAAAAGGTCCGTTTTTTTTAGTTGCTATCTTAATTTAAATAGTTCTAACATAAGCCCCGCACACTGATAGCGCACAGAGGTTTTATTCGTCTAATAAAATCTGTAGTGTATATAGACAGACGTTTTTTTAGACGTCACTAATAAAAATAATAAATTCAAGAGTAGAGATGGAGACTGGCAACTGCATTTTTTATGCTGTGGGTTGCTAGTACTAGCTTATGGAAGTCATGTGTTACTGCAATGGTAGTTCACAGCGAGTTAGTTGTGAGGCTGCAGCATTAATGAAACAACCGTCGTGTATTATCCCGCGTTCGTCTGGGATAGCTCAGGGCAGTTTTGATAATTTGGGTGATATTGATCATCCGACTCCCCCTCGACTTTTAGCATATCCCACTTCATCTGTAAGGGTATGGGGCTGATATGCTGATAGGTTCAATAGGTTTTCCTAACGATCAGCGGGTTAAGCTGGAAAAGATTTTCAAGCTGTCTAAACAGACCCGTTATACGTTGGTGACTCCCGATTTTTCTGAGCTTCCTGATCTGTTGCTCGTATTTGGATTTGACCTCTCTCTATACCCTGAATTAGCGGAAATTCCTCAAAGTTACCATGCCCGCATCATTTTGGTCGGACGTGGTAAGCCTGAAAACGAGGAATATGCTCATCTTGGTTACCCTCTGGTTTCCTCTCGTGTTTTGCGTGCCTTAGATAAGATGACGCGCGAAAACGAAGAGATGGATCTTGAGTCCGCTAAACAGGAGCAACAGGAAGATACTTTCAGTAAATACACTGCACCTGAGCCTAAGGAAAGTGCCGCAGTTGAAAGTGGTCGAACCAGTTATCAGGTATTGGTAGTGGATGATAACGATGTGATGCAACAGGCATTAAATGCCGAGTTACAGCAGTTACCACTACCAGTTAACGTGCACTTTGCCGGTTCTGGCGAAGAAGCACTCGCGAATGTAACAGATCATAGTTATGACTTTATTTTTCTGGATGTGGTTATGCCCGGCATGGACGGGTTTGAAGCCTGTACAGAGATGCGTAAACGTCCAGATTTAAAGAAAACCCCAATCATAATGCTGACCTCTAAGACTTCACCTATGGATGAGGTGAAAGGAATTATGTCGGGCTGTTCCACTTATCTGACCAAGCCAATCGTGCATGAAGAGTTTCAGAAGGTGATCGGCCGAGTATCCAATTGGGTTGATGAATTTCAGAAAGCGTAAGTAAACGGAGCTATCCAGTGAAAAAAGTATTGGTTGTTGAAGATGACCTAGTTCAGCAGAAGCATATTTGTACAGTATTGGCTTCTTGCGGTGTTGAAGTAGTCGCTGCCAACGATGGTAAGCAGGGTCTTGAAAAGGCAAAGACGGAAAATCCAGATCTGATTTTTATGGATATCGTCATGCCAGAAATGGATGGTTACTCTGCCTGTCGTCAGATCACGTCTGATGAAGCAACAAAACATATTCCAGTAGTGATTGTATCTAGTAAAAACGAAGAGGCTGATAAAGTATGGGCGCAGCTACAAGGTGCGACAGCCATGGTTTCCAAGCCCTTCACTGATGCAGAACTAATGGCACAAATTTCTGCGTTAACTTGAGAAATAAGCGATGGATGCTCAGCTAACAACAAATATAAAAGCGGATGATCAGCCTAGCATTCACCAGATCCGGCATGGTTTTGAGATCGGTAGTTACCAACTACTTATCTCGGAACTGACCCGGGCAGAGGTAGCGAAAGCGCCCTCAATTTGTTCGATCCCATCTACACCAGACTGGTTCGCCGGATTTATGAACCACCGTGGCGAAACGGTGCCTGTTTACGATCTGAATAGGTACCTACAAATCTTAGATGGCACCACAGCCCCGCAATCTTGGGTATTGCTGATCGATGATCATCCGAAGACCGTTGGTGTCTTATTGACACAACCACCTCAAAGTATC
This sequence comes from Neptuniibacter sp. QD48_55, assembly GCF_047778115.1. Lineage (GTDB taxonomy): Bacteria > Pseudomonadota > Gammaproteobacteria > Pseudomonadales > Balneatricaceae > Neptuniibacter. The sequence continues at coordinate 3,517,635 of NZ_CP180555.1, read as the reverse complement.
ACGGACCCAGTTTTACTGGATCAAGCATGTGGGGATCTGCCTGATGTTATCCGTCAGGCAGCGGGACAGGTATATGAGCATCAAGATCGGCACTGGGTCGAAATTGATCATCACCGGTTGTTCCTAGCCTTGAAGAAACAGTTTTAAAAGTACGGAGTGAGCTATGCAGTCTTTTTGGGAATTTAAGAACATTAGGATACCGATTAAGTTCGCAATCGTATTAGGATTGCTCTGTGCCGGTCTGTTCTTTATGAGTGCGTCCTACTACCAGACAATCGTTCTGCAAGAGGAAGCAAAACAACGCTCTCAAAACCTAAATAGCTTCTTGCTACTTGTACGAGATATACAGGAGAGTGTGGCCGAGGCTCGTTTCCAAGAGAAGAGTTTTCAGGTATCGAAGGAGATGGATCGTCTATCCATCTATAACGATGTAATGGCGAAGCTGGATAAAGATATCCTGAGCCTTAAAGCCTACCTTCGAACAGACAAAGACAAACAGCTGGTAGAGCAGTTCCAAGTCATTATGGATCAGTATCAGGACGTATTCTATGACGCTTCTGAAACGGCAATCCAGATCGGTGTAAATAAGAATGAAGGCCTATCAGCAGAGATCCGTACTCTAATTTCCGAGACTGAACCACTGGTTTTATGGATTAACCGTAACTGGGTTCGTGATCAGCTATCTGTTGTACAAACCGATATTGATGAATATATCGCTACCGATGGTCGAGATGTTGACTTAGAGATTATTAAAACAGATCTATACACCATTAAACGACAGATTCAAACGGCCCACCTAGACTCCAGCAAAGTTAAATCTCTATCCGATAGCCGCGCATCTGCCTCAGGAAATATCGAGCAGATTGAGTTATTGGTAACTGAATTAGCCGAAGCGATCGAACGTAAACAAACACAGTTTGCCAGCCTGCAAGAGATCATCGACAAACTGTCTCCAAAAATTGATGAAGTAACAGAACTAGCTGCAAGCTACAAAGTACAAAACGACTTGTTGATCGCAGATGACACAACCGAGATGGCGACCTACTTCTTGATCTCTATCGGTTTGATGATTGTGGCGATGGCCATCTCCCTATCCATCATCAAATACGGTGTGATCGACCCACTGAAAACTATCCAGAATGCGGTAGATAAAGTACGTGAAGGCGATGTGGAAGCGCGAAGCGGCTTGGACACGCAAGACGAATTGGGTCAGCTCTCGAGCGTATTGGATAACATGCTTGATGAGAAAGAGAACGCCCTTCAAGTTAAGGAACAAGAGAACCAACGTCTTAACAGCTCGATCATTACTTTGATCCAGAACGTATTCCAGATCTCCCAGCGAGACCTAACGGTACGAGTACCTGTAGCAGAAGATGTTACCGGTGCGGTATCTGACTCCATCAACCAGTTGGTAGAATCGATCGAGTCGGTATTGCAGGAAGTAAACAGTGTATCTACCCGTGTAAATAATGCATCGGTTCAGGTGAAATCTCAGTCCGAAACCGTATTGAGCTATGCGGAACGAGAGAAAGAGGAGATTAGTGAAACATTGAACGGTTTGGACTCCGCAATCCGTGCAATGGAATTGATCTCTAAACTGGCGGTACTATCGAACAACGCATCTCAGAAAGCGATCAAGACCTCTGAAACGGCGATGGACTCGGTATCTCAGACCATCGACAGTATCAATAAAATCCGCCAGACCATCCACGAGGCGGAAAAACGTATCAAACGTTTGGGCGAACGTTCTCAAGAGATCGGTGGTATCGTCAACCTGATCAACAACATCTCGGAACGTACCCACGTACTATCCCTTAACGCGAGTATGCATGCGGCGTCAGCCGGTGAAGCGGGTCGTGGTTTGATGGTGGTAGTAGACGAGGTACAACGTCTGGCGGAGAACTCCCGTGAAGCGACCTCCGAGATCGAATCCCTAGTAAACAATATCCAGCTTGAGACATCGGATACGATTAACGTAATCAACAACGTAATCACCGACGTAGTCGAGGGCACGCGCCTAGCGGAAGAAGCCGGTGAGCGTATGGACGAAACCCGTGCCACAACTCAAACGCTGGTAGATTCCGTAGTACGTATCGCCCACAGTTCAGTTAAACAGGCGAAAGTAGCGGAAGAGCTACGTACCCGCGCAAACAGCATTAACGAAACCACTCAAGCGACCAACGCCGAAATGAAACAGCAGGCTCAGCTATCCGATGAGCTGGTAGACGCGGCCGACGAGCTTCAGAAGTCAGTTAGTGTATTTAAACTCGCTTCATCCTGAGAATAGGTGGGATAGAGATCAATGTTTGATCCTAAACTAGCCATCGAGTGGCTGACAGCGAAGCAGAAGCTTTGCCTGAAAATGGAGCTGCCTCTAACGGAATTGGTGGTCGAGCTGTATGAGTATGTCGACCAGTTCAGTGAGCATAACCTTACCGGGCTATCTGACTTTCTAGCGTTGTATGCTGAACTGTTGGAGTCTTTGGATGAGACTGAACTAAAGCAAGCCGAAACGGTGATGACAGAGATGTCGGATGAACTGCAGGGCTTGTTTTCTAAATCGCCAGAGGACGTCGCGCTAGGCTTAGTGACTTTATTGCAACGTGACGATTGGCCAGAGCCTGTGGCTGTAGAAGACGCTGATTTCCTACTCGAACTTTTACAGAGTGATAGTCGCCAACTGCAACCACAATTACAGGTAAATGATGCTGAACAGCTTGAGGAGACTGTAGAAGTTGATGAGTTGAATTCATCTGAGACCGATTCAGAATCACCTAACCATCCGGTCGCGGTTGAGTCGGTTGAGCTGCTAGGGACTATAGCTGCTGCACTACCCGATCTCGCTGAAGAACAATCTGACCAACTCTATGATCTGATTGATCGTTGCTCCGAAGAGGATTTAACCGGTCTGGCAGATACGTTGGCGCTATATGGCGAGCTACTTCAGCAGTTGGGCCAGCTGGAAGATACCCAGATCGCTTCGCAGTTAAGCTCAACACTGATAAACCTTCTACAGAGCCTAGATCCTCAGCAGATCGAGCCAGCACTCGAATTGATGAAAGCTCCTGATTGGGTAGAACCCGTTGCCGATGAAGATGCTAGCTTCCTGATCGAATTGTTACAGAGTGATTGTAAAACCTTAGCGGGTGATACAGCACAAGCTATCTCTGCTGATATAGAAGACGCTGCAGCAGAATATGAAGCAGCGAATAATCAAATAGAATCTGTGATATCTACTGAGCAATGTCTGCCAGAACTTGTGTCATTGCTTCGCCAAATGGCGGCGGATATCACCCTATTTGAATCCGAATATACTGATCGGTTCTACGATTTAGTCGATCGCTATTCCGAAGAGGATTGGACCGGTATCGCTGATATGTTGGCCCTATATGGCGAACTATTGCAGCAACTAGAAGAACTCGATGGCACTCAAATCGCGACCAAGCTCAATAGCGCTATTATTCGCCTGTTAGAGCAGCCGTGCGAGCAGAATATAGATTCACTACTGGCACTTATGAGCGATTCAGTATGGGTTGAGCCGTTACCGGAAGAGGACGGTAGCTTCCTTCGCGATCTGTTAATGGATGATTGTCAGAAACTCAGTTTGTCTTCGGATCAAGACGTACAAAGTGAATTGCTGGAGCAGCCGATTGAAGCGGATCTGCCTCCGCTTCTAAAGACAGTTCCACAAAGCAATATTGCTCATCAATTACCTGATTTACTGCCCTTACTACAGAAGATGGGTGAAGACCTTGATCGTTTTGAAGAGCTGCATTCTGATCCATACTACGAGTTAATCGATGATTACTCTGAGGCCGATTGGACCGGTATTACCGACATGTTGGCGCTGTACGGTGAGCTATTACTGCAAGTTCCCGAATTATCAGAGCAGGCGATAGCAGAGCAGCTACATCAAGCGATAGGAAATCTATTACGGTCAGCTGAAGATCAACAGATTGAACCTGTATTGAGTTTGATGGTTGAGTCGAGCTGGTCAGAGCCTGTATTGGCTGAAGACACCGAGTTCTTAAAACCATTACTGGCGCAAGATTTAGAGCGGTTACGCTCAGATATTAACGCAAACGACCCATCTGATGAGCAAGCTGGCACCGTTGACGCGCTGGTTTCTGACGATGAACCAAGCATTGCGATTCTGCCTGAGCCACCGACTTTCTGCGAGATTGACCAGACCGTGTTGGAGCAGGGGAATGCTCAAGTGGACCCTGCGGTAGTCACAATGCTGTCGCAATCAGTCCAGCAGCTATCCGATCAGTGGCTGCAGACGGAGATAGAGCCATCAACGCTAGAAGAGAGCATCGATGGTCTAGAAACGGTTATTCGTGCGCTCCAGACTATTAACCTCAACGGCGCCAAAGTGCTGGTTGAAGGTTTAATTGCGAACTTAAGTTATCTACAGCAGCATCAGATTCCGCTACTAGAAGACAAAATTAACGCAGTTTATAACGCCCTTAACTGCTTACTGGATTACTTCTCTGATCTCGGAGCTGCAGAGCATCAACAAGCACTGTTAACAGCTTTCAGTCATGAATCCCTACCTTGCAAGCCTACGGCTGACGAAACTAAATACATTACCGATCTATTCGCGCTAGCTTCGCTGCAGACCAGCGAAGATCTGGTACGTGAGGAAGCGAAACCGGAAGACGTTGAGTTGCATGAATCCGGGGAAATTGATCGTCAGTTATCGGATATGCTGCACAACGAACTACCCACGCTGTCGGATGAATACTTAGACAGTATCCAGCAGCTGTTGGATCAGGAGCACAAACCAGCATTGCGCAGTGCCCAACGTGCTGTGCATACCTTGAAAGGCCTCGCCAATATGGCGGGTATCAAGGGTTTGGCTAACTTGGCTCACCGTCTAGAGGATGTATTAGAATTCTTAGCGGATCAGGATCAGCTACCTACAGGTAGTTTGAAGGATGATCTGTTTGAGGCGTCTGATTGTCTAGCAGCAATGGCAGAGGCCATCACCGCAGGCGGAAATGCGCCTGATAATGCGCTTTCGACGCTTCAGTTGATGATGGATTGGGATTACCGCCTTAAAACAGAAGGTGTGGACGCTCTTGATAAAGAACAAGAACGTACCGCTGTAGAACCGGCGGTTGCAAGTGCTGATGATTCTGCTGATCTGGCTGAAAACACTCAAACGAGTGAAACAGAGGCTCCTAAAGCAGACTCCGCTCGAGAAGAGAATCAGGTCTTCCGAGTACCGCGTACCGTATTGGATACACTGTTCCGTTTGGCGGGTGAATCAAGCACGTTGAACGCCCAGCTTGATGAAGAGGTGACTCAGCTACGCGGCTTTACTCGAACGAACCGTGAGCGCCACCGTAACTTGCAGCGTGTCCTCTTTGAATTGGAACAACAGTTCAGCGAACAGATGAATTTACAGCCTCATCTGGATGAAAACGCGGATGACTTCGATCCACTCGAAATGGACCGCTATAACGAAATGCACACGACAATCTCACGTGTGCAAGAGGCTGTAGCCGACGTGCGTGAGGTTACTCAGGAGATGGAAGGACATATCCATAGCTTGAGTACACTGCATATCGCGCAATCCAGCTTGCAGAAAGAGACCCTCGACAATGTCTTAAGTACACGACAAGTCGAAGTCAGTACGATCTCTTCACGTTTACAACGTATCTTGCGTCAGGTGTGCCGTTCTACCGGTAAAGAAGCGCGTTTAATTATTCAAGGTGAAGATACGCTGGTGGATAGCAATATCTTGAACCAGCTAGCTGACCCGCTGATGCATATCATTCGAAATGCGGTCGATCATGGTTTAGAAAGTACAGGTTTAAGGCGTCAACGAGGGAAGCGAGAGCAGGGTACGATTACCCTCGGCTTCAGTCTTCATGACGGTCAGATCGAAGTAAGTTGTACAGATGACGGTGATGGCATAAATACCCAGCGCGTATTAGCAGTGGCCCACGAGAAGAAATTGATCGAGCCGGATCTACCACTGAGCTCGGATGATGTTTACCGACTTATCTTGATTCCAGGTTTCTCCACCCGCGATCAGATCAGCCAGTTGTCGGGTCGTGGCATTGGTATGGATGTAGTGTATCAGCAGATCCTGCGTCTACAGGGTACTTTAGATATTCAATCCTCTGCAGGCGAAGGTACCTCCTTTACCTTGGCGATGCCGGCCAGCTCATTGATGGTTAAAACCTTATTGGTTCGCTGCGGTAAGCAGGTATTTGCATTGGCAGGGCATGGTGTTGAGCAAAGCTTAATCTCGTTGGATGGTAAGTTCCAAGAGACAGAAGAAGAGCTGTGCTTTATCCACGAGGGTGAGAGTTACCCAGTGTTTATGCTGGAAAATCTTCTGCATCAACGCAAGCATCTCTATCTTGAACCAGGTGCAGTACACCCTGTACTGATCGTTAATATGGCCCAAGGTGAGCGCGTGGCTGTTTTGGTGAAAGAGATCATCGCTCACCGAGAACTGGCCTTTAAACAGATGGGCGAATATGTACCGGATTTGCCGGGTATTCCGGGCCTAACTATTCTTGCCAACGGTGAAGCGGCGCCAATCGTCGACTTACCCGCCCGTATTCGCCATCAACGAACCACCTTGTCTGACCAGCCTGTGCTACTAGACAATGAAATAGATATAGAACTTCCACGCCTGCTGGTAGTGGATGATTCTTTGAGTGCGCGGAAATCCCTTGAGACCCTGTTGAAAGACACAGGCTATGAAGTGATGACGGCGATAGACGGTTTGGATGCATTGAATCAGGTGCGTAAGCTCCAGCCCGATTTGATTCTAACCGATATGGAGATGCCTCGAATGGGAGGCGTTGAATTATCGACCATCTTGAAAAACCGTGAAGAAACGGCTCATATCCCAGTGATAATGATCACCTCACGATCGACGGATAAACATAGATTAGAGGCAACGGATGCAGGAGTCGATGTGTATCTGACCAAACCATGGTCAGAAAACCATTTGTTAGATCAGGTGGAGAGCTTATTAGCTGAAGCTTGCGTCTAAAAAGGAGTATCTGATGCGTTTAATTCGTTATGTTTTGATGAGTTTTCTCTTTCTCAGTGGTCACAGTGCTGCTGAGATTACCTCGATTGAGCATGCCATAAATACAGCGTCTCACCAGAGTATGCTGACTCAGCAGATGCTGAAGGACTATATGCTTATTGGTTTGTCTGTGCGTGGCCGCAAGGCAGAGCAAGAGTTAGCTGAATCGATCGACGATTATGAAGAAACTCAAAAACTGATTTTGGATTACGCCAAAACGGATGCAGAGAAACAAGCTTTAAAGCGTGCAGTTGAACAATGGGAAGTGGTTAAGCCGCTCTACCTTGCAAAGCCATCACGTGAGAAGGCAACCGAAGTACGACAAGCAACCGAGCTGCTACTGCAACAGTGGAGCGCGGTCACAATGGAGATCGTTGAAAATAACGACAGTCGCTTCGGTAAAGTAATCAGCACAGCGGGTTTTGTCCGTATGTTGGCCCAACGAGTTACTAGCCACTACGCACTTCGTGCATGGGGCTTTCAAGATGAATACAGCGAAGCCTTTATCAGCTCGCTGCAGCTATTTGAACAGAACAGGTCAGAACTAGAAGGCGACCCGCTTAATAACGCTCAGATCAAAGCTGAATTAAACAAAATCCAACGCGACTTCAAACGCTTTAAAGGCCTATCAGATACAGCATCTGATAAAGGTCGTTTGGCCTTAGTGGTGAGGTCTGCAGAAAAGATCACTACCAGTATGGATAAAGTGACCGCGATGTATGTGTATCAGGGCTTGAGCTTTTAATAGTTATTGAAAGTTAGCCATCAGGGGGTAATAACTAAGTTATTGCCCCTTGTTCAGATCAGCCCATACATGTTCAACTTTCTGTACATTACAGAATGTCTTTCCTATACTTGTACTATTAATTGTACAGGTAATGCTTTATGAAAATTGTTTCCTTCACCGAAGCGCGTAATGGCTTGAAGGCTGTTTTGGACGGTGTGGTTAATGATGCGGATACAACTGTTATTACTCGGAGGGATTCCGAAGATGCGGTGGTCATGTCATTAGATTACTACAACAGCTTAATGGAGACTGTTCACCTTCTGCGTTCCCCTAAAAATGCTGAACACTTAGATCGGTCAATTGCACAGTATCGAGCGAGTCAGACTAAGGAGCGTGAGTTGATTGATGAGTAATCCAAGACTTTTATCATGGACCGATGAAGCTTGGGGGGATTATCTCTATTGGCAAACCCAAGATAGAAAAACACTTAAACGTATCAATAAGCTCATCATAGACTCTAAGCGTTCGCCTTTTGAGGGCATAGGTAAGCCTGAGCCTCTAAAGGAAAATCTAGCAGGTTTTTGGTCTCGCAGGATTGATGATACAAACAGGCTTGTTTACGCCGTTGATGATCAAGCTATCACGATCATCTCTTGTCGTTATCATTATTAGACTTTGACGATTAGTGAGCAGGGTGCAATAGTGAAACCTATTGCACCACTGTTAGGTGTATTCAGATAGTAAGAACTAACTTACCTTGAGTTCTACCAGATCTGCTGGCATCAAAAGCATCGCCGACGTTTTCAATCGGATAAGTATCTGCTAGTTGTAGCTGCAGCTTACGGTCGGCATAAAGGCCTGCTAAGCGATCTAGCTGTTCGCTATTCGCTTCTACACGGATAGGCTCCACTTTCACCTTCATCGCTTTACCCGCCGCGATAACCTTATCCTTGGTCACTGATGGCAGTGTTACTAGAGTACCGCCAGGCTTCACGCAGTTAAGCGCTTCGATACCGATCTCACCGCCCATACCATCAATAACCAGATCGACGTTGTCGATATGATCGGTGATTTTGTCGTTGTGGTAATCGATCACTAGATCTGCGCCGAGTGATTTCAAGAACTCATGGTTTTTAGCCGATGCAGTCGTTGCAACGCGCGCGCCCATCCATTTCGCTAGTTGAATCGCTAAGTGACCGACACCGCCAGCACCTGCCAGAATCACCACTTGCTGGGATGCCTGTAGGTGGCCTTTATCAAATAGCGCCTGCCATGCAGTTAGACCTGCTAAACCTAAACCTGCTGCCGCTTCAACTGGTAGGCCTTCAGGGCGAAGGCTAATCTGATCTGCTGGAGCTGCAATATACTCAGCAAAGCAGCTTGCTGCTTCAGGGAAGCGGATTAAACCGAATACTTGATCACCGACACTAAATTCATTGACATCATCGGCAACGGCTTCAATCGTGCCCGCAAACTCCCAACCCGGAACAAAAGGTAAATCGCCAATAAATGGTGCTGCTCCGCCGCCAGAACAGGTTTTCCAATCGATCGGGTTTACGCCTGCGGCTTTGTTTTTGACGAGGACTTCACCTGAATTCAGTTCAGGTTTATCCAGTTCGGTATATTTTAAGACGTCGTTGGAACCAAACTGTGAAATTTGTATCGCTTTCATTTACTACTCCAGCAGCTGCGTAATACTAGCGTCGTTAATCTGCGCTATGGTCTGGTGGAAAAATAAGTTGCTCAACCAAGGCAGTGCAGCCGACTACATTGTTTTTTGGTACGCTAGGGAACCGTTTTCGGTTCAAAGGTCATCTGATCAATGAGCCATAAGCATAAAACGGGTTACTTTCTACTGGCAATAAGTAAAGGCGAATGTGATGTATCTGGCAATATTAGAGCAATTTTTATTTTGGGGTGGTTTGCTAGTATTTTTGGTTTCTCTAGCGATGTACGCTGGACGCACCAAAGACTTTAAGTCGCTGGTGGAATTTTGGAAACCTACCATGGACATGACAAAGCGGGAATTTAACGTAAACCGTGTCGGTCTTATGATGATGATAGGTGCTGTGGCGATTAAATTAATTGTATTTTTAACTTACTAAAAGGTAATTATGAAAGGAAATCCAGTAAGAGGTGGAAGCTATGTTTTACGGGGCTTGCAGATGTTGCCAGACCCGGAGATTCGTCCCTTTGTACTTGTCCCACTACTAACCAATATTGTGCTGTTTGTAACCGCGATTTGGTTATTGTTTAGTAACTTTGGCGCTTGGGTCGATAGCTTAATTACAACGTTTCTACCTGATTGGGAGTGGTTGCAGTTCCTGCACTACGTTTTATGGCCAGTGATGGCCTTGTTAGTTATTGTCTTTGTTTATTACGGCTTCTCTATAGTGGCCAATATCATTGCTGCGCCCTTTAATGGCTTCCTATCTGAGAAAGTAGAGAAGCGTCTACGTGGTGATGTAGTCACTGACGATGGTTGGAAAGAGGTGGTAGCGCTGATCCCAAGAGCGATTAGCCGCGAGCTTTCTAAGCTTGCTTATTACCTGCCGCGTGTTTTGTTTCTGTTGGTGTTGTCGTTTATTCCGGTGATTAACCTGATCTCGCCTTTCTTGTGGATCTTGTTCGGCGCTTGGATGATGGCGATTCAGTACTGCGACTATCCGATGGATAACAACAAAGTTAGCTTCAAGAATATGAAGCTGATGTTGAAATCTGATCGCCTAACGTCAATCGGTTTTGGTGGCTTGATTCAACTTGGTATGTTGGTGCCATTATTGAACTTGATCCTTATGCCTGCTGCGGTAGTTGGTGCAACCATCTACTGGGTCGAGGCCCACTCAACAACTGAGATCGATCTGGACCAAAAACGTCTGGAATCGTAAATAAAAAAACGGCCTGCTTTGAGCAGGCCGTTTTATTTTATCTCTTCAAAATAAGTTTAAGCGGAGTGTTCATCTTCCACATGAGACGGTGCGATCATCTCTGTTGGGAAATGGCAGGCAAAGGTGCTGCCTTTCCCTAGCTTACTCTTAATCGTTAGCTGGCCACCGTGACGCGCCAGCACGTGCTTCACAATGGCTAAGCCAAGGCCGGTGCCGCCACTGGCAGAAGAACGACTCTCATCCACTCGATAGAAACGCTCGGTTAGACGTGGCAAGTGCATCGCTTCAATGCCTGGACCTGTGTCTTTTACCGAGAAGTGGCCGCCTTGTTCGTCGGTCCACCAACGAACTTCAATCTTGCCGTTCGCCGGGGTGTAACGCACGGCGTTAAATACCAGATTGGAAAAGGCACTGTGTAGCTCAATCTCTTGGCCGTTAAGGTCAAAAGCGTTGTCGATATCGAGCGTGATCTGATGATCTTTATCTAGTGTTTTCGCCAGTTGCTCCGCATCTTCGACAATATGAGTCAGGATACTGCGGATCTGGATCGGGTGTTCGTCCGATGCTTGATTACTGGCTTCTAAGCGAGAAAGCAGCAATAGGTCTGAAACCAAGTTTTCCATTCGGCGCGCTTGGTTTTGCATAGAGCTCAGACCGCGTAGCAACGGTTTTGGAAGAGCTTGGTCCAAGAAGGTCTCCAAGTACCCCCTAATCACTGTAAGCGGTGTACGCAGCTCGTGAGAGGCGTTAGCAACGAAGTCTTGTCGTGTTTGTTCCAGACGCATCAGACGAGAGACATCACGTGCGACTAACAAACGGTCTTCATCACCAAAACGTGTGATATGGAACTGAATCTGAATATCACTGTGTGCCGGTGACGGCAGAGTAATCGAGTCGTTGTATTGACCGCGTTTGTAATAGCGAACAAAGCGCGGATCACGCAGTAGGTTCATGACCGGCATACCGCGGTCCGATTCCTGATTAAGCCCTAATAGATGGTTAGCAGACTCATTCCACCACTCTAAGTTGTGGTGTCTATCGATGATGATAATGGCGTCGGAGAGAGCAGAAGTAGAGTCCTGAAAGCGCGAGATAATGCTTTTTAAGCGATCTTCGCGCTTTTGACGACCACGCTGTAGGCGTGAAAGCTCATCAAAAAGCTCACCCCAGTGGCCTGTGCATTCTGGTGGTTCCTCTTCCACTTCGGATTGGAACCACTGCATCAAACGATTGAATTGACGTGCCTGAAAGATGGCCCATACAAATAGGCTTAACGCTAATGCCCAACTTGGGTAACCAAGTAATAGCCCCAAAGCAAAGGAGCATCCACTCACCAGCAATAAGCTGGTAAACATCGAGTGGCGGTTTTTGTGCATGGCTTTTCCTTGCTAACTAATCAGGCTACATCGGCAGAGAAGCGGTAACCCGTTCCTCTGACAGTTTGTACCAGATAGTCATGACGCTCGCCAAGTGCTTTTCGTAAACGACGGATATGAACATCAACAGTTCGTTCTTCCACGTAGACGTTACCGCCCCACACCATATCCAGTAGTTGGCCGCGCGAGTAAGCACGATCTTGGTGTGTCATAAAGAATTGCAGTAGGCGAAACTCAGTCGGGCCAAGTTCTATTGGCGACTGATCAGACGTCACGCGATGTGAAATAGGATCTAGGGTTAGACCGTCCACTGTGACTGGCTCTTCAATGCCTTTAGGCGTTGTACGGCGAAGTACAGTCTTTAAACGAGCTACAAGTTCGCGTGGTGAAAAGGGCTTAGTGATGTAGTCGTCTACACCCGTTTCTAGGCCTTTAATTTTATTATCTTCATCGGTTTTAGCCGTGAGCATAATAATTGGGATATCGGCAGTGGTTTCATCTTTGCGCAGGCGTCGTGCAAATTCGATTCCGCTCATGCCTGGCATCATCCAGTCCAACAAAACCATATCTGGCTTGTCATCCACGATCAGGCCGTGTGCTTCTGTGGCATTGCTTGCTTCGAAGCAGTCGTAGCCAGCCATTTCTAGCGCAACAGCGATCATTTCGCGAATTGGCGCCTCATCATCAACAATCAGGACGCGTTTGGATAGAGACATGCGTAATTGCCCTTTTCAACTCAATTTATCGACGCCAATATTAGAAGACAATAGTGTTACACAAATATGACAAACGGTAACAATTCGCCATAAACAGTTAAAAAGTAGCTGATTTTTGGGCGTTTTACAGTAAATCTAAGGCCGCATAATGGCCTGCAAGGCCAATAAAAATCGCAAGGCCAACGTAATGATTATTCAAGAAAGCCTTAAAGCAGGCATCGCGCTCGCGATCTCTAATCAATAGTTGCTGATAGACAAATAAAACGCCTGCCACAGCAAGGCCAACATAGTAGATCCAGCCCAGTTGTAACTTCATTCCCAGTAGTACAAATGTCAGTAGGGTAGAGGCCTGAAGCACACCAATGATCACTTTATCAGCATCGCCAAACAGAATCGCGGTGGATTTGACCCCGATCTTAAGGTCGTCATCGCGATCTACCATGGCATACATAGTGTCGTATGCAACAGTCCACAGCAGCGTTGCTATATAGATCAGCCATGCGTAGGAGGGAACGGTTTCATTTACGGCGGTAAAGGCCATAGGGACCGACCAAGCAAATGCTGCACCTAGCACCACCTGTGGCAGATGAGTATAGCGCTTCATAAACGGATAGCAGGCTGCAAGTAAAAGGCCGCCACCGGATAATAGGATAGTGGTGAGATTGGTAAAGAGTACAGCAATAAACGCGATCAGCATTAGTCCAGCAAATAGCACTAAGGCTTCTTTGGCGGTCACTATACCTGCTGGAATAGGGCGCTGTGCGGTACGTTTTACATGACCATCAATTTTACGGTCAGCAAAGTCATTGATGACACAACCAGCGGAGCGGGTTAGGAAAACCCCAAGGGTAAAGATAATAAGGATGTCATAGCTTGGAACACCTTCGGCAGCAATCCAAAGTGCCCAGTAGGCCGGCCAAAGCAGTAGATAGATCCCAATTGGCTTTTCTACACGCATAAGGCGGCTGTAACCAATCAGTTTTTCTTTGGTCGAAATCGGTGTTGAGGTACTCGGTGAAGCCATGATCAAGCTCTGCTTAACAAGGTTTCGGCCATTCTACCTCTCCAGCTGGTCGCTGGAAACGCTGAGTTAATCTTAACTCGCGATGAGAGCGGTTACCCCCTAGTTTTCTCCTCTGTAGAGAGGAAAAACTGACTTCCCTGTGCAACCGTTCCATCTTGTATCTATAGCTACCGGTTATTACAGCATGATTTGAACCTGATCATCGACAAAGCGAGCAGGCCACACTGGTACGCTGACATCGGGTTCTTCGATGCAGGCACCTGAGCTAAGTGAAAAGTGTTGTTTGTATAAAGGCGATGCCACCATCGGCTCGCCTTGCAGATCGCCGATCAAACCGCGAGATAGCACGTTAGAACCGCTAAACGGGTCGTGGTTACCTACGGCAAAGATCTCGTTCTCATACTCTGGGATATAGAACAGTGCGATCTGTTGGCCCTCATGCATAGCGGCGACGCCAGAATGAGGGATAAGGTCGTTTTTGCTGCACAGATCGATCCATTCAGCGTTGCTATCAACAGTCGTCATAATAAATATCTCCTAATCGCTAGTTATGCTGGACGGATCTGATCACGTTCCATGATATGAACGATCTGCGGATCAGCCTGCTCTTCAGTGTTCACGAAAGTACGGAAACGTTTTAGTTTCTCTTCGTCTTCTAGTGTCGACTTCCACTCACACTGATAGGTCTCTACTACATGGCTCATTTGTGATTCGAGTTCTGCGGCAATCTCTAGTTTGTCATCGATTACCACTTCGCGAAGGTAATCTAGACCACCTTCTAAGTTATCCATCCAAACCGACGTACGCTGTAGACGGTCCGCTGTTTTCACGTAGAACATTAGGACACGGTCGATGTAGCGAACCAGTGTTTCGTCATCTAGGTCGGTCGCAAATAGATCGGCGTGACGAGGTTTCATACCACCGTTACCGCAAACATAGAGGTTCCAACCGTTTTCCGTCGCAATTACACCGATATCTTTACTCTGCGCTTCCGCACATTCACGGGTACAGCCTGATACAGCAAATTTGATTTTGTGAGGTGAGCGCAAGCCTTTGTAGCGGTTCTCAAGTTTGATCGCCATGCCAGCACTGTCATTGACACCGTAGCGGCACCAGGTGCTACCTACACAAGATTTCACAGTACGTAGGGACTTACCGTAGGCGTGACCTGTTTCGAAACCAGCATCGACGAGTTCTTTCCAGATCAACGGTAGTTCGTGTAGCTGAGCGCCGAATAGGTCGACACGCTGACCACCGGTGATTTTGGTGTAAAGGTTATATTTCTTCGCAACCTGACCTAACACGATCAGTTTGTCTGGTGTGATCTCACCGCCGGCAACACGAGGAACGATGGAGTAAGTACCGTTCTTCTGCATGTTCGCCATAAAGGTATCGTTAGTATCTTGTAGAGATACCAATGGCTCTTCCATGATGTGCTCATTCCAGCAAGACGCCAAAATTGAACCAGCAGTAGGCTTACAGATCTCACAACCTAGGCCTTTACCGTGTTTTTCTAGTAGTTCAGAGAAAGAGCGGATGCCTTCAACACGAATGATGTGATAAAGCTCTTCACGGGTGTATGCAAAGTGCTCACAAAGGTCGGTATTTACTTCAACACCGCGTTTTTCTAATTCGCAATCAACAACGCTCTTCAGCATCGCTGCACAGCCACCACAACCCGAAGCGGCTTTTGTGGCATCTTTGACGTCTGCAACAGAGGTTGCTCCTTCATCGATAGAGCAGCAAATCTGACCTTTAGTTACGTTTAGGCAAGAACAGATAGTCGCTTCGTCTGGTAGCGCATCTGGACCTAATGCTGGTGCAGCCGAACCATCCAGCGATGGCAGGATTAGACTTTGTGGCTTTTCTGGTAGATCGATACCGTTAAGCGCATATTGTAGTAAAGTATCGTATTTACTGTTATCACCTACCAGTACTGCACCTAGAAGCTTAGTGCGATCTTCAGAGACAACGATACGGTAGTAAACCTGCTCGTCTTCATCAGAGTAGCGGTAGCTGATGCTGCCCGGTGTCTGACCGTGAGCATCACCGATAGAGCCTACATCTACACCTAGAAGCTTCAGTTTGGTACTCATATCAGCGCCGGTAAAGGCGCTGTCATCGCCCGCAATTGCAGCCACAGCTGTTTTAGCCATAGTGTAACCCGGAGCTACCAAACCAAAGATCTGGTTGTTCCAAAGTGCACATTCACCAATCGCATAAATGTTTTCATCAGAAGTACGGCACTGATCGTTAACCATGATGCCGCCACGTTCGCCAATCTCTAGGTCACTTGAACGTGCTAACGTATCTTGTGGGCGGATACCTGCGGAGAACAGGATCAGATCGGTTTCTAGGTGTGTACCGTCGCTGAAGTTCATGCGGTAGGTATGTTCTTCACCAGCAACGATCTCAGTTGTCGCTTTGTTGCAGTGAACATCTACATCCAGATCTTCAATTTTATTTTTCAGTAGCTCGCCGCCATCTTCGTCTAACTGCACTGGCATTAGGCGCGGTGCGAATTCAACCACGTGAGCTTTAAGGCCCAGAGATTTCAGGGCATTCGCTGCTTCTAGGCCCAATAGGCCACCACCCACTACAACGCCAACTTTAGCCGATTTCGCACATGCTTGGATCTTATCTAGATCTTCTAAAGTGCGATAAACAAAGCAGGCATCACCATCATTACCCGGTATCGGGGGGACAAATGGGTAAGATCCGGTCGCCAAGACCAAGGTGTCGTAGGGATATGTACCTTGTTCTGTGATGACCTGCTTTGCATCGCGATCGATTTGCGTAGCACCTTCGCTCAAGTGAAGGCTTACGCTATGACTTTCATAAAAGTTATCTTCTACCAGACACAGATCCTGATACGTGGAACCGCCAAAATATTCAGAAAGATGGACACGGTCATACGCTGCGCGATCTTCTTCAGCCAGGATGTGAACGTCATATTCATTCGCGCTCTCTCCCGTTACAAAGTTTTCGACAAAGTGGTGTCCTACCATGCCGTTACCAATAACGACTAACTGTTTTTTAGGGCTGCTTGTCATAGCGGAATTACCTATATTTTGTTCTTCGATAACCTCGTCGCAAAGTGGGCTGCCAAATAGCAGCTGCGATCTACAGGCGCTCAAATCTGTGTTGTTCTTTAATTGGTCGAAATACCATTGGCCTTCACGTACATCGCCATACAAAACGGCACCTTTCAGGCGATTGTCTTGTAACCAAAGCTTGCGATAGTGATTGAGCTTCAGATCGTGATAAACCAAGGTTTCGGTGTTTTCGTCATCGCTTAAGTCACCGCAGGAGAACAGTTCCACTCCGCTGATTTTCAGCTGAGTAGCAACCGCTTCTTCCACATACTGCGCTGACTGCTCTAATAGGGTTGCGGTTAGAATTTCGGCTTGTTGCCAAATCGGTGCGACTAAACCGTAAGTAAATTGATCAAACTGGCAGCATTCGCCCAGTGCAAAGATGTCGCTATCACTGGTGCGCATCTGGTTATCGACACAGATGCCGCGCTCGCAGGTTAAGCCGCTCTGTTCAGCGAGTGCTTTGTTTGGTGTTACGCCGATCGCGGTAATAACCAGATCAGCTTTTAACTTCTCGCCGTCTGATAGATGAACAGATTCAACATGTTCCTCACCAACAATGGCTTCAGTAACTGCATCTAGACGGAATTTAAGGCCGCGCTCTTCCAGAGAGTTCAACAGCATCGCTGCAGCTGTGCTATCTAACTGGTTGTTCAGTAGGTAAGGTGCGCGTTGCAGGACCGTGACATCCATACCCAGAACTCGCAGACCTTCTGCGGCTTCCAGACCTAAGAAACCACCGCCGATCACAACTGCATGTTTGTGGCTTTTTGCCATCTCTTTCATGCGGTCTACATCTTTCAGGGTGCGGAAATTCATCACGCCATCCAGATCGAGGCCCGGTAGAGGTACGCGAGTCGGGTAAGAGCCTGTAGCCATCACCAACTGGTCATATTCAACTTCTATGCCTGATTGGCTAATAACTTTCTTGTTCTCACGATCAATAACTTCTACTGGATCGCCACTGTGTAACTGGATCCCCTGTTCCGCATACCACTCCTGTGTCAGCGTAATAATATTTTCCAGTGGCGCTTCACCGCTTAGTAGGTGAGATAACAAAACGCGGTTATAGCTGCCGCCGGGTTCTTCACCAAAAACAGTAATATCAAACTGGCCTGCCGCCGATTCGCTCAGGCATTGCAGTAGTCGGCCTGTTGCCATGCCGTTGCCAATAATGATTAGTCGTTTTTTCATCTCAAACCCAACGTCAAAAAATAAAAAAAGGCGTTATCCATGCAGCACTTCAGGAAAGTGCCGATGGAGAACGCCTTTGTTCTCTTAGCCCGATTTTTGTAACTAAAACTGCAGAAAATCACCCCAACAGATCTTGTTACGCAATAGATATAGCAGGGGGTGTGCCAATTTAAATAAAATTCTTATAAAACATATGGTTAGTTTGTTTTGGTGTTTTTGATGCTCACAATAAGAGTGTGAATTTGAAGCATAAAGCTATTGTTGTGACCTGTTATGGTGCACTGCAATAGGGCGTAGATCATTCCAGCATGCTTAATAGAACCAAATTGGAGATCAACAACACTCCGGCTAGAAGCTTCCAAACCAATACTGGGTTTTTCTCCAATAATGGTTGGTGCTGAATCTTGGCTGCCAGTGCATGGTTCGGACGGGTGAAATCTTTTTCAAACTCAGAGAATGCGTCATAACGGAAACGCGGATTAGGTTGCAGCGCTTTACGTAAGCAGCCTTCGACCCAAAGCGGTAGATCTTTGCGATGGTGAAGAGCCGGAATATATTCCAGCTCGGCGTAGTTAGTGATCTCTGCAGAAGAGGATGACATCTCTTTGTAGGGCAGCTTCCCGGTGATCATCTCGTAAATGATGACAGCAAAAGAGAACAGATCCGATTTAAAGCTGCCGGATTCTCCCATCAGATACTCAGGTGCAATGTAATTCACCGAACCTTGCGGAATCGCTTTATCTAGAGGTGAGCTCATCTCCTCGATACCCGCTATTTTCGCAGTGCCAAAGTCGATAATTTTTACCCTCCCATCCTGATTGATCATGATGTTTTCGGGTTTAAGGTCCTGATGCACCATATCTGCTCGTTGGAACGCTCTTAGCCCTTGAATGATCTGCTTAGCGAGCTTGCGCACCTCATCTAACGGTGGATTAGGATTGTCGTTCATCCACTCGCGCAGGTTCATCCCCTGAATGTGCTCACCGACATAATAGAGAAACAGCTTTTGCTGTCGGCACGGATAGGTTTTCATCACATGGTGATGATCGATCCGTTGCCCCACCCACTCTTCGCGGATAAAGCCATCCAGGTATAAGGAATCATCGGAGAAATTAGTCGATGGCGCTTTGAGTACGTATTGCTGGTGAGTTTCTCTGTCTTTCACCAGATACATATGGCTTCGCGTGCCACTAAAAATCAGGTCGAGTACTTCATAGCCATCGATCTGATTGCCAACTTTCATCACTGGAGGAATAGGCAATTGAGTCAGTTGTTGGTGACTCTCTTCCAGCGATTTTACGGGCAGTTCATCGACACAGATGATCAGCGCTGTGAGGTTATCGTCACTGCCTTTAGCTAAAGCACTGCTAATCAGTGTATCCGAGGCTTTTTCCGGATCAGAAAAGGCATTCGAAAGAATCTCTTTCATCTCGGCGCGGGTTAAAAAATCGTGCACCCCATCGGTGGTCATCAGCAAGAGGTCGCCATCATTAAGTGTTCGAGTGGAATAATCGACTTCTAAATGGCGGTCGCCCCCTAAAGCCCTAGCTAAGTAACTATGCCCGCCCGATTTTCGCACATGATCTTGGCTCAACTGTTCCAGCTCTCCTTGCTGGAAGTGATAGATGCGTGAATCTCCCACATGGAACATATGTAGGGTGTTGGACTTAATTACCAAGGCCGAGAAGGTACAAAGCATATTGTCCTGCTCGCGATGGCTAAGGTTATTCTCTTTGTGCAACCAGCGGTTTAAGGCAGTCATTACACGGGATACTGAGTTTCGTACACTCCAACTATGGGGCGTACTGAAATAGTCCTGCATAAAACTGGTAACACTGGTTTGGCTGGCAATATGGGAATCTGCGCAGCTGCTGACACCATCGGCAATCACTGCCGCAGCCCCTTTGAACTCCCGATCTGCATTGTCTGGAATATGAGCCGCAAACGCATCCTGATTTACGGGTTTGATCCCCGCAATTGATTTACCGCCAAAGCGTATAGATAACGTTTTATTACTCATATTCATGCCTATCGCAGAATCAGAAAAGCAGCCCAATCAGATTGGGCTGCGTAAGTTTTGCCTCTCTCTTAAAGGCAAAATTGCTACGAGCTCTTGTCTAAAGTCTCTTACCTTCTTAGCGAAGAGATCGTTTTATGAAACTTTAATCAGTTCCACTGTACCGTCTTCATTTACTTCCGCCATGTGACCTTTTGGTTCTTCAAGCAGTAGCAGTGCCAAGAAACCAAGTACAGCAGTTACTGCAATCACGGTGAAGAAAGTAGAGTAATCAACCATAGATAGTACAGTTAGATAGAACACTGCACCTACGTTACCGTACGCACCTGTCATACCGGCAATCTGGCCTGTCAGACGACGCTTGATCAGTGGTACAACCGCGAATACAGCACCTTCACCCGCCTGTACAAAGAAAGAGCACGCCATCGCAGCAGCAACGGCTAGGAATAGTGGCCATGTGCTATCAATCATAGACATCGTTGCATAACCCGCAGCCAAACCAGCGGTTAGAATCAATAACGTTTTCTTACGACCGAAACGGTCACTGATCCAACCACCACCTGGGCGGGACATTAGGTTCATGAATGCATAAGCAGAGGCTAGAAGGCCTGCGTAAACCATATCTAGTTCGAATACTTCAGAGAAGAACAGTGGCAGCATAGACACAACTGCTAGTTCAGAACCGAACGTCGCGAAGTAAAGTACGTTCAGTACCGCAACCTGCTTGAATTTGTACTGCTCAACTTCAGGAACTGGCTTCTCAAAGATCTCTTTGTTTACTTTGTATGCACTTACACAATCGTAAACAAGGATTGCACCTAAGCTCACATAGATTGCTACTGCAGCCATATCAGAAAGGATAGATACACCTGCTGGTGAAAGCTTCCACGTTAGCAGAGAAAGAGCAGCGTACATTGGCAGCTTCATGATTAGCATGAAGACGAAGTCTCCTTTGCTGGTTACTTCCATGCCGCCAATTTTCTTCGGCTTGAAGTAAGTAGAGCCTTTTGGCGTATCAGATACGTTTTTGTACCAGATAAAGCTGAAGCCAAGGCTCATCAAGCCAGTTAGGCCTACTGCGTAACGCCAGCCGTCTTCACCACCAAACATCAATGCCAGCGTTGGTAGCAACATAGCGCCTGCAGCCGAACCGAAGTTACCCCAGCCGCCGTAGATGCCTTCTGCAGTACCCAGCTCATTTGCAGGGAACCACTCACTTACCATACGGATACCGATTACGAAGCCGGCACCGATAAAGCCTAGTAGGAAACGTGAAATCGCTGCCTGAGCAAAGTCAGTGGATAGAGCAAAAAGGAAACACGGAATACTGGCGATAAACAGTAGCGCAGCGTAAGTGATACGAGGGCCGTATTTATCGGTCAGCATACCAATGATGATGCGAGCAGGAATGGTTAGCGCAACGTTCAGAATAAGAAGTGTTTTTACTTCAGCTGGCGTTAGGCTCAGTGATTGGGCAATTGCACCCAGTAATGGAGCATGGTTGAACCAGACAAAAAACGTAATAAAGAATGCCATCCAGCTCATGTGCAAAATCTTCATTTTGCCGCTGAAAGCAAAAATATTTAGCTTTCCTGAGTCGTTCATAATAGGGGCCTCGTAAGGTTTTAAAAGCAATAAAAAAGGCGCTCAGACCTCTGTCCTTAACCTTGGGTGGTAGGTTAGGGAGAGAGGTATGAACGCCTTTGTTCGATCCAATGCGAGGATTTACCGCTCCATCGTTGGAGCATTCAGACTAGCTAATAAGGTGCGCTGTATTGGTGCGCTTTTTTAGCTGTGCACTGCTTTAGCCTGATCCAATCCTATAAATCACCATTGAAATGTAGGGTTTTGGTGCTTAAGCAGCTTGTTCCTCGCTTTCTGCTTTATCATCCTGCACATCCTGTGCCAGATCCTGCTTTTTATCCTCTTTGGGTGCGGAATCAGTGCTATCAGGTTTGCGCTGCTTCTCATATAGGAAGGTCAGAACTTCATGACGATAGTGGTTGTACTGTGGGTCATCCGCCAATGCGATACGGTCACGTGGACGCGGCAGGTCGATTTCAAGAATCTCACCAACAGTCGCAGCTGGACCATTGGTCATCATCACAATACGGTCAGATAGCAGTACTGCTTCATCGACATCGTGGGTAATCATGATCACGGTGTTGTTGAGATCTTTTTGGATCTCCATCAGAGAGTCCTGCAGGTGAGCACGGGTTAGGGCATCCAAGGCACCAAATGGCTCATCCATCAGCATTACGGTCGGTTCCATTGCTAGGGCACGGGCGATACCGACACGCTGCTTCATACCACCGGAGATCTCATCAGGACGTTTGTCCATCGCGTGATCCATGTGTACGAGCGATAAGTTGTGTTCAATCCATTCGCGCATCTCTGCTTTTGATTTCTGCTTACCGAAAACCTGTTTCACGGCTAGCTCAACATTTTCGTAAGCGCTTAACCAAGGTAATAGGGAGTGGTTCTGGAAAACCACTGCACGTTCAGGACCCGGTGCATTGACCTCTTTACCATCAAGCAGGCAGCCACCTTTAGTCGCTTGATAAAGACCTGCAACGATATTCAGTACAGTTGATTTACCACAACCGGAGTGACCGATTAGCGAGACAAACTCACCTTTATTGATGGTCAGGTTTACATCCTGCAAGGCCTTAAAAGGGCCATTAGGAGTAGGGAAATCAATATCTACTTTTGTTAGTTCTAAATGCTTTGGAGGTTGAGTCATGATAATTCTCCTGCTGAGAGGCTTGGCCTCTCAGGCTTTAAATTCTGTGAACGTTTTTCTTAACGTCTTATTTATCTAAGTACCGCAGTCTTATCCCAAGACACTTTCTTCTGTAGGAACAACATAACGCGGTCTAATAGGAAGCCGATCAGACCAATCACAAGCACGGCTACCATGATTCGGCCTAGGGAGCTGGAGCTACCGTTCTGGAACTCATCCCAAACGAACTTACCTAGACCAGGGTTTTGCGCCAGCATCTCTGCGGCGATCAACACCATCCACGCGATACCCAGCGATAGACGCAGACCTGTGAAGATCATTGGGATAGAGGATGGCAGTACAATTTTGGTGACATGGGCGAACCAGCTCAGACGTAGTACCTGAGATACGTTCTGTAGATCTTTACTGATGCTAGATACACCTACCGCTGTGTTAAGCAGTGTTGGCCACAAACTACATAGAGATACAGTGATTAGAGATGTCACAAAAGACTTAGCAAACATTGGGTCCTTGCTGACATAAACCGCACTGACAACCATAGTAACCAGCGGCAACCATGCCAGTGGTGATACTGGTTTAAACAACTGAATCAACGGGTTCAGTGCAGAGTAAAGCGTATTGTTTAAGCCGATCACGATACCCGCAGGGATTGCGATCAGGGATGCCAGAATAAAACCTGACAATACCGTTACTAGGCTAGTGCCGATCTGATCAAAAAAAGTCGGGTTGCCTGTGTAAGGGCGAATTTTTACTTTAGCGTTTGGATCTTTTTCTAGTTTCTTAGCGTTACGCTTCTCTTGGCGCTCATAGAAAGAGGCCTCTTTATTGCGTTCATTCTGGTGATCGTTCACCAAATTGATTGATTGTTCATACACTGCCATTGGGCCCGGGAATGCGCCCAAGGATGTATTAATGCTTTTCGCGCCGATCTCCCATACGAAAAGGAAAATTAGTAGACCAACCAGAGGTACCAGAAGGGTTTTGCTGAACTTCTTTAGATTGTCTTTCGGATTTTCAAAAAAGGCACTGATGCCTGATAGTGCTGATGTATTACTCATAACTTGCTACTCCCTCGTTGACCTGAATTCCTCCCCCGAAACCAAGGGGGAGGAATATGCTTAACCAGTCAGATTAGATTTTCTGTTCTGGTTGCAGACCAATGTTGAACTTCTTCAGGTAGTCGTTTGGCTTCTTACCGTCGTAAGTGATGTTGTCGATGAAGTGAGTCTGCGGAGCACGGAAACCATCTTCAGTATTGAAGTCTGGGAACATGTCCGGCGTCATCTTACCTTCTTCGATTAGCTCTTTAGCTGCTGTTGCGTAGATATCAGGACGGTAAACTTTCTTCGCGATATCCATGAACCACTGGTCAGACTTAGGTTCAGAGATCTGACCCCAACGACGCATCTGAGTTAGGTACCAGATCGCATCGGAGTAGTACGGGTAAGTCGCGTTGTAACGGAAGAATACGTTGAAGTCTGGCACTTCACGCTTATCGCCTTTTTCGTACTCAAATGTACCTGTCATTGAGTTAGCAATAACGTCGTAGTCCGCACCAACATAGTTAGGCTGAGACAAGATTTTTACTGCTTCTGGGCGGTTCGCATTGTTGTTATCGTCCAACCATTTAGCTGCACGGATCATCGCTTTAACAACACGAAGGTGAGTATTCGGGTTTTCATCTGCCCATGCTTTAGATACACCAAATACTTTCTCTGGGTTGTTTTTCCAAATCTCGTAGTCAGTTACTACAGGTACACCAATACCTTTAAATACAGCCTGCTGGTTCCATGGCTCACCTACGCAGTAACCGTAGATCGTGCCTGCTTCCATTGTTGCTGGCATCTGTGGTGGCGGTGTTACAGATAGTAGGGCATCGGCATCGATCGTACCGGATGTATCACCTTTATGCGGTGCGTAGTAACCTGGGTGGATACCGCCCGCTGCTAGCCAGTAACGTAGCTCATAGTTGTGGGTAGATACTGGGAATACCATACCCATATTAAATGGCTTACCGTCGTCTTTATATTTCTCAACAACAGGTTTTAGTGCATCGGCTTTGATTGGGTGTACTGGTTTGCCATCAGCTTGTTTAGGCACATATTCTTTCATTTGATCCCAAATATCGTTAGATACAGTGATCGCGTTACCGTTAAGGTCCATAGAGAATGCAGTGATGATATGAGACTGCGTACCGAAACCGATAGTGGCACCTAGCGGCTGACCTGCAAGCATGTGTGCGCCATCAAGCTGACCGTCAATGACGCGGTCGAGAAGAACTTTCCAGTTTGCTTGCGCTTCTAGCGTTACGTAGAGGCCTTCATCTTCAAAGAAGCCTTTTTCGTACGCAACCGCTAGAGGAGCCATATCTGTCAGTTTGATAAAACCAAACTTCAGATCTTCTTTTTCAGGCTCACCAATTGCTGCCCATGCAGGGACGGTAATTAATGATGCAGCTAAAACTGCACCGCTGATAACTTTACTTAGTAGAGCCTTTTTCTTCTTAAGCATGGATCGTTCTCCCAATCTTAAAAACAAAAAGGCGCCGAACATGATCACATCACTGTGATCAGCCGAGGCGCCTTTGCCTAGTTTCAAATTTTGTGACCTTCTGGGTCATGTTTAACTTTTAGAGTGCACCGCCATTGGTGCTCTCATTTGTTATCTAATAGAGCAGATGCTGTGCCAGAGTTCATTGAACTCAATAAAAACAATAAGTTATGGTAGTTCTGTGTGTTTCTGTAAGTTTAGGTCGTGGTTTGTTGCGGTGCACAATAGGGCTTTTGGTCATTAAGTTGGTGCAAAAGTGCGAGAGCAAAAATGGGGCAAGTGAAGCTTGTTTTGGGGCGAAAGGTTTAAAAAGGGGCTTTAAATGGAATAAAGATTATCAATAGAAGGGCGGGTTTTAGGATCGGAGCTTTGTAGAGAAAAAAAGCTCAGTTCTTATGAACTGAGCCTGTTCTTTTCAATTTAGATTTAAGCGCCGATCCAGTCGTGATATAGATCTTTGCGATAGACGTTATGAACGATCTCATCTTGATCAAATGCCTGCTCGCCAATCTGGCCGCATTTACGCATCTGATCGATTAAGAACAGCCCATGGTCAGGATCTGGGCAGTTCACATTCTCGCCGGAGAAATGCTGCTCCATCGAATAGGGTGGAGTGAACTTAGATAATTGCTCTGCTGCTTGATCTAAATAAGGTGGCAGTGCGAGTAGTTTTAATATCTCAGCCTGATTACTTGGATCTTCTGCCCATAGGCAGGCTTCGTGGAGTGCTTTAATTAAAGCGCGGTGGGTATTTGGGTGTTGATCAGCCCACTGTTGCGTGACGCCCAGCACTTTCTCCATATGGGAGCCCCAAATCTTATGGCCGGTACTCACAAGGCCACCAATCTGTTGCACTAAAGCTAAGCTATTCCAAGGTTCACCTACGCAGTAACCATCAATCAGACCGGTGGAAAGGTTATCTAGCATTTTGGTCGGTGGTACCGCGACCAGCTGCACATCCTCTTCGGTATTGATGTTGTTCTGGTTTAACCAGAAGCGTAGTTGGTAGTGATGGTTTGAGTAGGGGTAAACGGTTGCGATAACCGGTTTGCGTCCGCTTTGTTGGATCAGCTTTTTAAACTGTTGGCCTACTTGCTCGCAGTCATCCCAATCAGAGATCTTATTCGACAGCGCTATATACAGTTCTTGCGATAGAGTGATAGCCGTACCGTTCTGGCTGAGGGATAACGCCGTCATCATCGGTGTAGGGTTACCGTTTAAGCCTAATGTTGCAGCCAGCGGCATTGGTGCCAGCATATGGGCTGCATCAAATAATCCAAAACTTACTTTGTCGCGAATAGAGGCCCAAGAGGACTCTTTACTCAGGATGACATTCAAACCATGTTTCTTAAAAAAGCCTTTCTCGCGCGCAACAACCAAAGGGGTACAATCGAGCAGTGCCACAAAACCTAGTTTCAGGTCAGTTTTTTCTAGTGTCAGTGCTTCTGACATATCAGCTCCTATCTCTTTTACTTACTCAGGCCGTTCGCCAGTTGTAAAACTTCAATCACATTTCGTGCCACATCGGGAATTTTCTGACCTCGGTCCATCGCAAGCTTACGCAGGGTTTG
The DNA here is from genome assembly GCF_047778115.1 of Neptuniibacter sp. QD48_55. Classification (GTDB taxonomy): domain Bacteria; phylum Pseudomonadota; class Gammaproteobacteria; order Pseudomonadales; family Balneatricaceae; genus Neptuniibacter. The sequence continues at coordinate 3,490,674 of NZ_CP180555.1, read as the reverse complement.
ATATGCCTGTTCTTCGTCGCAGCCTTGATGCTTCATCAGCATGCCTTTGGCTTTCTCTATGGTTTTGCGTTCTGCCAGTTGGTTTCTGGTTTTCTCCAACTCTTCACGTAATAAACTGTGAGCATCGAAATGAGCAATCGCCGTATCCATAATCGCTTTTACGCGGTCTGGTTGTAGGCCGTCGGCTATATAAGCGCTGACACCGGCGTTGATTGCTTCGGCCATCGTCCTGCGGTCGTTCTGTTGTTCCGCAAAGAAAACGATCGGGCGTGGATTGTTCTGGCTCATCGTCGCCATACTTTCCAGCGTGTCACGGTTGGGTGAATCCATATCTATAATGACTATGTCGGGGTGGTTCTCCTCGACATGCTTATTTAGATCAGTGGTGTTAGGTAGATGACAGACAACATGGTGCCCTAGCGTATTTAACGCCTTCTCAAGCGCATTCACACGAATGGGCTCGTCATCGATCAACAGCACGTTTAAACAGTTTACTTTACTCATTAATCCAGTTCCGGAATTGGATAGCCTGTCATAAAGCAATATTTGTTCCATGGTTATTCGGGCGCTTTATGGCACGCGCTTTGCTGTACTAGGAGCAATACATTTTGATGCGCAACGGTGCGTGCTTACTCTGTCTTCAGTTTAGGGTATGCAGGTGCCTGCATTCCAAAAAACTGACCAGTAAGCCAAATATTTACGTTGCTCCTGGATAGTTTTATTGGAGGTAAAGATGCAAACGACAACGACCTGTCCTTACTGCGGCGTGGGCTGCGGGGTAAAGGCCGAAATTGCTGACGATTGCGTAGTTGCAGTAAAGGGTAACGAAGAACACCCCGCTAATTTTGGCAGATTATGTGTAAAAGGCTCCTCATTAAACGAGGTATTAGGGGCCGAAGGGCGCTTACTCAACCCAGTCGTCGATGGCGAAATTGTTGAGTGGGACAGTGCTCTTGAAACAGTCGCGGAAGGTTTCAAGCGCACCGTAATGGAGCACGGGCCCGATTCTGTGGCCTTTTATCTCTCCGGCCAGCTCCTTACCGAAGATTACTATATTGCCAACAAACTGATGAAAGGCTTTGTCGGCACCGCCAATGTCGATACCAACTCGCGCCTTTGTATGTCATCAGCCGTAGCTGGTTATAAGCGCGCTTTTGGTGCCGATGCTGTTCCTTGCTGCTATGAAGATCTAGAACTAGCTGAGCTGATCATCATCACCGGCTCAAACGCTGCGTGGAACCATCCAATCCTTTTCCAACGCATGAAAGCGGCAAAAGCTAAGAATCCTAATCTGAAAATAGTAGTGGTAGACCCTCGTCGAACCGCGACTTGTGATATCGCCGATCTGCATATTCAGCTCAAAGCCGAAACCGATAGCTCTCTGTTTACTGGTTTGCTTTCTTACTTAGCGCGTCATGATCATCTTGATTACGAATATATCGCCAACTTCACTGAAGGCTTCGCTGATGCCCGTGCTAATGCCGAGCTTACTTTCCCAGATGTTGAAAGCGTGGCTAAAGCCTGTGATCTGCCTATCATGCAGTTGCGCACCTTCTTTGAGTGGTACGCCAAAACTGAAAAAGTTGTGACCTTCTATTCGCAAGGGGTGAACCAGTCAGCTAGTGGAACCGATAACTCTAATGCCATTATTAACTGTCACCTTGCGACGGGTCGCCTAGGTAGAGAGGGTGCAGGACCGTTCTCTATTACTGGGCAGCCAAACGCAATGGGTGGCCGCGAAGTTGGTGGCCTAGCGAATCAGCTTGCAGCACATATGGAGCTAAACTCGCCAGAGGCGGTCGACCGTGTAGGACGTTTCTGGGGCAGCGATCATGTTGCGACTAGCGCCGGTTATAAAGCGGTGGATCTGTTCGAAGCGATTGAAGCGGGCAAAGTAAAAGCGATCTGGATTATGGGTACCAACCCTGCGGTAAGTTTGCCAAATGCCGATCAAGTGGTTCGCAGCTTGAAACAATGTCCGCTGGTGGTGGTATCTGACTGTATGGCGCATACCGATACGGTTGCCCTTGCCAATGTTTGTCTGCCGGCGACGGGCTGGAGTGAGAAAAACGGTACTGTAACTAACTCTGAGCGTCGTATCTCCCGCCAGCGCAGCTTGCTGCCGCCATCAGGCGAAGCGAAACCAGATTGGTGGATTATCAGCGAAGTGGCCAAGCGTATGGGCTATGAGCAGGCCTTCACCTACGATCACCCTTACGAGATCTTTAAAGAACATGCTGAGTTATCGGGTTTTGAAAACAACGGTAGCCGCGCCTTTGATATCAGCCTGCTGCAAGATCTGGATCTGAAAAGCTACGATGCTTTAAAACCACAACAGTGGCCGGTAACTGATGCTGCGCCTTATGGCACTGCGCGTTTATTTGCAGACGGTAAGTTTTTTACCCCATCGGGTAAGGCACAGTTTATTACGGTCGATCCACACGACCCGCTACAGCAGCCTTGCGACGAAATGCCTTTTGTTATGAATACCGGCCGTATTCGTGATCAGTGGCACACAATGACCCATACAGGGCGTACCAGCCGCCTTTTTCAACACCGCGAAGAACCCTTTGTTGAGCTCAACAGAGAGGACGCGGAAAAACTGAATATCAAAGAATCCGAGCTCGTTAAACTTAAAAACATACAGGCGGAATATATCGGTCGTGCCCGTATCGTTGATACCGATCAGCGCCGCGGTGAAATCTTTGTGCCTATGCACTGGAACAAACAGTTCAGTGCCAAGGCGCGTATGGGTGCTCTCGTGCAACCGGCGGTCGATCCGTTCTCGGGTCAGCCAGAAGGTAAACACGCGGTGGTCAACGTCGAGTCGTATAACCCCGCTTGGGAAGGCTGGTTAATTACTCGCAAGCCCCTAGATGATGCATTGCCGGTTGAATACTGGTCTCGCGTGCCCAAAGAGAGTGCATCGCTCTACTATCTGGCAGACAGCAACAAAATCGAAGATATGCGTAGCTGGTGTCAGGAACAGTTTGGTGAAATCGATATCTGGTTGGAAGATGCCAACCAAAATAGCTTCCGCGCTGCGGGTCTCAATGGCGAGCAGCTTGAGTGGGCCTTCTTCCGTATGCCTTACGGCCAGATTCCTTCGACCTTGTGGTTGGAGCAACTCTTTGCCGAAACCGAAGTGAATATGGATCAACGCCGCTTCCTACTCAGCGTAACAGGCTGCGAACTGGAAGATCCGGGCGAGATCATCTGTAGCTGTTACCAAGTAGGCAGCCACGCCATCGAAGATGCTATCCAACAGGGCTGTAACTCACTCGATGCATTGGGCAATAAGCTGAAGTGCGGTACTAATTGTGGTTCGTGTATTCCAGAGTTGAATGGGATGTTGGGTAAATAGCGGATTTATTGAGCGAAAGCAGCCTTTAGGCTGCTTTTTTGTGTCAAACTGCTCAGCTCAGAATTAGTCGCTTTTTTTGTTTCTTTATATGATCCAGAAGCGAGTATTAATTCGTATGTTCAACAGTCAAAGTCTATCCTTTATAGCAAAGCCATCAATCAGGATGAATGGGGCAATTTAAAGCACTCAGGAATGAACTCAGTTAAGTAAGAATATTGGTAGTATGAGTTTAAAATTTGATCAATCCGTTGATGCAGCGCTTAAGCTGGTAAATGAGCATAGTGGTCATCAGTATTTTGATGTCTTGGTCACTAGTCTCGCTCAACTGATTGATGCTGATTATGTCTTGATTGGTGAACTAGATTTAGTTTCCCACCAAGCAAATACTGTCTCCTTATGGTGCGAAGGGCAGTTAGGTGAAAAGCTTTCTTATGATCTGGAGGGAACGCCTTGTGACAAAGTTTACAGTGGCGGCATATGTGTTTATCCCCGTGAGATTGCAACGCTTTTCCCTGGCGACCAAATGTTGGATGACTTTGGCTTGCAAGGTTATGTCGGAAAAAGCTTAAAAGATGCTGAGGGTAAACCTATAGGTTTATTGGTTGCTCTTTTTAAGCAAAAGGATCAGGCCTGCGAAGATATTTTGGGCATTTTCGATCTTTTCGCCATACGTGCTTCTGCTGAATTAGAACGCACTCTCTGGGAGAGGGAACAGCAGAAACAGATCTCTCTTCTACAAAAGAAAAATCAGCAGTTAGATCTTTCTCATCGAGTTTTTGAACATACGAATGAGGGGCTTCTGGTCTCTGATGAAAACAACAATATTCTTGAAGTAAACGCCGCATTTGAAAGGATGTGTGGTTATAGCAGGGCAGAGCTGATTGGCAATAATCCCAGTATGCTTAATTCAGGTCTACAACCGAAATCCTTTTACGATGCAATGTGGCAGGACCTTTCCGCAAAAGGCATCTGGCAGGGTGAGTTGTGGAACCGACGCAAGGATGGTGAAACTTATCCGGTATGGAGTTCAATCTCTCTGGTAAAGAATGATCAGGGCGAAATATCCAACTTTATCTCCAGCTTTAGAGATATCAGTTCTGAGAAGGCGTTGCAGGAGCAGCTCTATCATCAGGCAACTCATGACTACCTTACTGGACTGAGTAATAGTTTTGAGTTCCAAGACCATGCCACTAAAGCGATTGCTGTTGCTCAACGGGCCAGTCAGCATATTGCTTTGATTCGTATGAATATTGATAACCTGAATATGGTGAACTCTTCATACGGGCATATCGTTGGAGACATGGTTGTAAAAACCATTGGTGAGAAGCTTAAAGGCCAGACGCGTGACAGTGATGTATTGGCTCGACTGGGCGGTGATGACTTTGCATTGCTGGCGGGTTTTGACAGCTTTCATCGCTTAGAAAAACAAATTAAACGCACTTTGCAGCTATTTACAGAGACTATTCACACTGAGTCGGGTGATATCTCTCCTTCCTGTTCTGTCGGTATTAGTATCTTGGGTGAGGATGCCGAAGATCTTGATGCTCTAATGCGCAATGCTCAAACCGCTCTACGTTTTGCAAAACAGCATTTCCGTGGCGGCTATAGTTTTTATAGTCAGGAGTTTGAAGAGCAGGCCCGTCGCCATGACAAAGTAGAAAACAGGCTCTACAAAGCGCTTTCTGAAGGGGTGATTGAGCCGTATTTCCAGCCGATCGTTAATCTAAAAGATATGTCAGTCCATCATTGTGAAGCTCTGGCTCGCTGGACGGATGAGCAGTTAGGTCAGGTTTCCCCAGCAGAATTTATTCCAATAGCTGAGTCTACTGGGCTTATACAGAAGTTAGGGGAATTGATATTCAACCGCTCAGTTCAGGTTTTTGCTCAGTTGAATGCTGAATTGAGTCGCGAGCAAAAGAGCTCTGTAGGTGTCACGGTTAACCGCTCGCCGGGTGAGTTCAACTTTAGCAAAGGGGAGAGGCCTACAACCGCTGAAATCTTAACCCAACACGATTTGAGCCCTGACTTGGTTTGTATCGAAATAACCGAAAGCTTGATGATAGAGTCACCTGATGAGGCATTAGAGCAGCTCAATCATATTAAGAACCAAGGGTTTTCATTGGCGCTTGATGATTTTGGTACCGGCTTTTCATCTTTGAGTTACCTGAAGCATTACCCTTTTGATTATCTGAAAATCGACCAGTCTTTTATCAGAGATATGAAAGAGCAGGGCGAAGATTATCTTTTGGTGAAAACTATTATCCAGATGGCTAAAAACCTTGGTTTGCAAACCATAGCTGAGGGTGTTGAAACAGAAGAGCAGTGCCGACTACTTAAAGATTTGGGCTGTGATTATGGTCAGGGGTACCTATTCAGCAAACCTCTACCACAGGACGAACTGTTCCGGTTTGTTAGGGATGCTGAAGCAGTGTAATAGCAAAGCTAGTACACTTTTTTCCTCTACTTAATCAGCGCTTCAAATAGCAGCTTGCCGTCCCCTTGGCGCAAACTCAAACACGTCTGAGTAGCAGTTCTCTTCCTTAAGCCCTTTCGACTCTAACTGATCGAGTGTGCCGTAAACCATATTGGGTGAGCCGCAGAGGTAGGTTTGAGTGCCTTCAAGAGCATTACAATCTTCGCTTACTACTTCGTAAATAAAGCCAGTGCGGCCGTTCCAGTTGGCGTCTGGCGATTCGAGAATCGGTGTGAACTTGAGGTTTGTATTCTGATCCGCCCAAGCTTGGAACTGCTCTAGCAGATAGAACTCTGTGCTCTGTTTGTTAGACCAGTAAATCTTCACCTCGGCATTGGGTTTACGTCTTAGTATCGCTTCGGTGATGCTTTTAATTTTGGATATGCCCGAGCCTGCCGCGATCAGTAGGTGAGGCTGAGTAAGATCAGTCTGTAAAAAGGCTTTCCCCATTGCCAGTGTTACATTCAGGGGCGTTTGGCTTTTTGCATGCTGAGATAGGCAGTTTAAAACTTTATCTGCAAACTCACTGCCGTTTTGGATAAACAGTTGTAGGCGGCGAGGGTTTGCTGAATCAGGGCTGCTGGCAATGGTGTAGGAGAGCGTTTGTAGCTGACCATCGCCATTAACATCTAAATCGAACTGCAGATACTGTCCTGCATGATAGTTAAGTTCTGTACCTGCTGGCGATTGCAGCTCAATATCAAATGTATCTGTATCAAAAGAGCCATTACTCAAAGGGATTAACTTAACAACCTGACAAGGGTAAGAAGCGACTGGGTAGGTTGTGGCAAGGTTACTCATAAACAAACCTAAAAATTCTGTTTTCGTGACTGATTGCCAAGCAGCTTAAAGAGCTTATTGCATGAGTAGAAATGGTTAATTTTCACTGATCAATTAGTTTCCCTCATACATTGTCTATTCGCTGTGCTTGCCGAGCACTAGATCCTGAACATCGTCTATTACGATGCAGCCCGCGTAAATGGGGGCCTTATCCAGCAAAAACATACCCGCAGTGCCTCTTCCAAATGTTGCCTTCTTTAATTCATGAGCAAAGGTCATCAAACCATAAATTTTAATCAATTTTTTTCATAAAGCCGTCCCTGTAAAAAGTGAACTTAACTTAACGCTCACCAGAAGTACGACTGCTCCTAATATCGGCCCTTGGCAATTAAGGCAGGTGAACAGTCCAGAGAGCGATGAAAAGTCAGACTTAATTTCTACGGAATACAGATTATGAGCAACGGTTTCGAATACAGCATTGAGCGCATTAGTTTCGACGAAAACTATGAGCCATCAGGCAATACTCGCCTAACAACTAACTTTGCCAACTTAGCGCGTGGCGAACAGCGTAAAGAAAATTTGAGCCGTGCGATCAAGATGATTGATAACAGCTTTAATACGCTGGCGACTTGGGATAATCCAAACCATGATCGCTACTCGGTAGAGCTTGAGATCATCCATGTTGATATTGATGTGCAAGGCAATGGCGATAATTTCCCGACGATTGAGATCTTAAAAACGTACATTCTTGATCACAAAACAGAGCGCCGTATAGAAGGCATTGTTGGCAACAACTTCTCCTCTTACGTGCGTGATTATGATTTCAGCGTGCTGCTATTGAATCACAACAAAGATGCCGAGCAATTCAGCGTGCCGGATAACTATGGTGAGCTGCATGGCAATATGTTTAAAGACTTTGTGAACTCAGAGGCCTACAAGCAAAACTTCAATAAGCTGCCTGTGATCTGCCTGAGTGTGTCGGATAACAAAACATATTATAAGACGGCGAATACCCACCCGGTTCTAGGTACGGAATACGAGCCAAACGAGCCGTCATTGACCGAACAGTACTTTAAAAAGATGGGTATGGAAGTGCGCTACTTCATGCCACCAAACAGCGTGGCGCCTTACGCGTTTTATTTCTACGGGGATCTGCTCAACGATTACACCAACCTTGAGTTGATCAGCACCCTTAGCACGATGGAAACGTTCCAAAAGATCTATCGCCCAGAGATTTATAACGCCAATGCCTTTGCTGGCGAGGTGTTTAAACCGAGTTTGAAGCACCAAGATTATTCACTAACACAAGTTGTGTATGACCGAGAAGAGCGCAGCCGTTTAGCGGTTGAACAGGGCAAATGGGCGGAAGAGCACTTTATTAAGCCCTATGGGGATCTTCTTGAAAAATGGTCTGCTAACTTCGCGTAAGCCAAGATATAGAGTTGTATAAATTATGAAAAACTTACTACCTACTTCAACTGCTGGCAGTTTACCTAAACCCTCTTGGCTAGCAGAACCGGAGAAACTTTGGTCACCTTGGAAACTAGAAGGTGAAGAACTCCTATCCGGCAAACAGGATGCGCTGCGTGTGACCCTGCAAGAGCAAGAAAATGCAGGCATTGATATCGTTAGCGATGGCGAGCAAACACGCCAGCACTTTGTGACAACCTTTATCGAGAACCTGAGCGGCGTTGATTTTGAAAAGCGCAAAACCGTCCGAATCCGTAATCGCTATGATGCCAGCGTACCGACTGTGGTTGGTCCAGTGAGCCGTCAAAAGCCTGTGTTTGTGGAAGACGCTAAGTTCCTGCGTAAACAAACGGATCAGCCGATTAAATGGGCGCTACCAGGACCGATGACCATGGTTGATACCCTTTACGATGATCACTACAAGAGCCGTAAGGATCTAGCTTGGGAGTTTGCCAAAGCGCTCAACGAAGAAGCGAAAGAGCTAGAAGCGGCTGGCGTGGATATTATCCAGTTTGATGAGCCGGCATTTAACGTCTTCTTTGAAGAAGTAAATGAATGGGGCATCGCCTGCCTAGAGCGCGCGATCGAAGGGCTTAAATGCGAAACAGCCGTGCATATCTGCTACGGCTACGGCATTAAAGCCAACACCGATTGGAAAAAAACGCTGGGCTCGGAATGGCGTCAATATGAGGATACGTTCCCGTCTCTGCAAAAATCCAATATCGACATCATCTCTTTGGAGTGCCACAACGGCCGTGTACCGCTTGAAGTACTGGAACTGATTCGTGGTAAGAAAGTGATGGTGGGTGCGATTGATGTCGCGACAGAGACCATCGAGACGCCTGAAGAGGTTGCCGCAACACTGCGTGGTGCGCTCAAGTATGTTGATGCTGACAAACTTTATCCTTGCACCAACTGCGGTATGGCACCCCTGTCGCGCGAGATCGCACGCGGCAAGCTGAATGCCCTGCGCGCCGGTGCAGAACTGGTTAGAAAAGAGCTGGCAGCTTAAGACTGTCTTAGCAAAACAGCTCGACACTCTTTTAAAAACTGGGGCCTTATGGCCCCATCTCTTTATGGCTATAAACCTCAGGGTAGAGCCACTGTATAGAAACTTCCCTCAATGAATATCACTGAATTCTTTCTCAACAATATCCCAACCTTTATAGCGCTACTGGCAACAGGTGCTTTCGCTGGCATCTTAGCGGGTTTACTCGGTGTTGGTGGTGGCATCGTAATCGTACCGGTGCTGTTTTTCCTCTTTCAGAGTTTTGGCGTATCACCCGAATCGGCTATGGTTGTGGCGACCGCAACCTCATTAGCGACGATCGTTCCCACCTCGATTAGCTCGATTCGCTCCCACCACAACAAAGGCAATGTCGACTTTGATCTGCTAAAACGTTGGGCTGCTTTTATCTTTGTCGGTGTTTTGATTGGCAGTTGGCTGGTAACGCGTGTCGATGGTACTTGGCTTACTGCGCTATTTGGCGTGATCGCGACGCTATCTGCTTTGAACATGCTATTTAGAACCGGTAAATCTGCGTTATTCCAACAACTGCCGGGCAAAGTAGGGCAAACGGCTATGGGCACATCCATTGGTTTTTTCAGTTCGATGGTCGGTATCGGCGGCGGCACAATCTCGGTGCCTATGCTTACCCTATACAACTATCCTGCGCATAAGGCAGTAGGTACGGCTGCTGCCATCGGTCTAATCATCTCCTTGCCAGGTGCCGTAACTATGTTGCTGCTCGGTAGCACACCAACCGATGCACCTGCGGGCACATTTGGCTTGGTAAACTTGATCGGTTTCCTCTGCATAGTGCCACTGACTGTTCTGTTCGCCCCTATTGGCGTATCCATCGCATCTAAGTTGGATGCGGGCAAGCTGAAGAAAGTGTTCGCGGTGGTATTGCTGATTACGGGATTGCGAATGTTATTGCAGTTGGTGATTTAATTTTTTAAAGGCAAGGACGCCGCTGCGCGGCTAGAGATCGCTTCGCTTTTAGGACGCAGCTACGCTGCTAGAGGACGGCTGCGCCTAGAGGAAAGGCTTTGAAAATACGTTTATTTGGATAATTGTGTTTCATGGGCTTACTTTTCTAATCACATCCATTACATGGCAACTTTTATATCTTTTTGAAATGTAGATATGGTTGCTCAGAGTATGGTTTAGTTGTGTATGGATTAGCAGCGTCGGAGGGATAAGAATGGAAGCTAAAAGACTATTGGAAATAATGCGAGAAGACTTTGACAGTTTTGAGAGTGAAGGGATTGAAACCCTGAAGATCGAAAGGTTGAAGAATTACCTTGGTTTTTTTGAAGAGCATATTGATAAAACTTCAGATCTGCCTGATGTAGCGAGTCGTGAGGAACGTGAGCGACCTAGTGAGATAGGGCTTGAAAGTTTCAAACAGGATCAAGAGAACTATCGTGCACATGGTGGCTGGGTTAATGCCACTAATTTAGAGGTCTTTAAGTCCGTTTTAATGACCGGGCAATCTGCGCTCAAAGCTAGTCTAATAGTGAATGGTGGTGCTGCTTTGGCATTATTGGCTTTTCTTGGAAAGATATGGGGTGTCGGAGGTGTTTCTGAGGCAGCAGCAATCGGTTCACTTTCTGTTGCATTAAAATTCTTTTGCTATGGTGTTTTGGTCGCTTCGGTAGCAACAGGACTCACTTATATTAATCAGGTCGTTTACGGTTACGAGCCAAGTAAAGTAAGAAAGGGGTTCGGTGTCTTTCTTAATGTGTTGGTTGCCTTGATTGTGTTTGCTTCATATCTAGCGTTTTATTATGGCATTGATAGAGCGGTCGCAGCCTTTAATAGGTTTGTTTAGTGAGTAGGGTGTAATAGCGAAGCGTATTACACCAATCCCACCCCTTAATTGTGTTTAGCTAGCGTATTACTTGCCTAAAACTGGCAGGTTAGTTCTCCTTTGTTGTTTTAAATGGTTGATAGTGGCTAGTGGCAAGGACATCACTACGTGGTTAGAGAGAGCGGTATATTTAAAACGAAAAGCAGCTTTAGAGGCTGCTTTTCGTTTAGTCTCTAGTTTTATGGATTAATGAACTACTCTGTACTCAGCCACTATCTGATGCATTTCCTGCGTAATTTTGTTCATGCTTTTGCCATCATCTAGCAAAGTGGCGACATCCTGATTTGTGTCTTCCGATACTTGTTTAATGGCCACGATACTTTCATGAATTGCTTCAGATGCATCTGTTTGCACAGCGATTGTCGCAGCCAATTGATCGTTAACAGCTTTCATTTGCTGGACTGCATCCGTAATAAACTGGAAAGACAAGCCTGCCATTTCGATGGTTTTATTCGATTCATCTGCCTGTTTTTTACCTTTCTCGATAATCGTATTTGCTGAGCGGGTTTTGTTATGCAGTGCTTCCACCATAGACTCAATCTCTAGGGTTGAGGCTTTAGTTTTTTGCGCCAAGTTACGAACTTCATCGGCAACTACAGCAAAACCTCTGCCGGCATCTCCGGCCCTTGCTGCTTCAATGGCTGCATTGAGTGCGAGTAAGTTTGTCTGCTCGGCTATCTCGCTGATGACTTCAGTCACTCTTCCTACTCTGTCGGATTGTTCGTTCACTTCAGGAATAATGGTGGCTACATCTTCAATAGTTTTAGCCATCATTTCGATTGCGCCAGTTGCCATAACAATCATCTGTGAGGTGCTCATAAGCTCAGTATCCGCTTGATTGGAGCTTTCGGCGACACCTTGGGCTTGACCTGAGATCGAGTTCAGAGTGTTTTTCAGCTCTTCGATCGATTCAACGATCAAGGCTGTATTATTTTCCTGTTCTTCTAAACGCTGACTCGTTTGGTTACTGAAGGAAAGTAGATTGGACGCAGTTTCATTTACTTGACTGGAGGTCTGCGAAATGGAACCAAGATTTCTTTGGAATTGTTCGATCAGAGCGTTAAAACAAGCAGCAACCTCACCTGCTTCTGTTCCGTGCTCAATCTTAATTCGACGAGTTAGATCTTTGTCTTGCATGATTCCATGCATCGCCTGCAATGTATCTAACCAACCTGTAGTTGCAGCATGTTCCGAGACGTTAAGACCGCTTTTTTCGTCATCTTCAGAAATACGTAATTGACCGACCATTTTTAAGAGAAGGAATAGCACTAGGCCGAACGAGAATGACCAAACGAGTGTGGCTACCACCCCTTGAAGCTGCACAAGAAACTGTTCTAGCAAGCTATGATTGAGTGCAGCCTCTGGAGCAAAGAAAACCAGTAGTAGGGTACCAGTAGCGCCAGCGAAACCATGCACGGGTATGGCACTAATTGGGTCATCTAGTTTGCATACATGAAGTAGAAAGTGATGAGAATAGTGGGCAATCACACCACCGCACATACCTATAAGAACCGCACCGAGTGGCGTTACCACAGCACAGCCAGCCGTGATAGCGACAAGCCCACCCAACACACCATTAAGTATCCGCTCGATACGGACATAATCGCTATCCATATGGGCCAGCATAAGATTGATGATGCCTCCGGCTGCGGCAGCTAGGGAGGTATTAACCAAGACCTTAGCAATACTGCCATCAACGGCAAGCGTGCTGCCGCCATTAAAACCAAACCAACCGAACCAGAGGATAAAGACCCCAACAGTGGTTAGTAAAAGATCATGGGGGGCGATCTCATTGACACTGCCATCTTTGTTAAAACGTCCGATTCGAGGGCCAAGGACAATTACACCTGCCAACGCGATCCATGCGCCAACCGAGTGGACAGCTGTGGACCCAGCGAAATCGATAAATCCTTTTTGTGCTAACCATCCGTTTTCGGACCAGATCCAGTGTCCGACGACAGGGTATAAGAAGCCAGCGGTTACACCCGCAATAATGAGATAGCCAGAGAACTTCATACGTTCTGCAACGGCACCAGAGACGATGGTTGCTGCAGTACCTGCAAAGACGGCTTGGAATAAGAAAAAGATAAGATCGTAGGATTCGGTGACACCGGAAAGAAAAAAGGCGCTAGAGCCAATGAACCCGGCAATAGAATCACCGTACATCAGGCCATACCCTAAGCCCCAGAATAGAAGAATTGCGGCTGCCATATCAGAGATATTTTTTACTGCGACATTGAGTGTGTTTTTCTTTCTAATGCACCCTGTTTCTACAAAACAAAAACCTGCCTGCATAAAGAAAACTAGGCCAGCGCACAGAGCCAGCCAGACAATATCCATATTTTGTTGAAATTGCGCGAGCTCGGACGCGCTCACGTAAGGCGTGGCGAAGAGAAGGAAGACTGCTCCGAAGACTTGTTTCATTTGGACTCTCCAAAGGTAACATTCGCTATCAGAGACTTATATTTTCTTAAGTGGCAGCTACACAGTCCCAATACCGAATTACAGTGAGTATTTCATGTAATCAACGCGGAAAATCATGGCATTCCGAGAAGAGATGGATACATAAAAACCGCACTCCGTTGTGCAGCTGCGTAATCAATATATACGAACAAATAATCAGAAATCTAGCTTTAGGAAACGTTAATTTAGATTATTTTTTGTGCTGCACAATGGTTGTTCATGAATCACGAAAATAGTGCTAATTTCCATATTAATCAGATGGTTAAAGGCACTAATGTGATGCGGATTGAAAACTGGTGGGGCATGCTTTTGTTCTAAAAGAGTGCTTTGGGGCAAGTCTATCTATAAAGCATTTCTCTCTGACCAAATTCGCAGGTCATCCAAGATTTTTAAAGCAGATTGTCCAAAATCGGTCAGCTCATAGGTGACAGCGACAGGGCGATCATTAATCACTTTACGAATGACCATATTTTTAGACTCAAGCTCCTTTAAACGCTGGTCTATCATCTTCTTACTAGCGCCACCCAACATACGTGCTAAATCATTAAAGCGGACTGGGCCATCCTTTAGGTGATAGATCAGTGAGCCTGTCCATTTGCCGCCGATCAGGCGCATGCCTTTTTCTATGGAGCAGGGCTCTAAGCAAGCATTGATAACTTTTTTTCGACCGTAACTATCTGTTTCTACTGAAGCTTTAAAATCGCTTGCCATTCTTGTACCTAGGTTACTAAAAGTATACTAATTGATAGGTGTTTGTAGGTTACCATAATATACCTGTTGTTGATATCTCACCTAATGATATAGCAGCGCAGGATTACTATGAGCAACGTACTGATTATTAACGCCCATCAGCCTTACCCCTTTGCCGAAGGTCGCTTGAATAGATCAATGGTTGAACTGGCGACAGAGTTTTTAGAAGCCAAAGGGCATGCCATTCGAGTAGTAGAAACACATTTGGAATACAACGTTGAAGAACAGATAGAAAACCATCTGTGGGCAGATACAGTGATTTTGCAATCGCCGGTTAATTGGATGGGCGTGCCTTGGTCTTTCAAAAAATATATGGATGAGGTCTACACTGCAGGTATGGATGGTCGGCTGACCGCGTTCGACGGCCGTAGCGAAGAAAATCCTAAAAAGAACTACGGTGCGGGCGGTACATTGACCAATACTAGATACATGCTTTCTCTAACTTTTAATGCGCCTGAAGAGTCTTTCGACGATGAGAATGAATATCTATTTCAGGGTAAGTCGGTAGATGACCTGTTCTTTCCGATGCACATGAACTTCCGTTTTTTCGGCATGAGCCCTATAGATACCTTTGCATGCTTCGATGTAATGAAAAATGCTGATATTGAAACAGACTTCAAACGTTATACCGCGCATCTAGAGAAGCATTTTTAATTAAATATGTTGGCCGTTAAAAGGTACTGATCATAAGAGGATGAAATAATGCCCGAACATCATCAAATACATTGTGATTGTAATGCTGTAGAAGTAAACATCTCAGGTATGCCACGGGTACATGCTTATTGCCATTGTGAGGACTGTCGTGAACTTTTGCAGGTGCCTTATCACTCAGTGTTGGCTTGGGAGGCGGATCAAGTTTCAATCAGTAAAGGGGCAGACGAAGTCGTCGAATTCCAGCATCCAAGTAAACGAATGAAACGTATCTTCTGCAAACATTGTGGAGACGTGTTGTATAACACTAATGCGATGGGCTGGAAGTTGGTCTCGCAATTAATGTTCAAAAAGTGCAATAACGATCAACTTCCTGAAGGGTTTGATGCGAATGCCCACTTTTTCTATGACCGCAGAATCGTTGATATTAACGATGAACTTCCGAAACGGTGAGCACTTACTAAGTGATTGGTGGAACCATAGCTGGTTAATTCCGGACCTAAAACTGGTAAGTCAGTTCTCCTAATACGCTGCGGCCTTCGATTGGGTAATCGTTAGGGATGATTGAAGACGCAGGCGTGGTCGCATCCTTATCCAGTACATTTTTGATGATTAGGGCTGTACTTAGTCCAGCAACCTTATGATCTTTAGAGAGTTTTAGATTGGCCCATGAATAACCGCTGTGTTTTTTGCGCGTGTCGTTTGGAGCCCTGTTACTCGATCCAATCCAATGATTATTCAGGTGTAGCTTCCAATGATTGGGGAGACGGTAATCTACGGCTAGGTAGGCCGTGTGGTTTGGAATATCGGCCACATTGCCACCCGTAATAGAGTTTTTGGTGCTTAGGTAGTTGTATTGAGTTTTCAGTTTTAACGCATGACTGATATCCCAGGTTCCCTCGATCTCTACGCCGTAACCTTTCTGTTCCATCGAGTTCTGGAATTGATATACAGAACCGTTAAATTGGTTGGTGATCAAATCATCGGCTTGGTAGTAAAAGAACGTGTTTTGTAGATGCAGCGTTTCTTTGGGTTTAACGTCGGCAACTAGTTCCAGTGTTTCTATTTTTTCGGGTTTAAGCGTTGGTGAGCCTAGCCCTCCGGGGTTGTTCTTTAAATAGAGTTCGCTGAATGACGGTGCTCGAAAGGCCCTGCCGTAGAGTAATTTTCCGGTAAATTTTTGATTCGGCTCCCAAACCAAGCCCATTCTCGGATTAAATACTCGGCCAAAATCGGAATAATGATCTACACGCCCACCGACGGAGAGGGTCCAGTTTTTATTTAGCGTCCATTGGTCTTGTACAGCTAAAAACACATTATGACGTTCACTATCTTCTGAATAGACATACGGCTGATCGCTCACGTCGGTTAAGTTGCCATCAACAACTGTTTCGGTGCCGTCTAATACACCGGGGCCAAAATTTTTTCTTTCTTCACTGCGGAAATTACTAAATTGCCCCCCGACCTGAAATCTCCAAATATGATCGGGTGAACCCACATATTTTAAGACTAAATCAGCATAGGATTTATGCATTTTTCCAGAAGGGATACCGATGACTCCATCAGTAAAGCGGACTAAGTTGCCACCCGGAGTATATGGGTTTCCATCGCTGCCAATCGGGATAAGGCTGTTTGCTGGAAACAGGGTTAAGGTGCTTTTACCCTCTAGATAGTGGATGGAATAGTTGTTCTCGATGGAATATTGAGGGTTGATAATGCCTCGGTATTGCAGATGCGACATGAGGGATAGCGTGTCTTCATAACCCGAATTGTCGAGGGCACGGGCACCGCCTTGGCCGTTACCTGCCTTATGGTTATGCCAAAACCAGTTATTCCAGCTCCAGTCACCCCTATCGATATTTAACATTGCATTGGTGACCGAGTAATTTCTATTAAGCGGCCCAGGCGCTAAGGATGCGCTACTACCAAACCATATGTCATTAAGCGACTGGAAGTCTTTAGTAATAATTCTGGAATCATCACCGTCACTCTGTTGATGTTCGAGTGAAAAGAAATACCCTTGGCCAAAGCCATCAAAGTCGCTATGCTGTACGGTGAAATCACGACTGCCAAAGCTACCTGTTCTGGCTTGAAACATAGGTTCAGCAAAATTTTGCGAGCGTTTTGGCACGATATTGATGACACCTGAGTAGGCATTCGCACCATATAACGCAGAGCTAGCGCCTTTGATCACTTCAATGCGTTCTATTGTGTTGAGGGGTAATCGAAATGCTGTAGGCAGGCCACCACTGAACGGGTTTTTAAACTCTATCCCATTAAAGAGAACCAGCACTTGAGTGGAAAAGCCATTTTGAATACCGCGAATACTGTAGACCGGGTCCAATCTACTTAGATCTGAGCGCTGGACATGTAATCCTGCAACCGTTTCCAATACCTCATCGAGATGTGTTGCACCCATAGCTTCGATTTCTGAAGCGGTGATGACACTGACCGTACCTGGTGATTTTCGGATCGCTTCTAGATGGCCTGAAGCGATCGTAGAGAAGTAGTCACCTTCATGGGGATAATTTCGTTCATCAAAGCTTCTTTCATCGAAGGGGGAATTTGAGTCGGCAGCAATGCTCTTTGCGCTAAAAATTAAGAATAAAACGAGTAAATATAAAGGCTGTTTTATCGATAAATTAAGTAAACGCATCTGGCTATTTCCTGCATTATCACTCGCCTAATAGCTCAGGCAAAAATGCTTCAGAAACCAGCAAGGGTTTATTGGAAAGGAAAAACACCGAACGGCGTGCCCAGATCTCGGTTTTGTCTTGGAGTTGTAGGCGACTGATCTCGATAGGATCGCGGCGCATGGTTGGATCGGTAAATAGCAGACTTCCCAAAGAGCGGTTACCTAACATGCGCAGTTGCCGTTCGCGTCCAGTTAGGGTTTGCGCAGGGATAATCGAACGGGCAAACACCCAAGGTACGTCGTTACCGATCAGCTGAACTTCGCGCACTAGAGCACACTGGCGTTGATCTATGCCTAAGGCATTGGCCTCGGAGCGGGTTGGACGCATCCAACCTTGTCTTACTACCTCAACTCGGAAATTCCCCTGACTGCGTTTTACCAAGCGTTGGGTTAGGGAGCCGCTATCCAGCAACCAGCTTTGCCATTCGCGAGGCACCGCAGTTTTGAGTGGTCGACGTAGTTTCAACCAACGGGTATCAAAACTTTGTGTGGTAAGAGCAGACTTGATAGGCACTGGGGTACTTGGCTTCCTAATGATGAGTGGCGCTATATTAGCAGAAAGGGAGGTCGGCATCATAGGCACCAAAAGGGAGCATTGACGGGGAAGCTGGGGTAAAATGATGGCTATGACGACTAATAAATTCTCTTTTCCAGCAGCACAGGCAGAACAGTTAACTCAACAATGGGTTGAGGCGATTGTGGTTGGCCTAAATCTGTGTCCCTTTGCGGCACCTGAAGTGCGCAATCAGAGCATCCGTTACGCGGTATCTCATGCCAGTGTGATGACTGACGCAGCACAGGATTTCCTCGCTGAGCTGGCGAAAATTCAGGACTCGCCTGAAGAAGAGTTATCCACAACCTTAGTTGCGTTCACCGAGACAGCGGTGGATTTTGAGTCGTTTCTTGATCTGCTAGATCTTTGCCAAACGATGCTTGAGCGTGCAGGTCTTGCCGGTGTATTCCAACTGGCGAGCTTCCATCCTGATTACTGTTTCTCTGGGGTTGAAGCGGATGACATTACCAACTGGACTAACCGTGCGCCGTTTCCAACCATTCATATTATCCGTGAAGGGCAGATGAGCCGCGTGCTAGTGCACTATAAGAACCCAGATGAGATTCCTGAACGCAATATGGCGTTGATGGAAACAATGGGGCGTACTGGCTTAATCGAGCGCTTCCCACCCCTTGCTCAATACTGGCCTGTAGAGTCCTAATCGTTCTCTAAGCGTTGCTGCAATCGTGGTCGAGCCCACTCAATAAAGGCACGGCTTCTGGATGAGAGGCGGCGCGAGTGTGGATAGACCAGATTGACCGGAATCGGTGGGCTTTCAAACTGCTCTAGGACTGGGGTCAACTGACCCGTTCTGATATGAGGACTTACCTGATAACTTAAGAACTGACCGAAACCACGACCCTCTCGACACGCATCCACGGCTGTTTCTACATGGTTAGTTTTAAAGCTGCCCTGCACATTGATTCTGTATTGCTGGTTACCCTCAGTAAATCCCCAGGTGGCGTGAGATCTGAGCGCGGTGAGGTGAATACAATCGAGCTGCTCTAATTCATCTGGGTGATTCGGCACCCCGTGTTCTGCAATATGGGCTGGGCTTGCACAGACTTTGTATTTCACCTCGCCGACCTGTTTCGCGATCAGGGTAGAGTCGGGAAGGGGGCCGATACGCAGGGCGATATCCATCCCTTCCTCGATCAGGTCCACTACACGATCCAAAAGCAGCAGTTCCACCTCCATCTCTGGGTAGGTATCTAAAAACTCATTAATCACAGGGCTGAGGTGCAGGCGGCCAAAGGTTTGTGGTGCAGTGATCCGAATCACCCCTTTAGGGATCGTTTGTTGCTGGCTGAGGGCATTTTCCGCATCTTCCACCTCCAACAATATCTGTCGGCAGCGCTGACAGTAGTCATCGCCTTCCTCGGTTAGGCTGAGGCTACGGGTGGTGCGATAGAGCAGCTGAGCACCGAGCTCTTTCTCCAGTGCCGCCAGCGTTCGGACTACCGAGGATTGGGACATGGATAACTTTTCTGCTGCTGCACTAAGACTGCCGCAGTCGACGATTTTGACAAAAACCGCCATTGCTTTGAGTTTATTCATCTCTGCAGATTAATGCATAAATCGCATTATTGAAATCTAGTTTGCTGTATTTATTGCGTTATCTGTTTTCAACATAATCAATTGCATGATAAATGTTCAAGCAAGGTGTTTTCATGGCCCATCGTTTTAGCGACATAACCTTTACCGAGTCTGTACTGGCAATGCAGCAGCGTTTCGGCAGTTATGAGAAGTCTGCTGTGGTACGCCAGCGAATGCCTGATTTTGATCGTTTCAGCGAGCGTGAAGCCGACTTTATCCAAGCGCGGGACAGCTTTTATATGGCGTCAGTGGGGGAAGATAGCTGGCCCTATATTCAACACCGCGGTGGTGAGGCTGGCTTTCTACAGGTGTTGGATGAAGAAACTTTAGCTTTTGGGAATTTCAGCGGAAATGGTCAGTATCAAAGCTTAGGCCATTTCTCCAAGAACGATAAAGTAGCGCTATTTTTAATGGATTATCCCCATCGTCGGCGCTTAAAAATCTTAGGCCGGGTCAAGCTACTCTCGGTTGAAGAACATTTAAAACTCTATGCAGATCAGATGGAAAGTTCGGCCAAAGCGGAATCGTTTATTCATATTAAACTGGAAGCATTTGACTGGAATTGTTCCAAGCATATTACCCCTAGGCTCACGGAAACTGAGTGGGCGCGGGAATCTAATAAAGGAGCATAAGAATGAAACTGTATGATTTGGAACCTTCAGGTAACTGTTACAAAGCGCGACTGTTTGCATCACTAACCAACATTCCGCTAGAGCTGGTTCCCGTGGATTTCTTGGCCGGTATGCATAAGCAGTCACCGGTGATCGATCTGAATCCGTGGGGTGAGGTACCGGTGCTAGAGGATGGCGACACGGTACTACGCGATTCCCATGCAATCTTGGTGTATCTAGCGCAGAAGTACGCAACACCAGAGTGGTATGGTAACTCCCCAGAGGAGCAAGCTGAGATTCAGCAATGGTTATCGACTTCGGCAAATGAAATACAAAATGGTCCGGGTGCAGCTCGACTCGTTGATAAATTTGGTTATGAACTGAATAAAGACGCGACGCTGGTGGTGGCTGACAGAATTCTTGGTCTTCTAGAATCCCATCTTTCTAATAACGACTGGTTAGCACTAGGTCGTCCGACGATTGCCGATTGTGCGGTGATGCCTTATGTGGGTTTAGCTTGGGAAGGTGGAATTAAGTTGGAAGATTATCCACAGATCGTTAAGTGGATAGAGCGAATTAAAGCGCTACCGGGTTTTATTCCAATGTCTGGCCTAGAGTAATCTGGCTTAGAGTACTTCTAACTGAGAGTGACTCTGTTACGGCCATTCTCTTTGGATTGATAGAGTGCTTGGTCGGCCAGCTCGATCAGCTCATGCGGCGAGCCTCCATTTGAAGGATTAATTGAGGCTACGCCTGCACTGACAGTGGCGGTATTGCCAGTGCTGGAAAACTTATGTTCGATCTTCAGCTCGGCAACGGCTGAGCGAATTCTCTCAGCAATTAGCTGTGCGCCTTCAATATCTGTCTCTGGCAGAATCACGGCAAACTCTTCTCCACCATAACGACAGACCATATCTTGTGCTCGTTGAATGGAAGCTTTAATGGTTTGTGCGATGGTGCGTAAGCAGCCATCGCCGGCCAGATGACCATAACCATCATTAAATGGTTTGAAATGGTCGATATCGAGCATTATCAGCGACAAGTTACGCTTAGAGCGCTGTGCACGTCGCCATTCAGTTTCAATATTGCGTTCAAACTCACGGCGATTATTGACCTGTGTTAGGCCATCAACGCGTGCGGAGCGTGCCAGTTGATCCTGAGATTGTTTAAGCTGCATCAGAATCTTAATACGTGACTGTATCACGGCAGGCGCACGGTTTAGCGCGAGGAAATCTGCGGCTCCCGCTTGATAAGCATCCAGCTCTAGTTGGTCCTCAATCTGTTGGCTCAGGAACGCAACCGGCAGCGGGAACTCATCTTTGTTTTTATTCACCTCTTCGCAAAGTGTGAACATATCTGACCACTGATTCTCTGTACCGAGGAGGAGTAGATCCGGTGCGTCTTCCTGCAGTAAGTTTTTCAGTTCGGTCAGGTTGGCCGGTAACAAAATATTGTAATCGTTACGCAAGATAGCGATCACCGGCCAAACGATCTCGATACTGTGATCGCAGTAGATGGCGATAGTTTGTTGCTCTGCCCTTGGGCAGCTCTCTCGCAGTTGCTCTTGGGATTCGATCTCTTTGCCCTTAAAGAAGGCTTTAAGATCTTCAGGGCTAGGTAAACCTAGCGAGATTCGGCCATCATCAGCGCAGATGACTGGGATACGCAGGTTAAAATCACCTTGCTCCCACGCGGTTTGCCACTCGATCAGTTTGTTTTCTTGTGGCTCTTCGATATCCAGCTCGGTTGGCAAGCCCGCTTCTATCAAGCAGTTGTAGATAACAGAAACATCCGCGATATCTTTACCTTCGACCCAAAGGGCGCGGTAGAGTAGACGGCGGAGGTGGATCGATTTTTCAACGTCATGCTCAGCGGCTTCTATCACACAAAGGCTGGCAAAGTGACTGTCGCTACGCGCTTTAGGCAGCGCGACTTCGATATTAGGTACACGGCTGCGAACGACAAATACTTCGCTGGCGAGTTCGGCCTGACTTTCGGCGGTTTTATTAAAAATCGCGATATCAGGCGCGTGCTCAACTAAGCGCCAATCTACTTGCTGCAAAAGACCAAACTGATGCAACTGCTCATGCAAGGCATAGCAGAAGGGACAGTTAAGGTCGGCGTATACAGTGTATTGCAGCATGAGAGCCCTAGTTGATAGATGAGTCATATAAGTATCGACCAATATACGAATAACTTTGGCGATAAATACAAAAAAAGCAGCCTAATTAGGCTGCTTTTTTAATCGATAAGGCTTATTAAACAGAAGCTTAGATTAATAAAAAATTAATCTTCGTTTTCTGGTTTAACGGCTTTTTTGATCTGCTTAAGGCTACCGTGACGAACATCAGTACCGCTCACTAGGTAGATCAGGTGAGCAGCCATTGCACGTGCGTGTTCAGAGATACGCTCAAGGCTACGTAGAACCCAGATTACGTTCATTACGCTAGAGATAGAACGTGGATCTTCCATCATGAATGTTGCTAGAGAACGCATCGCAGAGCGGTATTCCTGATCGACAGATTTGTCCATCTTCGCTACGCGGTAAGCAAGTTCAGTATCGTTACGGGCAAATGCAGTTAATACGTCTTTAACCATCTGGCGAACTAGGTTGCCGATGTGACGAACTTCCTGATAGCCGCGCGGTGATTCGCCTTCGTCTACCAATTCAATCGCGTGACGGCAGATGCGTGCAGCTTCATCGCCCATACCTTCAAGGTCAGATACAGCTTTAGACACAGCGATGATCAAACGAAGGTCACTAGCCGCTGGCTGACGACGTGCGATGATCTTTGTGCACTGCTCATCGATCATCACTTCCATATCGTTAGTCTGCTTATCAACCTTGCGAGATTGTTCCGCTAGGTCTGCATCGCTGTTTAGTAGCGCATCGATACAGTCGTGTACCTGACGCTCAACAATGCCGCCCATAGTTAGCAGTTGGGTGCGGATTTGCTCTAGTTCTTCGTTGAACTGAGCCGAAATATGCGTGGAATAATTGTCTGTATTTAGTTCCATGATCTGATTCCTTCCCCAAATTAACCGTAACGGCCAGTAATGTAGTCTTCAGTTTGTTTCTTAGCCGGGTTAGTGAACAACGTATCTGTTACACCAAACTCGATAAGATCACCCATATACATAAAGGCAGTGTAATCAGATACACGCGCAGCCTGTTGCATGTTGTGGGTTACGATCACGATCGTGAAGTCTTTCTTCAGTTCGTGGATCAGTTCTTCAATCTTTAATGTAGAGATTGGGTCAAGTGCAGATGCTGGTTCATCCAACAGTAGAACTTCTGGTTTTACCGCAATCGTACGTGCGATAACCAAACGCTGCTGCTGACCACCGGACATGCCTAGTGCACTCTCGTGTAGACGGTCTTTAACTTCGTCCCAAAGTGCAGCAGATTTAAGTGCCCACTCAACTGTTTCGTCGATAACGCGCTTTTTAGTTACGCCCTGAATACGCAGGCCGTAAGCAACGTTTTCGTAGATAGATTTCGGGAATGGGTTTGGCTTCTGGAATACCATGCCCACGCGACGACGTAGTTCTGCGATATCAACGCTGCGGTCGTAGATGTTGTTGTCATCCAGCAGGATCTCACCTGTGATGCTGCAATCATCTACTAGATCGTTCATACGGTTGAAGCAGCGTAGTAGTGTTGATTTACCACAACCAGAAGGACCGATAAACGCAGTTACGCGGTTCTTAGGGATGTGCATATCGATACCGTGAAGCGCTTCGTTATCGCCATAGCTCAATTTAAGGTCTTTAACCTCAAGAGCCATCGTTTCTTCTTCAAGGTTCAAAATACGGTTATCTCGTTGCATTGTAGAGATATCAATTGCGTGTGTTTTAGCTTCGCTAGTCATTGTAGCAACCTTTAAAAATTCTATTACATTTCAAGCGCTTTGTATTTTTCACGTAGGTGGTTACGAATCGCGATTGCAGACAAGTTAAGTGCCGCGATTACTGCCACCAACAAAAACGCTGTTGCGTATACCAGCGGACGTGCCGCTTCAACGTTAGGGCTCTGGAAACCAACATCGTAGATGTGGAAGCCCAAGTGCATAAATTTCTGATCCAAGTGTAGGAACGGGTAGTTCATATCCAATGGCAGACTTGGTGCTAGCTTAACTACACCTACCAGCATCAGCGGTGCTACTTCACCTGCTGCACGGGCAATCGCTAGGATCACACCGGTCATAATCGCTGGGCTAGCCATTGGGATTACAATTTTCATTAGGGTTTCGAACTTCGTCGCACCTAGTGCCAAAGAACCTTCACGAACCGCACGTGGGATACGTGTTAGGCCTTCTTCTGTTGCTACGATCACAACTGGAACTGTTAGCAGTGCAAGTGTGATAGAAGCCCACATTAGACCTGGCGTACCAAAGGTTGGTGCTGGTTTGGCTTCTGGGAAGAACGCGTCATCTATGTGACCACCCAAGAAGTAAACGAAGAAGCCTAGACCGAATACACCGTATACGATTGACGGTACACCCGCCAAGTTGTTTACAGCGATACGGATAACGCGTGTTACAAAACCTTGTTTCGCGTATTCACGTAGGTAAACCGCAGCAACTACACCGAATGGCGTTACGATCACAGACATGATGATAACCATCAGTACTGTACCGAAGATTGCTGGGAAGATACCGCCTTCAGTGTTTGCTTCACGAGGATCTGTACTTACGAATTCCCAGATCTTAGAGAAGTAGTGAAGGATTTTTCCGCCTAGGCCCATATCGTTAGGTAGGAAAGCACGCACAACGTGTGCAACTTTGAACTCTACGATTTTGCCGTTTGCGATCTCAGCAACCACAGTGTCGCGGTTAAATTTCTCGTAAAGAGCGAGTAGATCACCTTGTAGACCTTCGTACTCTGCATCTAGTGCCGCGCGCTTCTCTTCAATCTCTTTGTACTGAGCTGGGTCAGTTACATTTTTAAGCTGTAGAGAACGTTCTTGCAGACGTAAACGCTCCAACTTGTAGTTGATAGAGCCGATACGGTCTTTTTCGATATCTTCGATGTCACTGTGGATATCTAGCGCACGTTCGATACGGCTTTCTAGAAGTGCCCAAAGTGCTAGGTACTCGTCAGTTTTTTCGTAACCTTCGTAGCTAGAAACCAGTTTGCCATCTTCTTTGATACCACGTAGGTAACCGTAGAAGTTACCCCATTCACGACGCTCAGCAGTGAATAGCATTTCTGGTTTAGAAGGATCTTTAATAAAGTCTTCCAGAACCCAGATGAAGTCAGTACCACCGTGGTCACGGTTACCGACTTTCATCAGGTTACGCTGCATGCTCTCAACACCTTCCGGTACAGCTACGCCACTATCGCGTAGCTGAGCTGCAGGGACATCTTCAGTTTGGACTTTTTCACCGATCAGGGTAACGCTGTTGCCCTTATCAACGTAAGTCGCTTGGATAACATCTGCAGGCCAGAAGTGACCCAAACCGCGAATCGCGATAAGAGTCAGCAGACCTACAACCATGATCAAACAGATCGCTACGGCACCGGCATTAAGCCATACCCAAGGTGCGCCGGATTTTGACCATTCAGTAAAAGACTGTCGCATTACTATATTTCCTCAATCAGGCACAAATTACAGAGAGCCGTACTTCTTACGTAAACGCTGACGTACAACTTCCGCCACGGTGTTTACGAAGAAAGTGAACAAGAACAGTACGAACGCTGCCAGGAATAGAATACGGAAGTGGGTACTACCAACTTCAGATTCCGGCATCTCTACTGCAATGTTTGCAGCCAGAGTTCGCATACCCTCAAAGATATTCACGTCCATGATTGGCGTGTTACCTGTTGCCATCAGTACGATCATGGTTTCACCTACAGCACGACCCATACCGATCATAACTGCAGAGAATATACCTGGGCTCGCTGTCGGCATTACTACGCGTACCAGTGTCTGCCATGGTGTAGCACCCAGTGCTAGAGAACCGTAAGACAGGTGTTTTGGTACAGCGAAGATCGCATCTTCAGTGATAGAGAAGATCGTTGGGATAACCGCAAAGCCCATCGCGATACCTACTACTAGCGCGTTACGCTGGTCGTAAGGAATGCCTAGCTCTTGAGTTACCCAGTAACGCATCTCAGTTCCGAACAACGCTTGTTCTAACCCTGGAGCGACCCAGAAGCTGAACATTGTTGCGATGATTACAACAGGGATCAGTAGTGCTGCGTCCCAGCCATCTGGTACTAAGTAGCGTAGTGTTTTAGGTGCACATGCCCATGCATAAGCGAACGCGATAATGGCAGCAGGTACGACCAGTAGGGTGACAAAGATCCCCGCTAGGTTTACCTCCATAAATGGCGCTAACCATAGACCTGCTAGGAAGCCCAAAATTACCGTCGGTAGAGCTTCCATCAATTCGATGAAAGGTTTTACCTTACGGCGCATTGACGGCACCATGAAGTAAGCTGTGTAGATCGCACCACAGATCGCCAGCGGCGTACCTAGAAGCATTGCGTAGAACGCTGCTTTTAAGGTACCGAATGCTAGCGGCATCAAGCTGTATTTAGGCTCGAAGTCGTTGGTAGAAGCGGAAGACTGCCATGTGTACTCTGGCTCTTGGTAACCTTCGTACCAAACTTTCTCCCACAGTGCGCTCCAAGAGATCTCTGGGTGTTCGTTGTGAACCGCCCAAAGCGCTAACTTACCATCCTGTTCTACCAACAGTGCGTTAGAACGAGGTGATAGAGCGATCATATCTACATTGCCTTGAGCAACGGCAGCTGTAAGTGAGTTACGTGATGCTGTTGTGCTGTAGAAATCGATAACGCCTTGATCCGAAACCGTTACAAAACCCTTGCGGCGGTGCTCAATAGAGATGCTGCTGATAGGTGAAGTACCGTTTTCGAAGCTGCGAATCTGGCGCATTAGCCATTCGCCTTTTTCGTTACGAACCAAGAACCATTGTGAAGTAACACCTTTATCGTCGGAGATAAGTAGGGAGTTACCACCGATCAGTAGCTCAAAAGAGGTGATCTTGTTTTTGGTTGTCTCGATTAACTGAGTAACTTTTGGGCCACCGTCTGCTTGCATATCAACGATGCCCAACTTGCCGCCTTCACCAGAGATCATCATCCAACGACGATCTGGCATCAGCAGTAGTTTCTCAGCTGGGATGTTCATATTAGGAAGCGTAATGCGGTTAGTGTCCGCTTCTACTTCCTCAGTAATCAGGTTCTCGGTTAGGGAAACTTCAGTCGCAGCGATGTTTGCTGCCTGACCACCGATGAGCGTCCATTCTTCCTCTTCACCATTGATTGCAAGTAGCTCAAGTGGTGAATCGCTCACCTGAATCAGTTCAGAACCTAGTGGGTATTCCACTTCTGGCGTGATAACACGTACGCCATCAGGGTAGGTAGAACGGTATTTGTGTTTGAAGACCTGCGCCTGACCGTTGCTGTAACCCAAAGCGAAAATACCGCTATATTCAGAAGCTAGAGCAAAGCTGCTTACAGTTGCACCTTCTGGAATATTGGCAGTTTCTGTTTTGATTACGTCACCGTTGCGGCTGTTAAAGAACACCAGCTGACCTAGGTCGGTAACACGCAGAGCGATCTCTGTTTGTTCTTCCATTGTCAGATAAAGTGTCTTGCCGTCACCGGGAACAGTGTAAGGGGCAATTTCCTGTCCATTTTTCTGCCAAGGTTCAATGCTGGCAGATTCGAACAGCGGTGCTACTTCATAAAGTAGATAAAAGAAGATCAGAAGGATTGCAACAATAACGCTGATACCACCAAATGCGATACCACCTGAAGCAAGTTTATCCTTCAACGCACGTATGTTTCTGTGTCGCTTGGCCGACGGGGTATTAAAATCCAGGTCGGACGTTGCAGTGTTTTCTGTACTCATGGCACATAGGTCTCGGAAGTTTACTAAGAAGACGGCGCATACAATATGAAAAGTTTGTTACATCTGTATTACAGTGACTGTCATAAACGAAAAAAGGGGGCCAAAATGGCCCCCTTTTTCCTAAGATCAGATGATCAAGACATATTACATGCCTAGCGCTTTCATCTGCTTCTCTACAACTGCCGCTGGTAGTGGGATGTAGCCGTCTTTAACTACTACTTCCTGACCTACTTTAGACATAACCATTTTCAGGAACTCTTTCTCTAGAGGAGCTAGAGGCTGACCTGGCTTCTTGTTTACGTATACGTATAGAGAACGAGCTAGTGGGTACTTGCCGTTTAGCGCGTTTTCTGGAGTTGCTTCTACGAATGCGCCGCCATCTTTCTTAGTAAGAGGTAGTGCACGTACAGATGCAGTTTTGTAACCGATACCAGAGTAACCTAGTGCATTAAGAGAAGTAGATACAGACTGTACTACAGATGCAGAACCTGGCTGCTCGTTTACGTTGTTTTTGAAGTCGCCTTTACATAGAGCTTTCTTCTTGAAGTAGCCGTAAGTACCAGATACTGAGTTACGACCGAACAACTGGATGCTCTTGTCAGATAGGGAACCTGCTACACCAACATCACCCCAAGTTTTAGCGTCTGCAGCAGCGCCACACTTACGAGTAGAAGAGAAGATAGCGTCAACCTGGCTGATAGATAGACCTTCAACTGGGTTATCTTTGTGTACGAATACTGCTAGCGCATCGATTGCTACAGCAACAGGCGTTGGCTTGTAACCAAACTTCTTCTCGAATGCAGCGATCTCTTTGTCCTTCATCTTACGAGACATAGGACCGATGTTAGAAGTACCTTCAGTTAGCGCTGGTGGCGCAGTAGAAGAACCAGCCGCTTGAATCTGAATGTTAACGTTCGGGTAGTTACGCTTGAACTCTTCAGCCCAAAGGGTCATTAGGTTAGCTAGTGTGTCGGAACCTACAGAAGAAAGGTTACCAGAAACACCAGAAGCCTTAGAGTAAACTGGTAGGTTCTTGTCTAGCAGGTCAGATGCGTTTGCAGCTACACAAGTTGCAGAGATAGCAACAGCAGCAAGCAGCTTTTTCATTGGTTTCATGTATAGGCTCCAAAGAGTCTTAAAATTAGATATATGAGTTAAGATGCGAACACTATAATTTTCTTAAATGACAAAAGTGTGACACTTAGAAAAGAATTTTTACGTTGTACATATTCAGGGTATTAGCCTTTTGTATTAGAGTAAGCTTACTAATAAATACAAAATTCACAGTTTCTATCATTACCCTAAGGAGTGGGGATGGCAGTAAAGGAGGGGAAATCCCATGGAGCATGTCGAGGAAAATAGCCACCAGCCAGCAGGTGAATTAAGTCTACTTCTGCCGGCTTCAAGCGATGCCACCAATATGTTTGGCGATGTTTATGGTGGTTGGGTGTCCGCCAAAATCGTACAGGCAGCCGAAATTTATGCGGCTAAATTATCTAAAGGCCGAGTTTCTACCGTATCGGTCGGGCAGATGGCATTTCTATCACCAGTGCTAGAGGGAACTATTATGTCCTTCTACACTCAATTAATTGAAAGTGGCCGCAGTTCTTTGCGTATCCACGTTGAAGCATGGGGTTGTTGCCCCGATGGCACCGAACTACGAAAAGTGACCGAAACCGAATGTGTGCAGGTCGCCATTGATGGCCATGGACATATCCGCGATCTGGCAGTTGCCATATAAGCGGCTATAGTTACCTCTAAGATCAACCATAACAACAAGGATGTTAAATATGGCTCACGCAGATCCGTTACCTATATACGAACAACTATCTGAAACTGACAGTGTGATTGTGCAGGCAAATGACTTTGCTTTTTGCCGATCTTGCCTAGACGCGTATGAAGCGGCGTTAAAATTCTGCTTAGCAGAGTTGCACTTACCTAACTTACTGGATCAGGACTCGATGCACGCAGTTGAGCGCTATATCGCTCGACACTTCGCGGAGTTTTCGTTGGGTACACAGCAAGGTTTAAGTCAGGCGCCAGCCATTTGGCAGGCTTATCATAGCGCTTGGCCGCAACTGTCGACCTCAGAAAAGCAGGCCTTTGGCTTTACCGTTTTATCTTTAGTGTTTGGTGAAACGGTTGCTGCTGAAGCGGTCGGGTATGCAGGTACTTCTGCTCCGGCAACGTTGCAAGCCTTTGATATTGATGCCATGAGTCATGATGTTATTTATAACGGCATAGGTCAGACAGAACCGGATGGTAGCCTTTTAATAGACGAGAGCTAGCATCAATCGGGCCTTTGCTTAAACCAAGTGGAGGCGAGTGCTATGCCGGTATATCAAGGCAGTTGTCATTGCGGCAATGTTAGATTCAGTTTTCATGCCCCAGAGATTGTTGAAGGTGTGCGTTGTAACTGCTCTATCTGCCAGAAGAAAGGTGCCATGATGGGCAACTTTGTAGTGGACCCTAGCGATATCGATATTCAGGTATCGGATGATTCCTTGGCAACTTACGAGTTCGCGACTCATATCGCCAAACATCATTTCTGTAAGCAATGCGGTATCTACACTTTCCATCAAACCTTGCGTAAACCCGGTCATTACAGAGTGCATCTAGGCTGTGTCGATGGTGTGGATGTGTTGGCACTGCCTTATGAACTGATTGATGGTGCTTCTTTGTAGGTTGGTTTATTTATTAGCCAAAGAACCAGTAACCCACAGTAATTGCGGCAATAATCCCGGCTAGATCTGCAGTAAGACCACAAGCGATAGCATGGCGGGTATTTATGCCCGTGGTATAGAGTCGATAAGTGTCCCAACTCTAGTTTTCTGCTGTACTGGAAGTATTAACCGAAGAACCAGTAACCCACACTAATTGCGGCAATTATCCCAGCTAGATCTGCAGTAAGGCCGCAAGCGATAGCATGGCGGGTATGGCGAATACCAACCGCACCAAAATATACTGCCAGTACATAGAAGGTGGTTTCTGTTGAGCCTTGGACAACCGAGGCTAGGTAAGCCGCGAAAGAATCAACACCATGGGTATTCATGGTTTCCAGCATCATTGCTCGGGCGCCAGAGCCGGAAAATGGCTTCATAATCGCAGTGGGCAGTGCATCAACAAAGCGGGTATCGGCGTCAAAGCTGGCAAAGCCTTCACGTAGTAACCAGATAAACCCCTCTAACGCGCCACTTTCCCTGAGTACGCCAATCGCTACCAGCATGGCGAGCAGATAAGGGATAATTTTAATCGCGACTTCAAATCCCTCTTTGGCGCCATCAATAAAGGTTTCGTAGATATTCACCCCTTTAAAGTGGGCGATACAGAGAAAGCCAATAATCGCTGAGAAAATCATTAAATTACCCACTAGCGATGATTGCCGTTGTAACTCGTCGATCGTTAGTGTCGTGAAATAGCCGATAAAAGCGAGTAATAGTGCAACAAATCCGCCGATATAGAGCAGAGTAACTCTTTCCCATAAACGGATTTTCTGTACAAAACTCACCGCTAATAAGCCAGCAAGTGTCGAGCAACAGGTTGCAATTAGAATAGGGATAAAGACCGACGTAGGGTCACTGGCACCTTGTTGCGCTCTATAGAGAAACACGGTGATCGGGAATAGCGTGACCGAGGAGGTGTTCAGTACCAGAAACAAAATCTGGGCATTAGTCGCGGTATCTTTATGTGGATTTAAGCTCTGCAGATCACGCATTGCCTTCAAGCCTAGAGGCGTAGCGGCGTTATCTAAACCTAGAACATTGGCCGAGAGGTTCATGGTCATAGAGCCCATGGCAGGGTGACCTTTTGGAACTTCTGGCATCAAACGGCAGAAAAGTGGACTTATCCCCCGTGCAAACTTATCCACAAGCCCAGAACTTTCCGCCAGTTTCATGATGCCCAGCCAAAAGGCGAGGGTGCCGATCAAGCCTATGGATAACTCCACTGATAGCTTCGACATATCAAAGGTGGACTGCACCAAACGTTGGAATACTGCGGAATCATCTAGCCAGAGCCACTGATAGAGGGCTGCGCTAAAAGCGATTAGAAAAAAACTTAGCCAGATGCGATGAAGCATAAAAACCTTCTTAAATTTATCGCAATATCAGGGAGTTAAGTGGAGCTATTAAAAATAAGAATATTCTATTCACAGGCATAAAAACAGAAAAAGAAAATTTTGTTGTACGTTTTTTGATCTGCCCTTCAAGAACCTCCGTAGCACTGATTACGATGCACTTAAGCAAAATCTCATTAAGGCAGTAGAGGGCCTGCTTAAGGAATAAACGCGAGGAGAACAACAATGAAAATTATAAAAACACTGGCCTGCTTTCTACTAGCTGTACCATTAATGGCGACCGCAGGTTCCTATTCAATGAAGAAAGATATTGTCGATGTCGCTGCGGGTAATGAGAGCTTCTCTACCTTAGTGACGGCGTTAAAAGCTGCTGACCTAGTCGGTGCCCTACAAGGCGATGGCCCATATACTGTGTTTGCGCCAACCAATGAAGCGTTCGCCAAACTACCAGAAGAAACGTTGGCTGATCTTCTAAAACCTGAGAACAAAAAAGACCTACAAGCAGTACTTACCTACCACGTAGTAGCTGGCAAAGTGGATGCAAAAACGGCTATGGGTTTAAGTGCAGCGCCATCCCTACAAGGTGAAAATATCGCGATTAGCTTAGCTGGCGGTAATGTGATGATCAATCAGGCGACTGTAGTTGCCGCTGATGTGGATGCAAGCAACGGTATTATCCATGTGATCGACACTGTGATTTTACCTCCATCGCTTCAGCAAGCGGCTGAGATCAATCGTATGACTGAAGATAACCCAACCGCTGCGGGTGCTAATCAGCAAACATTTAATGTGAATTGGAAAAAGATTCAGAATCCGACTCTGAATTAAGTAATGTCTTAGTTCTGCGAGATAATAAGCCCTGATTATTCAGGGCTTTAATCGTTTTAAGCGCTTTGATCGTTTTAAGGACTTAGGTTTTTTACCAACCCAACCAACTGGCTGATTCTGGCATTGCTCAGTTGACGATAATCCAAATAAGGGCAGACGGTCACTTTGTTGTCTGTATCTATCGCAAAGTACGGATCTAACCAAAGCAAGTTTTCTAGACCGAGTTCTTGGGCATAGGTTTTACCGGCAATGATATGGATACGATTTGGTTCTGCTAAATCTGGCTTTGAAAACAGTAATGCCATAGGGCTTTCTGCCTGATAGAGCGACTGATCGCGCAGCGCCTGCCAAGTCTTAAACTCTACGTCGTTTTGTAGCTCAAACATAAACTTAGCGCTGACATTAAAAATCTTACGCCAGTGATTACCTGTTTGGTCCGCAATGTGTTTGATCTCACCCGAGGTAAGTGGGCGCAGATGATCGAGAGCAGGGTAGGGTTCAATCGGTGGTCGATTGGCTATATAGATCGCGATCTCAAACCCTTGAGCGCCGAATCCGACAGTCATAGAGATTTAGTGACGCTTTTCGATTTCGTTACTTAAAATCGCATCAGCATCGAGGGAGCTGATCGCCACAGTTTCATTCGTTGGGATATCGCCTGACAGTTGCAACGCCAGGTAGCGCATACAACAAACTCGTAGAAATGAAGTGAAGTTACCTAAGTCGTGACCGGCATCGATCGATTCGTGATAGAGGCGGGTCAGCATCTGCGGAATATTTAGATCATCCCGTTCTGCGATCGCTGTCAGGGTAGTCCAAAAATAGTTTTCCAGACGTACGCTGGTAACCATACCGTCAATACGGATTGAGCGGGTGCTGCTTTTCCAAAGTTCTGGTTCGGCATTAATAAACAGTTTGCACATAGCTCTCTCCACTGATTTGACTGTATAGGTAGCGACAAGCTGCTTTCGGGTTCAGGTTTGGGGAGAAAGCAGCCTGCGCTAATTCTATTACATAGTTAGCAAAACCATAAACTGTGCTAACCAAGCAGGGTGTGCTGGCCATGCAGGGGCAGTGACTAGATTGCCATCAGTCACGGCTGCATCCAGTGGAATGTCAGTGTAAGTACCACCAGATTGATTGATCTCCGGGGCACACGCAGGGTATGCAGAGCAAGATTTACCTTCTAGAACGCCCGCAGCAGATAGCAATTGCGCACCGTGGCAGATTGCAGCGACGGGTTTGTTCTCTTTAAAGAAGTGTTGCACCATCTCAATCACTTCTTTGTTTAAACGTAGATATTCTGGTGCTCGACCACCTGGGATCACCAGTGCGTCATAATCTTCAACATTAATATCTGCGAACGTCGCGTTTAGGGTGAAGTTGTGGCCGCGTTTTTCAGTGTAGGTTTGGTCACCTTCGAAGTCATGAATCGCTGTAGCAACCGTATCGCCGCTAACTTTCTCTGGGCATACTGCATCTACATGATGGCCAACCGTTAATAGGGTTTGGAACGGCACCATCGTTTCATAATCTTCGGTGAAATCACCGGTAATCATCAGAATCTTTTTGCTTTGCATTGTATTGGGCTCCCTTGTTTGGGCTTTTTATTTGAATGGCTGCTCAATACTTATCAAAGTAACAGGGCTTGGTTTGGGATAGGTATTAGCTGAATACTACATGGTGAAAAAGTGACCAATACTTTTGTTGCATGAGAATTGTTAAGCTAGGCCTCTTCACTTAAATCCGATGGATTAAGGATGTTTAAGGCCGGTTTAGATGCAAAAAATTAAACACACCTTTTTTGAGAACAAACGCTTAGCGACTCTAGGGATTGAACCTATCTCGTTCTCAGATCTCTATCAGAAGTTGCCTACTGTGCCTGAGCGTCTAGAGTTTTATATGCTGATTCTAGTGACCAAAGGGCAAGGACAGCATTGCATCGATTTTATCGATTATGATTTAAGGCCGGGCACTCTTTTGTTTGTGCGACCAGGGCAGGTTCAGGAGTGGCAGGATTATCGCGATTTGCAAGCGGAGGTCGTGCTGATTGATCCTGCAGCATTACCGAATGATGAAAGGGTGAAATCTAAAGGTGTGGATCTGCTAGCTCTGCAAGATTGGCAAAATTGCACGCTACTGACCGAGCTTTTACAGCAGGACATTCGGCAATCGATTTCACGCTTAAAGCGCGATTTTGAAGGGTTTGATGGCTCACAGTTAGATATCTCACTTCTGCGCAATGAACTATTGAACCTGCTACTCCGCTTTGCGCGTTGGCAAAATAAGGTCAGAGTTACCGATCAGGTCACAAGCCGATCCCGCAAAACCTATCAATTGTTTATCGGTCTGTTGGAGCAAGAGTACCGGACTGAGCATAGCTTACGTTTCTACGCTGAAAAGCTCGGTTACGCCCAGAGTACTTTAAGTCGTGCCTGCATTCAGGTGGAGGGTTATAGCGCTAAGGTGGTGATTGATCGCCGTGTCGCTTTGGAAGCCAGACGTATGTTGGCTCATAGTTCTGCCTCTGTGGCAGAGGTAGGGTATTGGTTGGGCTTTAGTGAAGCGACGAACTTCGTTAAATTCTTTCGCCGCATGGTGGGTGTTACACCGCAACAGTTTAGGGAGCAGCGTTCGGAACAGCGGCACTAATAGCGTTATGTTGGGTTAAGTATTTCTTTACGATCTGATCGCGTTTACCACTGCTAATTAGGTTTTCAATGGATTTGTTGATCGGTTCGACCAAATCAAGTCTCGCTCGATGAATCCTGATATGTAGACTAGCCTCATCGTGGATCGGACCTTTAGCTAGGTAATTCCGTTGTGAAGAGGCTTCATAGATATCTTCGTTGACGATACCTACATCAGCACGGCCTAAAGCCAGCGCCCGCATTAAAGTGATCTCATTTTGAAAATCTAAACGTTCGCCAAAATGTTCGGCGCCGCGATAATCAAACCCGCGTACTGTCGCAACGCGTTTATCAGATAGGTCGGATAGTTTGTCTATGGAAAAAGTATTCTCCTTAGGAAAGACAAAGATATCTTTAGTCCAGTAAAACGGTTTGCTGAATATCTGAACCTCTTGCTCGCGAGGCCGTTGGCGCCATGCTGGGTTAGCGCAGCAGGAGACGGCATACAGTTGAGTTTCGAAACCAATGCGTCGGCGCATTGGAGGAATAGGTACAAGGTTTGGTTCTAAATCTGCACCTTTGAGTATTTCGCGGAAAAGCTCGGGATAGATACCGCTTGCTTCCCCCTCATTAAGTAGGGCTAAAGGCGCGCGTTCCTGATCATAGATAGGGACGGTGATCTCTTCCTTGGCCAGAAGGGCTGAGCTGGAAAAGAGCAGGAAAGCGAAGACACTCCAGAGTTTATACATATCCCCTCCGTCACCTTAAAAACCTCAACCGTTTAAGTATAAGGTGACTTTGGGGAATTCGCCTTCTTCAAGGCTTGGATATCATTGCAAGTTATAGCGGCGTTAGATTGGCAAAGCCAACCACCAGCCATTTACTGCCTTCGTAATCGAAATTAACCTGTACTCGTGCCTTAGGCCCTGAACCTTCAAAGTTAAGTACAGTGCCATCACCAAATTTGCTATGCATAACACGTTGACCCAGGGCAAGGTTGGTCTCTGGTACATCACTGCTGCTAAGAGAGCTACTACCAAATAAGCTACTGCCTTGGCTATCGTTATGACGGCTGGTCATTGGACGGCTAACGCTAGCGTTGAGGCGAACCTCTTCCATCAAATCGTTTGGAATTTCACCAATAAAGCGGGATGGTCGGTTGTAGTTATCTTGTCCGTGTAAACGACGGGATTCAGCGTAAGTGATAAACAGCTTCTGCATCGCACGGGTGATACCTACATAGCAGAGGCGACGTTCTTCCTCTAAACGGCCCGGCTCTTCCACAGACATCTTATGCGGAAACAAGCCTTCTTCTACACCGGCTAGGAACACCTGAGGGAATTCCAGACCTTTTGCAGAGTGAAGGGTCATTAGCTGCACACTGTCTTGGTAATCATCTGCTTGCGCATCACCGGCATCCAGCGCTGCCTGGTCTAAGAATGCCGCAAGTGGGGAGTTAAATTCCTCATCCAGAAACTCATCCCATTGGCTGTTAAACTGCTTCGCTGCAGTGACCAGTTCTTCCAAGTTTTCTATACGGGATTGAGCTTTTTCGCCTTTCTCTTTTTTGTGGTGCTCGATCAGGCCTGAGTGTTGTATAACGTGCTCAGTCTGTTCGTGTAGCAGAGTGTCTTCGGTATCTTGTGCCATCTGATTGATCAGATCTAAGAAAGCTTGCAGGGCATTAGATGCACGCGCTGGTAGCTTTTTCAGTTCCACAATTTCGTTGGATGCGCGCCACATAGAGATCGCTTGGCTACGAGCATGCTCACGGATAATTTCGATGGTACGTGTGCCTATACCGCGTGTTGGTACATTGATTACACGCTCCATCGAGGTGTCATCGTCGCGGTTGCTTAGCAGGCGCATATAGGACAGCGCGTTTTTGATCTCAAGGCGCTCATAGAAGCGTTGGCCACCGTAAATACGGTACGGCACGCCACTGCGAATCAAGGCTTCCTCAAGCACTCGGGACTGGGCGTTAGAGCGGTACAGAATCGCGCACTCTTTACGGAGGTTGCCCTCTTGTACCCATTTTCCGATTTGATCGACGATAAAGCGTGCTTCGTCTTGCTCGTTAAAGGCTGCATAGAGCGAGATCGGCTCGCCTTCACCAGAATCAGTATGCAGCTCTTTACCTAAACGACCTTGGTTGTTGCGAATGACTTCGTTGGCTGCACGCAGAATCGTTTCTGTAGAACGGTAGTTTTGTTCTAGCTTGATCGTTTCTGTACCCGGGAAGTGAACCGGTAGGTTCTGGATATTTTCGATCTTCGCGCCACGCCAGCCGTAGATCGACTGGTCATCATCGCCTACGGCCATCAATTTCTTCTGACCGCCACAAAGTAGTTGCAGCCAACCATACTGAATGGTGTTGGTATCTTGGAACTCGTCCACAAGAATGTAGCGGAAACGCTCTTGATAGTGCTCTAGTAGGGCTGGGTTCTTATCACGGAACAGCTCTAGGGAACGTAGCAAAAGCTCGCCAAAGTCGATCATGCCGCCACGTTCGCAGGCTTGCTCGTAAGCTTCGTATACTGCCAGCATCTGGCGATCATTCAGATCATGACGCGGTTCGATATGTTTAGCGCGTAGGCCATTATCTTTCTTATCGTTGATGTACCACTGGAATTGGCGAGCCGGCCAGCGCTTATCATCCAGATTCATCTCTTTGGCTAAACGTTTAATCAGACGCAGCTGATCATCGCTGTCCATAATCTGGAAGTTTTCAGGTAAACCAGCATCCTGCCAGTGAGCACGCAGTATACGGTGGGCTAAACCGTGGAAGGTACCGACCCACATGCCTTGAGGATTGATGCCTAACAGCTCCTCAATACGGCCGCGCATCTCTTTTGCAGCTTTGTTGGTGAACGTAACCGCCATAATAGAGTAGGGCGACATTCCTTCTGTCTGAATCAACCAAGCAATTCGGTGTACCAATACGCGGGTTTTACCAGAGCCTGCGCCGGCTAAAACCAGTAAGTTTTGTACCGGAGCGGTTACAGCATTGCGTTGGGCATCGTTCAGAGAATCGATAATGTGAGTTACGTCCATAGCGGCTTTCTGTTCACTGTATAAATAATCAGTGGCTGATTATAGCGGGTGTTAGCAAAAGAGGGCAGTGTTGATTTACTAAGACTCCTTAGGAGCCTTAGTATAAGAAGCCTGCTATTTGGGAAGCTGACTTGGATTGTTACGGCGATAGATCAGGATCTGTTTTAGCTCTTCAGGATCTTTCAGCTTCTGTTCGCTGTTTTCATCCAACCACGGGATTAAACGAGATAGCCAGAATCGCATCGCGGCAGTACACGTCAGCACTGGCCAAGCTTTGTATTCATCCTGAGTGAAAGGACGCGCTTTTGCGTAGGCTTTTAGCAATGCCTGCTCTCGTTCGCTATCAATCGAGCCATCAGGACGGCAACACCAATCATTAGCCACGATCGCCAGATCAAACAGCAGATAGGCGGTTGCGGCGTTATAAAGATCTAAAACGGCACTGACCTCAGTCCCTTGGAATAGGACATTATCGTGGAATAGATCACCATGAATCGTGCCGGCTTTGATATCACCTGGCTGCTCGCGAAGTTGATCAAAACGCGCTACTTCTTCCTGTAGCAGAGTCTGATCATTTTTAGGCAATTTACTACGAATGAGTTCGCTCTCTCTACGCCACCAAAACACACCTCGGTGTGCTTGGCGTTCAAGATAGAAGTTTTCTGTTGCAACGTGGAACTCACCTAAGACTTTACCGATGGCAGCACAGTGCTCAGGTGTGAGTTCTTGCTGACCCACATGCTCACCAAAGAACCTTGGTTGTAGCGCAGCAGGTTTCTTTTTCAGTTGTTTTAGGCCGATTCCGTTTCGATCCTGAATAGCAAAAGGTACAGCGATATCTCGCTGTGATAGCCATTGGCATAGCTCGACAAAGTAGGGAAGCTCTTCGTAGCTAAGCTCTTCAAACAAAGTGAGTACATACTCCGTCTCAATCCCTTCATTTTTCAGGGTGACAAAGTAGTTGGTATTTTCGATACCACCATCAATACCTTTGTAACTGACTAACTCTCCCAGATCATAATCTTTAAGGAATGCAGTTAGGTCAGTGTCATTAAGTTGCGTATATACAGCCAAGCGCTTTACTCACTTCGTAAATTTGAATTCGTTTGTTCCAGCGGATTTACCAACGGAACAGTACCCATTTAGGGATCAGCATTTGTGATTCTTCATGGCGAATAAATGAGCCTTCACCTGGCGCTGGAACCAGATAGTATTCTTTACCGTTTTTAGGCACGACCTTAATTTCCTGAAGCTGACCATTTACGCGGTACTCGTAATAGGTTTTATCTTCTTCGTGGAAGATTGTGATCTGTGGTTCGTTCTCATCAACCAGCGGTGGGACTTCGGCATAAGCTACAGGTGTCACTGCAAGTAGTGCTGCTAATAGTAGCTTTTTCATTATTCTTTCCTCTTTCATGGCAAGATTTCTTTTGGCAAATGAGCATATCGACTATGATCGGGTTTTTGAAGAATAACCAACCCGGATTTCCTGATGAGCGAACAGCAGCAAGCCAACTCCTCTCCTTTAATTTTAGTCGACGGTTCCTCTTATTTATACCGTGCTTTTTTTGCTTCACAACAGGCTGACCTGCGAAATTCTGCGGGAATCCCAACAGGAGCGATCCGAGTTGTTACTTCAATGCTGAAAAGCTTGATCAAACAGTATCCAGAAAGCCCTATTGCGGTGATCTTTGATGCTAAAGGTAAAACATTCCGTGATGAGATCTACAGCGATTATAAAGCCCAGCGTCCACCGATGCCGGATGATTTACGTAGTCAGGTAGAGCCGATCCACAACATCGTCAAAGCTTTGGGTATGCCGCTTATCGTAGAACCGGGTGTAGAAGCGGATGATGTCATCGGTACGATGGCGCGTGAAGCCAGCGCTCAAGGGATCGATACCCTGATCTCCACAGGCGATAAGGATATGGCGCAGCTGGTGGATCAACACGTAACGCTGATCAACACTATGACTGACACCATCATGGATATTGAAGGTGTAAAAGAGAAGTTTGGTATTCCGCCAGAGCTGATCATCGATTACTTGGCATTGATGGGCGATAAGGTCGATAACATCCCAGGCGTTCCGGGCGTGGGTGAAAAAACGGCTTTGGCTTTGCTGCAAGGTATCGGCGGTATTAAAGATCTATACGAAAACCTAGATAAAATTGCTGATCTTGGTTTCCGTGGTTCGAAAACTATGGCGAAGAAACTAGAAGATAACCGCGAAGAAGCGGATCTATCTTACCTACTGGCAACGATTAAAACCGACGTTGAGCTGCATGAAAAAGTCGAAGAGATCGTTAAGCCAGAGCCAAATAAAGATCAGTTAATTGAGTTATACAAAGAATTTGAATTCAAGACTTGGGTGCGTGAGCTGGAATCTGGTGAGAGCGGTGCTGCAATCGCTGCTGATCCATCGGAGCCATCTACTCCAGAAGCACCTAAAGATGTTGAATACACAACAGTGCTTACAGAATCCGATCTAGATGGCTGGATTGAAAAGTTATCCACAGCCGAACTTTTTGCCTTCGATACAGAAACGACCAGTCTCAACTATATGGAAGCTGAGCTGGTGGGTGTTTCCTTTGCGGTAGAGCCGGGCAAAGCTGCTTATGTGCCTGTTGCGCATGATTACATGGGCGCGCCAGAGCAAATCAGCCGTGATGTTCTTTTGACTAAGCTGAAACCACTGTTAGAAAGTGAAGATCACAAAAAGATCGGTCAGCATATTAAATACGATATGAACGTGTTGGCTCGTTACGATATCGATCTAAAAGGTGTGGCGTTCGATACTATGCTGGAGTCCTACGTGCTGAACTCCACGGCAACGCGTCACGATATGGACAGCTTGGCTGATCGTTATTTAGGTGTGAAAACGGTTAAGTTCGAAGAGATCGCCGGTAAAGGTAAAAAACAGCTGACCTTCAACCAGATCGAACTAGAACAAGCAGCGCCTTATGCTGCGGAAGATGCTGATATCACCCTGCGCCTTCATCAAGCGATCGATAGTCAGCTAAGCCAAGATGAAACACTAAGCAAAGTCTTCAATGAGATCGAAAAACCGCTGATTCCAGTACTGTCACGTATCGAGCGTAACGGTGCTTTGGTTGATGCTTCGATGTTGGGTGAGCAAAGTATCGAACTGGCTGCCCGTATGGTAGAACTGGAACGTGAAGCGTACGATATTGCTGGTAAAGAGTTTAATCTGGCTTCGCCAAAGCAGTTGCAGCAGATTCTATTTGAAGAGCTGAATATCCCGGTGATCAAGAAAACGCCAAAAGGCGCACCATCGACTGCCGAGGAAGTGCTTCAAGAGTTAGCACTAGAATATCCTCTGCCTAAGTTGATTCTTGAACACCGTAGCTTGAGCAAGCTTAAATCGACTTACACGGATAAGCTTCCGCTAATGATCAGCCCAAGTACTGGGCGCATTCATACCTCTTACCATCAAGCGGTAACTGCGACAGGTCGTCTATCTTCAACAGATCCGAACCTGCAGAATATTCCGGTACGTACTCAGGAAGGTCGTCGTATTCGTCACGCCTTCATCGCTCCAGAAGGCTACAAGGTTGTAGCTGCCGATTACTCGCAGATCGAACTGCGTATTATGGCGCACCTGTCTCAAGATCAGGGTTTATTGGATGCTTTCTCTAAAGGCGCCGATATTCACCGTGCGACAGCGGCAGAAGTT
Source organism: Neptuniibacter sp. QD48_55 (assembly GCF_047778115.1). Taxonomy (GTDB): domain Bacteria; phylum Pseudomonadota; class Gammaproteobacteria; order Pseudomonadales; family Balneatricaceae; genus Neptuniibacter. The sequence goes on along the minus strand of NZ_CP180555.1, from coordinate 3,448,226 downwards.
TTCAAAGTAGAACTCGATCAGGTCTCTGATGATCAGCGCCGCAGTGCTAAAGCGATCAACTTCGGTTTGATCTACGGTATGTCGGCGTTTGGTCTAGCGAAGCAGTTAGGTATTGCCCGTAAAGATGCGGCGCAGTATATCGAACACTATTTCGAGACCTATCCGGGTGTGCAGCACTATATGGATGATATCCGTACTAAAGCCCAGGAGCAGGGTTACGTTGAAACTCTGTTCGGTCGCCGTTTGTACCTGCCAGAGATTAAAGCGAAAAGCGCGATGCGCCGTCAGGCTGCTGAACGTACTGCGATCAATGCGCCAATGCAGGGTACAGCCGCAGATATCATCAAACGCGCTATGGTGGCGGTAGATGCTTGGCTAGCCGAGTCCGATTTTGATGTCCGCATGATCATGCAGGTACACGATGAATTGGTCTTTGAAGTACGTGAAGGTCAGGTAGATGCTTTTGTTGAGGAAGTGAAAGATCAGATGGCAGGAGCAGCCGATCTAGATGTGCCGTTGCTAGTTGAAGCCGGTGTCGGTGAGAACTGGGAACAGGCGCACTAAGTTCATAAAATATTTTTGAATGTTTTTTGAACAAAAGGGAACTTTTCAAAATATAGAGAGTCAATAGCCTTAAGAGTCACTTACACATTCATCGTGCCATGGCTGTGGCTCTTTACAACAAGCATGCGTTAAAGCCCTGAGAAATTGACAGTTCCCCTTCCTAAGTTTCCCAGGGCTTTCTTTTGTTATTCGCCTTCAAATTCCTCTTCGAAATCATCTTCCGGCAGTAGCCATAGATCCAAACGCTGTCGCAGCTGATCGACATTTTGTTTCTTCAGTGCAGAGAAGGTTTGTACAGTCACCAGATCGCCTAGAACGGCAGTTAGTTCCTTGCGAATCTTCAACATAGTCGACTGAGCTGGGCCTTTTTTCAGCTTGTCGGATTTGGTTAACAGTACATGTAGCGGCATCTCAGTACTGAGGCACCAATCAACCATCATCTGATCGAACTCTTTCATTGGATGACGAATATCCATTACCAGCACAACGCCTTGTAAGCACTGGCGCTTTTGTAGGTACTCTTCCAAGTGCTGCTGCCAATGCTGTTTCATTGCGACAGGTACTTTGGCGTAGCCATAACCTGGCAAATCGACAATACGCACGCCTTCGATATTTAGATCGAAGAAGTTAATCAATTGGGTACGGCCTGGCGTTTTCGATGTACGTGCCAATTTGTTGTTATTGGTCAGCGTATTGATCGCACTGGATTTACCTGCATTTGAGCGGCCTGCGAAAGCGACTTCTGCGCCTATATCCGCCGGACACTGGTGTAATTTTGCCGCACTCTTATTAAATTTTGCGGTGTTGTAGTGAACGGTTTTTTGATCTGAAGACATATTTTTAAGTCGCTTTTTAAGAAATCGCTACTAAAGGAACAGAGATTGCCGTTCCAGTTTGTGTGGATATTGGTTTATAATTGCGCCAATTTTACCTGCGAACAGGCCTAAGCTCTAGTCTGCAGGGAAGTGAGGATAACATCGGTCAACGCTTAATGACTCATCATTACGCCTATGGCCGTCTAATTTTAATAGCAAGAGTCTGGGTTCATCGATGAATAAACTACTGATTAGCTTGCTGGTGACCGTTGGTATCACTGGTGTAGCTCACGCAGCGGGTGATGCTGCTAAAGGTAAAGGAATGACTGCAATGTGTGCTGCTTGTCACGGTGCTGACGGTAACAGTGCAATCGCAAACTTCCCTAAGCTAGCAGGTCAGAACGAAAAATATCTGATCAAACAGCTTCAAGATATCAAATCTGGTAAGCGTACAGTTGTAGAAATGACTGGTCTTCTAAACTCTTACAGCGACCAGGACATTGCTGATATCTCTGCTTACTTTGCTAAGCAGACTGGTACTGTAGGCCACGCTGCTAAAGATCTTGTTGAACAGGGTCAGAAAATCTACCGCGCAGGTATCGCAGATAAAGGCGTTGCTGCTTGTACAGCTTGTCACGCACCAACAGGTGAAGGTAACAGCCAAGCAGGCTTCCCAGGTATCGGCGGCCAGCACGCTGCATACACTGAAAAGCAGCTAAAAGATTTTGCTAAAGGTGCACGTAACAACGATCCACAGCAGATGATGCAGGATATTGCGGCGAAGCTTAGCGATGACGAAATCAAAGCGGTTTCTAGCTACATTCAAGGTCTGGGCAAGTAAGTTCAGCTTGGATTCAATAAAGGCAGCTTAGGCTGCCTTTTTTGTACGTGGTAGGAACTTAGGTTTTATTTTATTGTCTACCACCCGGTCCTATTGTTTTCGGAGCAAAGAATAATGAAAAAGTTTGGGTTGATGTTAGTGGCGTTGCTTTTGCCGTTTATGGCACAGGCTGAAGAGTTTAAAGAAGGTGTTCACTACGCCAAAGTTCCTGTAGCAAGCACTATGCAGGATAAGAGCAAAATTGAAGTTATCGAAATGTTCGGATACCCATGCCCTCACTGTAATAACTTTGAGCCATTGATTAAGCATTGGGAAAAGAACAAAAGTGAAGACGTGAAATTTGTTCGTACCCCAGTTGCGTGGAATCCTCGTTGGGAACAAATGGCGCGTGCGTTTTATGCGTCTGAATTTATGAAAACGCTGGATAAAACTCACGAAGCGACTTTTCACGCGATTCATGTAGAGCGTCGTCGTTTTATAGATAAAGACGATTTTGCTGATTATTACGGCAACCTAGGCGTTGATTCAGGTAAATTCCAAAGCTTATTCAACTCCTTTGCGGTAGAAACTAAGATCCGCCAAGGCCGTAAGCAGCTAGAAAACTACGGTATCAAAGGTGTGCCTGCGATGGTTGTGAATGGTAAATATCATGTTACAGCAGGTATGGCGGGTGGCCATAAGAAGATGCTTGAAGTCGTTGATTTCCTTGTTGAGAAAGAGCGCTCCGCTGCGAAGTAAATAAAATATGCAAAGAAAAACGTCCTCTAGAGGGCGTTTTTTTATATCTGATTGATATCAGACCTAGTGCGAAGAACAGAGTTCGACTAACATGAAGTCTGACTGATGTTGATGTTGTGTACTCCGAGGAACTGGTGTGGCAGAAGAACAGGTAGACTGGAAGAAAAAATACCGAGAGCTGACTCTAGAATTTGAGCAGTTTGAGCGTAAAAGTGTTGATACTGAACAGCAGTTGCGCCAGTTAGCCGGTTATATGTCTATCGGTTTAGAAGGTGATAATCCACAATTTGATGCTGAACTCGCAGCATTGAAACCACTACTTCATGAGCAGTGCACAGAGCATCTCGGCTTTTTACAAAAAATCAGTCGCCGTATTGAAAAACAAGTTCAACATCGTGAAGACCTTCGCGGTAAAACTGCCAAGCAAACCGTTGCAGCACTTCTAAAGTGGATTCGTATGCTACGCACTCAAGTGCAAAATAGCGGATCACAAAACCTACTAGATTCCCTAGAGCGTCGCAGTAACGAAGTCGAAGAGAAAGGTTACGAGCTGCCTGCTGTTCTAGCTGATCTGATTGAGCTACAAAGCCATATCGAAACGGGAACAGAAGATAGTGCAGAGATCAGTGACAATGACTTCTCTCTAGACACGACTGCTTCAACAGATGCGCTGGGCGATGAAGTTAAATTACTCTTAAAACGTATTGGCGCTGAGCTTTTAGAGCTGATTAGCGGCTTGTACGTGCCCAAAGAGGAAAACCCCAATGCGCGTAAGTTGGTGAAACGCATCGAAGATGGCTTTGAGTTACCGCATCTACCGGAAATCGTTCATCAAGTTGTGCAGCTGGTTATCAAATCAACCAGCAATACCAGTGAAGATTTTGAGAACTACCTATTGGAACTCAGCACACGCCTAACTGAGGTCCAAACCTTTGTAGTTGATAGCCGCCAAGAGCAGCAAGAGATCGGTCAGAACCAGCGTGATCTTGATATTCAGGTTCGACGTGACGTTAAAAAATTGCACCACACGGTAAAGAATACCAATGATATTACAGACCTGAAAAAGGCGGTTTCACTGCAACTTTCAGGTCTAGTTCGTGCTATGGATAGCTTCAAAAAGAAAGAGGAAGAGCGCGAACAGCGATTGCAAGGTCGTTATGAAGACCTGATCGATAAAGTTGAATTGATGGAGCAGGAAACACGTAAGGTTAAAGCGCATATGGAAGAGGAGCGCTTACGTGCACGTACAGACCCTCTTACAGGCTTACCAAACCGCGCTGCCTACGATGAGCATATCGATCAGGAATATGAGCGTTGGTCGCGTTACCGTACGTCATTTTCTGTTGTTGTCGGTGATCTTGATTACTTTAAGAAAATCAACGACACCTACGGTCATTTAGCGGGTGATAAAGTGCTGCGTTTGGTGGCCAAAGTTATCACTAAAAATATCCGTGTAACGGACTTTGTTGGTCGTTATGGCGGTGAAGAGTTTATTATTATCCTTCCTTCTACTGGTGCAGAAGAGGCCTCGCAGGCGATGGAAAAATTGCGAGAATCTTTAGCCAGCAGTCCATTTAATTTCCATGGTAAGCCCGTGGGGATTACAATGTCGTTCGGCGTAACAGAAATCAAAGAGGGTGATTCCCTTGATGATGTCTTTACCCGTGCTGATGAAGCATTATATCAAGCCAAAGAAGATGGCCGTAACTTAGTCAGAACTAAGTAAAGTCACAACTTATATATTAATTTTTAGCAACAAGGTTTCCCTGCTGTGAAACGTCTATCGCGAATTCTGAAGATTGTTCAGGTTTTTGCTCGGTATCGATTGGATACTCTATTTTTGGGTTTAGCCCTTCCTTGGTATGTTCGATGCCTGTTTTGGGTACTGCCTTGGCGTTTATTTATTCCAGCAAAGCAGCCTCAAGCGGTACGTGTTCGCTTGGCATTAGAAGCTTTGGGCCCCGTTTTTGTTAAGTTTGGCCAAATGCTCTCCACCCGCCGAGATCTTTTACCGGATGATCTGGCAGAGGAACTAAAAAAATTGCAGGATCGTGTACCACCGTTCTCTGGTCCCCAAGCACAAGGGTTGATTGAAAAAGCCCTAGAAAAACCAGTCTCTGAGCTATTTGCTGAGTTTGAGGTGGAGCCAATGGCGTCTGCTTCGGTTGCTCAGGTTCATAAAGCGACCATGCTTGATGGTAGTGAAGTGGTTGTGAAAGTTATCCGTCCAGGTATTGGTAAAACCATTCGTAAGGATGTGGATCTGCTATTCAGCTTGGCTCGTCTGGTTCATGTGGTTTGGGAAGAGGGACGTCGCCTACGCCCTGTAGAGGTCGTTGCTGAATATGAGCAGACAATCTTCGATGAGCTAGATCTTCGCAAAGAAGCCGCCAATGGCTCGCAGCTAAGACGTAACTTTGAAAACAGCGATATTCTTTATATCCCGGAAATTTACTGGGATTACACTCGTTCTAATGTACTCGTAATGGAGCGTATTCACGGTATTCCTGTTGCTGAAGTTGATCAGTTGAATGAGCAGAATACCGATATGAAAGCGCTGGCTGAACGTGGTGTAGAGATCTTCTTTACACAGGTATTTCGCGACAGTTTTTTCCATGCGGATATGCACCCGGGTAATATCTTTGTTTCTCGTAATAATCCAAGTTCACCGCAATATATAGCGGTAGATTTTGGGATCATTGGCTCACTTACCCCTGAGGATCAAAGTTACCTCGCACGCAACTTCCTTGCTTTCTTCAAGCGAGACTACCGTATGGTGGCGCAACTGCACGTTGATTCTGGTTGGGTTCCGGCGGATACCAATGTCGATGCATTTGAGACGGCTATCCGAAGTGTGTGTGAGCCGATCTTTGAAAAACCGTTAAAAGATATCTCCTTTGGGCAGGTGCTTTTAGGTTTGTTCCAAACGGCGCGTCGTTTCAATATGGAAGTTCAGCCTCAGTTGGTTTTGCTGCAGAAGACGCTATTGAATATCGAAGGCTTAGGTCGACAGCTATATCCTGATCTAGATTTGTGGGAAACAGGTAAGCCGTTTTTAGAAAACTGGATGAAAGAACGAATGGGACCAAAAGGTGTTTATCGTTCTATCAAGCAGCAAGCACCTGATTGGCTTGAGAAAATGCCGCATATGCCGCAACTGATTTTTGATTCCCTAAACCAGATCCGGAATTTGGATAGCGCACGGCAACGTGATATTAGAGCTTATCAACAAGCGAAAGATGCACTAGAAAGCAAAGCTTCAAGAAGACGTAATCTAGGGCTCATGCTAATTGCGGGTGCAATAGCTGTTGCTAACCCAGATGTGATGGAATGGCTATGTGAGTTACCTGCCAGTAGTTGGATTTTGGCAGGTGTTGGCATAGTACTATTGTTGAAACGTTCATGATCCTCCTTTAGGAGGGGATGGTGGAAGCAATATTGATCGGGTATGCTTCCGCACGTAAGTTAGTCTTAATTGAAAGTGAGTGAATAAATGAGTGACGTATTAACTCAGCTGGGTGAAGTTCTGGAACAGCGTAAATCAGCAGCCCCAGATAGTTCATATGTATCTAGCTTACACGCTAAGGGCTTGAATAAGATCTTAGAGAAGGTCGGTGAGGAAGCAACAGAAACAATTCTGGCTGCTAAAGACGCACAGACCAGCGGTGACAATAAAGATGTCATTTATGAAACAGCCGATCTTTGGTTTCACAGCTTAGTTGCATTGTCGCACCTAGGTGAAGAACCGCAGGCAGTCTTAGATGAATTGGCACGTAGATTCGATCTATCCGGCCTAGAAGAAAAAGCGTCTCGCACCAAAAAATAAATACAGATCCTAAGGCGTTATCAAAACGTGTAAAGTGGATCATTCCAACAGATTTCTATGATGGCAGTTAAAAGAGCTGCTATGTGATAGCGGAGAGTAAAAATGGGTTTAGGTGGTATCAGTATTTGGCAGCTATTGATTATTTTGGCCATTATTATTCTGATTTTTGGTACTAAAAAATTCAAAAACATCGGCAGCGATCTAGGTGGTGCTGTTAAAGGCTTCAAAAAAGCCATGACAGAAGAAGAAAAAGCCAAAGAAGAAGCTGAAAACAAACAGATCAAACAGGAAGACGCTGATTTTACTGAGGCTAAAAAAGCTGACGACGTAAAAGCTGAACAGAAGTCTGACAAATAACAGGCTTTAACTATGTTTGATATCGGTTTTGCCGAGCTGCTCATTGTTGCAGTGGTTGCATTGGTTGTTCTTGGACCAGATAAATTGCCTACTGCTGTAAGGACTGTCGGAATGTGGATGGGGCGTATAAAGCGTACTGTCTCATCTATACAGACGGAAATTAGCGAAGAGCTAAGAGTAGAAGAGTTAAAACGTACGACGGCTATTCAGAAACACGAGTTAGAAAAAGAACTTAATGAAATGCGTCAGCCGTTCAACGATGCATTGAAAGAAGAAGTTCCAGTTAGCTCTAAGATTGTTCCGCCTGAAGCAACAGAAGAAAAGCCTCAATCTGCGAATGAGCCTAGCAAGGCTGATGACAATAGCAGTACAGGAAAAGCATGAGCAAGCCGCAGCCTGAACACGATCAGGAACAACCATTAATTAGCCATCTGGTTGAATTGCGCCAGAGGCTAATGTTTATCTTACTTATCATTTTAGGTTTCTTTCTTGGCTTATTTTATTTTGCCAATGATCTATATACCTATCTATCATCGCCATTAACTGCGTTGTTGCCATCTGGCACAAGCATGATCGCGACCGATGTTACTTCTCCATTCTTTGCGCCTTTTAAGCTAACACTTGTTGCTGCAATCTTTCTAGCGATGCCATTTGTATTGCACCAAATATGGGGTTTTATCGCGCCAGGCTTATATAAGCACGAAAAACGCTTTGCGATACCATTGTTAATATCGAGTATCTTTCTATTTTATGCCGGTATCGCATTTGCCTACTTTGTGGTCTTCCCACTTATCTTTGGCTTTTTTACCAGTGTTGGCCCAGAGAATGTAGCGGTAATGACGGATATCAGCAGCTATCTGAATTTCGTACTAAAGCTGTTCTTTGCATTTGGTATTGTTTTTGAAATACCGATTGCTACTCTGTTATTAATCTGGTCAGGAGCGGCAACTGTTTCTGGTCTAAGACAAAAGCGAGCATATGTGATAGTTGGCTGTTTCGTCTTAGGGATGTTGTTAACGCCGCCGGATGTGATTTCACAAAGCTTGTTAGCTGTACCAATGTGGCTACTATTTGAAACGGGCATCATCTTAGGTGTGATCTTTGTAAGAAAGAATACTGATGATGAAGAACTGGCTGATGAGTTTGCTGCTGCAGAAGAAGAGCAAGAAGAGAATAGTCAGTAGTAGTTGAGAGCTATATAGCTAATTATAAAAACGGTGTTTATTGAAAGATAAACACCGCTTTTTTATGTTCGTAGAGCAGTAAATAACCAGTACAGTATAACTAATAAACAAAATTGAATATTTATTCACTTTTATCGTCTTTTTTCACTTTTTTTAAGATTGGGTGTTGACCCTTTTTTAGATGTCTGTAGAATTCGCCGTCCTTGCTTAGGTAGGCCGCCAAAACGGGGCTGATTGAGCTAAGCGAGGTGCTTAGTAAGTGATTGAAAACATTGGTTTTTTAGATTGCTTACGGGGCAGGATTCAAAGTCCGGTTGCTGAGTAAAAAATTTTACAAAATTGCAAAATAAACGGTTGACTTTGAATGAGCGCACAGTAGAATATGCGCCTCGCTTGAGACGAAACGCTGAGTCAGCGGAGAGTCAAAAAGCAACGCTCTTTAACAATTTGATCAGATAATTCGTGTGGGCGCTTGTTGAGAAGAAGCAAACTTTTTCTAGACAAGCAACCAAGTGAATTCATTTAAAGCGATTTACAAAGGTTTAACGTTCTTAAGAATGTTATCCGGTTGTTTAGTACTAGAGCCCGTTACCACATTCCTGGTAACACAAATGATTTAAACTGAAGAGTTTGATCATGGCTCAGATTGAACGCTGGCGGCAGGCCTAACACATGCAAGTCGAACGGTAACATGACTAGCTTGCTAGTTGATGACGAGTGGCGGACGGGTGAGTAACGCGTAGGAATCTACCCAGTAGCGGGGGATAAGCCAGAGAAATTTGGTCTAATACCGCATACGCCCTACGGGGGAAAGCAGGGGATCTTCGGACCTTGCACTATTGGATGAGCCTGCGTGAGATTAGCTAGTTGGTGAGGTAATGGCTCACCAAGGCGACGATCTCTAGCTGGTCTGAGAGGATGATCAGCCACACTGGAACTGAGACACGGTCCAGACTCCTACGGGAGGCAGCAGTGGGGAATATTGCACAATGGGCGCAAGCCTGATGCAGCCATGCCGCGTGTGTGAAGAAGGCCCTAGGGTTGTAAAGCACTTTCAGCAGTGAGGAAAGGTTAGTAGTTAATACCTGCTAGCTGTGACGTTAACTGCAGAAGAAGCACCGGCTAACTCCGTGCCAGCAGCCGCGGTAATACGGAGGGTGCGAGCGTTAATCGGAATTACTGGGCGTAAAGCGCGCGTAGGTGGATTGGTCAGTCAGATGTGAAAGCCCAGGGCTCAACCTTGGAACTGCACCTGATACTGCCAATCTAGAGTACGGTAGAGGGTAGTGGAATTTCCTGTGTAGCGGTGAAATGCGTAGATATAGGAAGGAACACCAGTGGCGAAGGCGACTACCTGGACCGATACTGACACTGAGGTGCGAAAGCGTGGGGAGCAAACAGGATTAGATACCCTGGTAGTCCACGCCGTAAACGATGTCTACTAGCCGTTGGGAGACTTGATCTTTTAGTGGCGCAGCTAACGCGATAAGTAGACCGCCTGGGGAGTACGGCCGCAAGGTTAAAACTCAAATGAATTGACGGGGGCCCGCACAAGCGGTGGAGCATGTGGTTTAATTCGACGCAACGCGAAGAACCTTACCAACTCTTGACATCCAGAGAAGTTACTAGAGATAGTTTCGTGCCTTCGGGAACTCTGAGACAGGTGCTGCATGGCTGTCGTCAGCTCGTGTTGTGAAATGTTGGGTTAAGTCCCGTAACGAGCGCAACCCTTGTCCTTATTTGCCAGCACTTCGGGTGGGAACTCTAAGGAGACTGCCGGTGACAAACCGGAGGAAGGTGGGGACGACGTCAAGTCATCATGGCCCTTACGAGTTGGGCTACACACGTGCTACAATGGCCGGTACAGAGGGCCGCGAACCTGCGAGGGTAAGCTAATCTCAGAAAACCGGTCGTAGTCCGGATTGGAGTCTGCAACTCGACTCCATGAAGTCGGAATCGCTAGTAATCGCGAATCAGAATGTCGCGGTGAATACGTTCCCGGGCCTTGTACACACCGCCCGTCACACCATGGGAGTGGATTGCACCAGAAGTAGCTAGCTTAACCTTCGGGAGGGCGGTTACCACGGTGTGGTTCATGACTGGGGTGAAGTCGTAACAAGGTAGCCCTAGGGGAACCTGGGGCTGGATCACCTCCTTAAACGAAAGCCGATTCTCGGCAAGCGTTCACACGAATTATCTGATCAGAGAAGTTAAGAGCAACGGTGTAGGCTTGTAGCTCAGCTGGTTAGAGCGCACCCCTGATAAGGGTGAGGTCGGTGGTTCAAGTCCACTCAGGCCTACCAATAATAGCCTTACTGTTTTCTTTGGGGCTATAGCTCAGCTGGGAGAGCGCCTGCTTTGCACGCAGGAGGTCTGCGGTTCGATCCCGCATAGCTCCACCATCATCCTTTGGATGAGAAGGAAGAGTTTTAAAACATATTGTCGTTTAAGACATTATCTTTTAAAGCTTTTTTGCTTTAAACGCTCTTTAACAATTTGGATTTGATTCATTTGATTTAGATTTAAGACATGTAGTTTTACTGCATGCGCCAATTCGGCGAAATCTATCGTTACTAGCAATACAAGTTACTGTGATTCCAGACGCCTTCGGGTTATATGGTCAAGTGACTAAGCGTGCACGGTGGATGCCTTGGCAGTCAGAGGCGATGAAGGACGTTGTAACCTGCGATAAGGTTCGGGGAGGTGGTAAACAACCTTTGATCCGGACATTTCCGAATGGGGAAACCCACCTATTTATAGGTATCTTTTAACTGAATACATAGGTTATTAGAGGCGAACCTGGGGAACTGAAACATCTAAGTACCCAGAGGAAAAGAAATCAACCGAGATTCCCTAAGTAGCGGCGAGCGAACGGGGACCAGCCCTTAAGCTTTATTAGATTTAACAGAACACTCTGGAAAGTGTGGCCATAGTGGGTGATAGCCCCGTATGTGAAAGGTCTTTTAAAGTGAAATCGAGTAGGACGGCACACGTGAAACGCTGTCTGAATATGGGGGGACCATCCTCCAAGGCTAAATACTCCTGACTGACCGATAGTGAACCAGTACCGTGAGGGAAAGGCGAAAAGAACCCCTGTGAGGGGAGTGAAATAGACCCTGAAACCGTGTACGTACAAGCAGTGGGAGCCGTTTTCGGACGGTGACTGCGTACCTTTTGTATAATGGGTCAGCGACTTACTTTTAGTGGCAAGGTTAAGCATTTGCGGAGCCGTAGGGAAACCGAGTCTTAATAGGGCGTCCAGTCGCTAGGAGTAGACCCGAAACCGAGTGATCTATCCATGGGCAGGTTGAAGATGCGGTAACACGCATTGGAGGACCGAACCGACTGTCGTTGAAAAGCCAGCGGATGACTTGTGGATAGGAGTGAAAGGCTAATCAAACTCGGAGATAGCTGGTTCTCCTCGAAAACTATTTAGGTAGTGCCTCGTGTCTAACCATGGGGGGTAGAGCACTGTTTCGGCTAGGGGGTCATCCCGACTTACCAACCCGATGCAAACTCCGAATACCCATGAGTTCAATCACGGGAGACACACGGCGGGTGCTAACGTCCGTCGTGGAAAGGGAAACAACCCAGACCGTCAGCTAAGGTCCCAAAGTTTATGCTAAGTGGGAAACGATGTGGGAAGGCTTAGACAGCTAGGAGGTTGGCTTAGAAGCAGCCACCCTTTAAAGAAAGCGTAATAGCTCACTAGTCGAGTCGGCCCGCGCGGAAGATATAACGGGGCTAAGCATAACACCGAAGCTACGGATGCACTTTGTGCATGGTAGAGGAGCGTTCTGTAAGCTGTTGAAGCGGAAGCTGTAAGGCACCGTGGAGGTATCAGAAGTGCGAATGCTGACATGAGTAACGATAAGGGAGGTGAAAACCCTCCCCGCCGGAAGACCAAGGGTTCCTATCCAACGCTATTCGAGGTAGGGTGAGTCGGCCCCTAAGGAGAGGCTGAAGAGCGTATCCGATGGGAAACAGGTTAATATTCCTGTACTGCTCATAACTGCGATGGGGGGACGGAGAAGGCTAGGCTAGCGCGGCGTTGGTTGTCCGCGTTTAAGGTAGTAGGTTGAGGACTTAGGCAAATCCGGGTCCTTAAGACCGAGAACCGATGACGAGGTCCTTTATGGACTGAAGTAGTTGATGCCATGCTTCCAGGAAAATCCTCTAAGCTTCAGGTTATGACTAACCGTACCCTAAACCGACACAGGTGGTCAGGTAGAGAATACTAAGGCGTATGAGAAAACTCGGGTGAAGGAACTAGGCAAAATGGCACCGTAACTTCGGGAGAAGGTGCGCCGGTTTTGGTGATGGGACTTGCTCCCTAAGCTGAGGCCGGTCGAAGATACCAGGTGGCTGCGACTGTTTATTAAAAACATAGCACTCTGCAAACTCGAAAGAGGACGTATAGGGTGTGACGCCTGCCCGGTGCCGGAAGGTTAATTGATGGGGTTAGCACTTGTGCGAAGCTCTTGATCGAAGCCCCGGTAAACGGCGGCCGTAACTATAACGGTCCTAAGGTAGCGAAATTCCTTGTCGGGTAAGTTCCGACCTGCACGAATGGCGTAACGATGGCCACACTGTCTCCACCCGAGACTCAGTGAAATTGAAATAGCTGTTAAGATGCAGTTTACCCGCGGCTAGACGGAAAGACCCCGTGAACCTTTACTACAGCTTCACAGTGGACTTTGACATTACTTGTGTAGAATAGCTGGGAGGCTTTGAAACCCTGTCGCCAGATAGGGTGGAGCCACCTTTGAAATACCAGCCTGGTAATGTTGAGGTTCTAACCCAGTTCCCTAAGCGGGATCGGGGACATTGTGTGGTGGGTAGTTTGACTGGGGCGGTCTCCTCCCAAAGAGTAACGGAGGAGCACGAAGGTACCCTCAGCATGGTCGGAAATCATGCAATGAGCGCAAGAGTAGAAGGGTGCTTGACTGCGAGACAGACACGTCGAGCAGGTACGAAAGTAGGTTCTAGTGATCCGGTGGTTCTGTATGGAAGGGCCATCGCTCAACGGATAAAAGGTACTCCGGGGATAACAGGCTGATACCGCCCAAGAGTTCACATCGACGGCGGTGTTTGGCACCTCGATGTCGGCTCATCACATCCTGGGGCTGAAGCCGGTCCCAAGGGTATGGCTGTTCGCCATTTAAAGTGGTACGCGAGCTGGGTTTAGAACGTCGTGAGACAGTTCGGTCCCTATCTGCCGTGGGCGTTTGAGATTTGAGAAGAGTTGCTCCTAGTACGAGAGGACCGGAGTGAACGAACCTCTGGTGTACCGGTTGTGATGCCAATTGCATTGCCGGGTAGCTACGTTCGGACGGGATAACCGCTGAAAGCATCTAAGCGGGAAGCCTCCTTCAAGATGAGATCTCACTGGGAACTTGATTCCCCTAAAGGGCCGTTGAAGACTACGACGTTGATAGGTTGGGTGTGGAAGCGCTGTGAGGCGTTGAGCTAACCAATACTAATTGCCCGTGAGGCTTGACCATATAACGCCCAAGGCGTTTGGCAAGTGACTTGTAAGATACGTAAGACGATAGAGAGTAACGAATTAGCGCGTAGTTAAACTACAGTCGATAAACTATCTAGATCAAATAAAAGAAGAATCAGATCTAAGTTGTAACAGTTTTGCTTGGCGACCATAGAGTTGTGGAACCACCTGAATCCATCCCGAACTCAGACGTGAAACGCAACATCGCCGATGGTAGTGTGGGGCTTCCCCATGTGAGAGTAGGTCATCGCCAAGCATTTAATTAAGAGAAAACCCCGGTCACGCTGTGATCGGGGTTTTTTCGTTGTGGGCTATAAAAAACGGTTAAGGGCAGATAGGCGCTGCTTGGAGCGGATAAAACGGATAAAAACAGATAAACAAGTTAGTATGAGTTGTCTTAATTAAACCTAATACTAAACCGAACGCTGTCCTTCGCTGTCCTTCATTGCCTCAGATCAACATCTTATTTCTTACCGACCCCTTTACCGGTACCGTCATATATTTGTATTGTGCGTATGCGTAAAATAGGAATCAGTATCGATTATTTATAAGGGTTTATGGAATGTCTAACTTGTTAATGGCTGGGAAAAAAGTACTTGTTGTTGGTATCGCTAATGATAAAAGTATCGCTTATGGCTGCGCGAAGGTTTTGAAAGCCCAGGGTGCGGAGTTGGCCATTACTTATCTTAATGATAAAGCTGAGCGCTTTGTGCGCCCTTTAGCAGAGGAGCTTGAGGCGGATATTTTTATGCCACTAGATGTTTCCGTACCTGAACAGATGGATGCTTTGTTCTCTGAGATTTGGTCGAAATGGGGTGAGTTAGACGGTGTGATTCACTCTTTAGCTTTCTGTCCGTTGGAGGATCTGCATGCCCCTATTTCTGAATGTTCACGTACCGGCTTCTTACAGGCTATGGACATTTCATGCTATTCATTTATTGATATGGCAGCGCGTGCCAAAGGGCTTATGAAAAATGGTGGTTCGCTAATTAACTTCTCTTACCTCGGTAGTGCCTTGGCTACAGGTGACTACAATATTATGGGTTGTGCTAAAGCGGCCCTAGAGGCTGCAACTCGTTATTTAGCACGTGACCTTGGTCCTCAGGGGATTCGTGTTAACTCTATTTCACCAGGAACTATAGCGACGCGCGCTGCCGGAGGAATCAAAGACTTTGATGCTATGCTACAGCACAATGAAGAGATGGCTTGTGACGGTAAATTACCGACAATCGAAGAAGTGGGTAACTCTTGCCTTTACTTTATGTCGCCGCTCTCTGAGGGGGTAACGGGTCAAATCCATTACGTTGACCATGGTGTTTGTATTGTAGGTTGATCTTATTCCGTCTAGCAGTTCTTACATTAGCAGCTAGGCGGAGCTTCTTCTTTATGGCTTTGGTTCTGTTGATGAATGAGCGATCAATAAGCTGTGGTGTTATAAGATAACTTTTTTCTCTCTTATATCTGATAAAACAATGCTGTAGGGCAGCTTATTCATATAGATTCTGTTAAGTTATTCCTTATATGGCCGACACGGTTACTGAATGTTTACTTAATCATTAATCTTGGGTTTTTCGATTGAAACGACCGTTTAAGCTCGGTAGATTTGTTGTAAGAGAATTAAGCGAATAGTGCAGGAGTTAACGCTTGCTTTCATTTCTTAAGAAAAAGTCTGCGGTAAACGGTTTAACTTCCCTCGTTATCAATAAGGGAGGCGTTTCTTTTGCGCATGTTCGAGATGGTAATACTCAGCCAGAACTCGTCTGCTGTGAATACAGCGCATCGACTAACCCTTTAGTTGAGCCCAAACGTTTCAGAGATTTGATAGAAGCAAATAACCTTCTGGGTACGAAAACTTCATTAGTTTTACCGGAATCTAGCTATCAGATCCATCTTGTAGAGCGCCCTGAAGTGCCAGACGAAGAGCTTACTGAAGCTTTACGTTGGCGACTCAAAGATTTGATTACCTTCGATGTCGAACAAGCCGTAATTGACTATATTGACCTACCAGAAGACGCCTATCGAAGCCGCAGCCGTATGGTTTATGCAATAGCTGCCGAACAGGCCAAGGTAGATCTATGGGTTGATTGGTGCAGTGAAATAGGTTTGGATATAACTGCAGTCGATGTGCCTGAGTTGGCTTTGCTTAACTTAACGGAAGATCTTGCTGATAGTGAATCTGGTTTAGCTGTATTCAATATCGGTGAAGAGGGCAGTTCGATTAACCTTCTCTCTGATAGCGCTTTATATTTCACTCGTAATCTTAGCTACAGCCATACGCCAGCCCCTGAAAACGCTTCAGCTGCTGTGCTGGAGCTTCAGCGTTCTCTTGATTATTACGAAAGCCAAGTAGGTAAACCACCTTGTGTGCGCTTACTTGTGATGCCCATGCAAGCGGATGAATCGCCGCTAATGAACGAATTACGATATAGCCTAGCGCTTGATATTCACTCATTAGATCTCAATAACCTTATTTCATCCGAGATAGACCTTACTGAGTCTCTCCAAAATCAGGCTACTGTCGCTATTGCTGCGGCGTTACGCACTGAATTTGCTATAACTGAGGTGGTTAAGTGAAACAACGAATTAACCTCTATAACCCTCACAAATCAAAAAAGAAATTTGAGCTCTTAAGCCTGCAAGGTAGCGTCACAGTTGCTTTAGCAGTCATTGCGGTTGTTCTGTTATGTGGACTCGGTTTGAACTGGTATGCATCTGAACAGGAAAGCACGTTCGCTAAACTGCAACAGGACAAAGTTAAGATCGACGAAGCAGTCGCTACAGAGCAAGCGCGCTTTAGTAATCTTCAAGTACAGCCAGAAATTTTGGCTGAACAGCAACGTTTAAAAGATGAGATTGCTGCACGGAAAGCGTTACAAAGTTTATTGCATAAAGTGCAACCAGCTCAGAGTGTTAATTTCTCGTCTTATCTCTATGCCCTGGCTGATGCTTCATTAACGGAAAGTTGGTTAAGTCAGTTCGTACTTGATAATAATAACCGTAGTTTTACTTTGGGTGGTGGTGCTGTCGATGGCCCGTCAGTTGCTTCCATGATTGAATCGATTGCTAGTACTGAAGAATTCCAAGGTATGAATGTTAATACGCTAACTGTAAACGCTGAAGGTAGTGGTGTGCGCTTTGATGCTTTAGCGGAGTTGCGCAGTTATGAATAAACACTGGCAGGAGTGGGACAGTAAATGGAATGAGCTAACGGCACGTGAACGTATCATGTTGCTTATAGTTGGCTTAGTAGCCCCTTTAGCATTGATCTTTGTGTTCTTAATCGAGCCTGCAATGATCGTATTACAAAAGGTGCCAAGTAAAATCGAAGCTATGCAAACCAGCATCGATGCTCAAGATCGAGTTTTACAGCTGCTAAAGAGTCAGGAACCGAAAGATCCTAACGTCGAGGCAAGAGCTGAGCTAAAACGTTTGCGTACTCAGTTATCTGAGGCTAATCAGGATATTAAGCGTGCTGCTACCAACCTTGTTTCGCCTGATCAGATGCTGACTTTGTTAAGATCAGTATTAGCCAATGAACAAGGTATTGCGCTTGTGAGTGCCAAAAGCCTACCTGTTGTAGCTAAACAGTTAAATGAAACGCCAGTTGATGCTGACAAAGATACCAAGCCTGTGGGTCCGCAAGCTGTAATCTTTATTCATCCATTTGAATTAGAGCTGGAAGGCACTTATCAGGGTTTATATGACTATTTGCAGAAAATGGAACAGCTAGATGGTGTGTTCTTTTGGGATACATTGGAATACAAAGTTGACGAGTATCCTACTGCAAAAGTGAAGATCAAAGTTCATACCTTAAGCTCTGAAGCGGGGTGGTTAGGTGCCTAAATTAGTCATTTTATTAATTACACTGCTTGGTAGTAGTCCGAGTTATGCCGAGCGTTTACCTGCCGATCCAACAAAGCCGTTGGCTTCTCATGTGGCGATCGGTGACATCAAAAAACCTGAGCAAGGATATGTGCTTAGTTCTTTGATTGTTGGAAAACGAACTCCCTCTGCGATTATTAATGGTCAACGTGTGCAGAAGGGTGATCTGGTTGATGGTGCCGAAGTTGTCGAAATCAACCGTACAGGAGTTAAGTTGAACACTGGAAGTGAATATCAGATGATCTCTTTAGCTGAACGAAAAGGCTTCAGCAAAGTTAAGAGTGGGAAATAGGCTAGAAATAATGATGAAACGTATTTTCAATGCTCTTGCGATGGGCAGTGTTCTTGTCTTAAGCGGCTGCCAAACGCTTCCGCCTGTTGCAGGCACGACCACTAAACAGGTGGGTGAATCCGCGATTGAAGAAGCAATTGAAGAGAATAAAAAAGCGGTTACTGCTGCACCTCCGCCACCATCTCTTGTTCCAGCGCTTTTACCGCCACTTAACCTACAAAATAGTCAGGCTTCTAACGAAGAGCGTTTTGATATTACAGCTGAGGCTTTACCAGCAAAAGATTTTTTCATGGGGCTGGTACAAGGTACGCCTTATAACATGATCGTTCATGAAGCGGTTGGCGGTAGCATCTCGCTTGAATTGAAAAATGTAAGTGTTGCTGAAGTTATGCAAGCTGTTCAGCGTGTCTACGGTTATGAATTCGAACGCACAGGTAATCTTTATCAAGTGTTGCCTGCTTCTCTACAAACTGAATTGTTCCAGATTAACTATTTAGACATTCAGCGTGATGGCACATCTGATACTCAAGTAAGTGCTGGTTCTGTGAGCACTTCAGGTGAAAACTCTAGTACCGAGGAAGTGATTGGTACTCGCATTAGTACCAAAACATCGACTAATTTCTGGGGTAATCTAAAAAGTACGCTAGAGACTATTGTTGCCGGTGAAGGTCGCAAGGTCGTGGTAACTCCGCAGACAGGCGTTGTGGTAGTCCGTGCTCTTCCAAGCGAACTTTCTACTGTGCGCGAATATCTAGCTCAGGCTGAATTGATTTTGCATCGTCAGGTAGTAATTGAAGCGAAAATATTAGAAGTAACGTTGAATAATGGTTTCCAAGCGGGTGTTAACTGGTCCGTTTTAGGTAAACCGGGGCAAGGTAATACTGCCCTGTTTAGCCAGTCTTCAGTTGGATTGAATAATGATGATGGAATCGGCGGTATCTTCAAAGCTGATCTGAGTATTGGTGATTTCACTGCTGTAATTGAGTTATTGGGTAGTCAAGGTGATGTACAGGTGCTGTCGAGCCCACGTGTATCAACCGTCAACAATCAGAAAGCTGTGATCAAAGTCGGTACTGATGAATTCTTTGTGACTGAAGTTGAAAATACGACTACGACAGGTACGAGTACAACATCGTCTCCGAGTATTGAACTGACGCCTTTCTTCTCTGGTATTGCGTTGGATGTAACCCCGCAGATCAGTGCCAGTGGCGATATAGTTTTACATATTCACCCAACTGTTTCGGAAGTGGTAGATCAGCAGAAACAGATCAGCGTGGGTACTGATGATTTCAATATCCCATTGGCTCTAAGCTCTATTCGCGAGTCGGACAGTATTGTCCGTGCAGAGAGTGGCCAGGTGATCGTGATCGGCGGTTTGATGAAGTCTACTGATAGTGATCTACGTGCTAAAACGCCAGGTTTAGGTGATCTTCCGGGTGTGGGTAACTTGTTTAAGCAAAAACGCCAAGCAGGAAGTAAAACTGAACTTGTGATTATGTTACGGCCTGTCTTAGCAAACCATGATAATTTGCAGAATGAGCTAAAACGCAGTTTGCGATCTTTCCAGAGCCTGCAACCTACACCAGCAATGTAATAGGAGTGCTGGATGTACACTGAACATTTTGGTCTGAGTGAACTGCCGTTCACTCTAACGCCAAATACGCATTTCTTTTTAAATATGCCGACGCATCACGAAGCGTTGAACTTAATTATGGTCGCCCTGGCAGGGGGAGATGGCTTTGTAAAAGTGGTTGGCGAAGTTGGTACTGGTAAAACCCTGCTGTGCCGTAAGCTGCTGAATGCGCTGGAAGGAGACGAATATGTTACGGCTTATATTCCGAACCCCTATTTAAGCCCTGATGAATTCCGTAAAAGCTTTGCTAAAGAAATAGGGCTTGAAGTCTCAGATTTAGAGCACTTCGATTTATTAGATGCTATTAACCACAGACTGATTGAGCTAGCACAAGCGAAACTTAAGGTTGTCCTATTAGTGGATGAAGCGCAAGCAATTCCAGAAGAAACAGTTGAGGCGCTGAGGTTGCTAACCAATCTGGAAACTGAATCGGCAAAGCTATTCCAAGTTGTCCTTTTCGGCCAACCTGAATTGGATGACTTACTAAGTAAGAAGTCCTTGAGGCAACTTTTGCAGCGTATTACGTTCAGTTATCAACTCAGTCACCTCGATCATGAGGCAGTTGAACATTATATAAATCAACGTATTCAACGTGCAGGGTTTAAAGGCATGTCGTTATTTAAACACGACGCAGCTCGAAAAATTGCCCAAGCTTCGTGTGGTACGCCTAGGTTGATCAATATATTAAGCCATAAAGCATTAATGGCAGCTTATGGAAAAGGCGATCTTAAAGTAGATGGAAACCACGTTTCCAGAGCAATTGAAGATACCGAGGGAGTTTCAATACCGAGAAACCCTAAGGTGTTGGTTTGGGGAAGTATTGGCTTGCTGTTCACTGTAACAATCATCTTTGTTTATTTAGGTATTCACAAGTGAGTCTAGTCAATGACATGCTCAGAGATTTGGAGCAACGCAATAAGCGCCCAGTAAGTATTGATGGAAATCAGTCTAGTATTAAAGCTGCCCATTATGTCGAGGAGCATAAACCTAATAACCTGCTGCGAATACTGCTATGGATAATCGGAGCGAGTGCGTTGTTAATGACTGCTTGGCTGCTTTGGCAAGATCAGTCGTCCTCGCCTGCTGTGGTAAGTAAAGAGGTTCAACCAGTTCTATCTTCTAAAGGAACGACAGATCTGCCTGTAACACCAGAGGTTGCACCAACTCCAGCTTTGACTGTTGTTGCAGAGCCTACAGTGGAACCTGTTGAGTCAAGTCGAGCTGTTATTACAGAGATAAAGTGGGCTGGAACAGAGCAGGGTGGCGATCTTGTCGTTCGCCTAGATGGTGCTGCTGATGTCCAAGTGGTCAGTCAAAATGAAAATGTAATCGTTATCGCTTTTGACGATGCGATCTTACAGACCGCAGTACCTCTTATCAGTAACGGCTTAGTGCAGCGTGTCGACCTTAATACCGAATCTGATCGTGCTCTACTAGCAGTTACAACCCAAAGAGAAAGTCAGTTTGCCTTCCGTGTCCAACAATCACCAACAACACTTGTTTTGGGTGTTGTGGCTAAAGAGCCAAGTGTTAAACCTGTGGAAAGGGTTACTTTGACTTCAGAGGTTTCTAAAAATAGCTCTTCGGTAGAGCAGCCTGAAATACCTGAACGAGTAGAAGAGGTTGTCAAAAAGCGTAACGGGATTAGGTCGGGAGAAGAGTTGCAAGTTGCCCATCCAAACGATGCGATGGTAGAAAAGAGTCGACCAAGTAAACCCGTCACTAAAGCAACGGCTAAACTGTCGGATCAGCAATCTGCGGATCGGGCTAAGCGTTTGATAAATGAAGGTAAGTTGGCAGACGCAGAAACGTTGCTGCTGAAAAGTATAGAGGAGCAGACATCTAAATCTTTGGCTTCAAGGCGTTTATTAGCGGCGCTATATTTGTCGACTAACAATCAGTCCAAAGCAGAGCGTTTATTGTCTGATAGTTTGGCGTTAAATCCATTAGATGCTGCTTTGCGCAAGCTACAGGCTCGTATTTGGTTAACTTCAGGTCAGCAGGCTCAAGCGGTTTCCTTACTGGAAAAAGATAAGCCGGTGTTGCAGCAAGATACAGAGTTCTATGAGTTATTGGCTAGTGCCTACCAGCAGGACGGTAAATTCACAAAAGCTGCTCAAAGTTACTATCAGCTTTTGCAATTGAACAATCAGGTTCCTCGTTGGTGGATTGGATTAGGTTATGCTTTTGAGCAGTCTCAGCGTTTCCAAAATGCGCGTAATGCTTATCGAAGCGCAATGAAGATTCCATCGATCGATAGTAGTTTGAAACAATATGCACAACAGCGTATTCAGGCGCTGTCTGGGCGCTAGGAGGAAGGGGTTGCATGGCTGCACCTAAAATGAAAATCCGAATTGGTGACTTGCTAGTTCAGAACGGTGTTATTACCGAACCACAGTTGATGGAAGCTTTAGGTCGCCAAAAAGAAACGCGGCAAAAGCTGGGTAAAACGCTTGTTACCATGGGATATGTACAGGAACAGCAGTTTCTTGAGTTCCTGTCGCAGCAGCTTAATATTCCTCTGGTTGATCTAACCCATTACTCCTTTAATCAAGAAGATGTGCTGCGTCTGCCTGAAACTCAGGCTCGTCGATTCCGTGCCTTAGTATTAAAAGAAGATGTTGATCACTTCTTGGTGGGTATGTCCGACCCTATGGATATCTTCGCGTTTGACGAGTTGCAAAGAGCTTTGCCAAAGCCTATTGAACAAGCGGTGGTATCAGAAGCTCAGTTACTGCAATCGATGGATCTGCTTTATCGTAAAACCAGCGATATTGAAGACCTAGCTGATCAGTTAAACGAAGAGATCGCCGATGATGCTTTCGATCTTGCCGCGCTTACCGCAACTGATGAAGTAGATGTTCCGGTTGTTAAACTGCTGAAAAGTCTATTTGAAGATGCCGTGCAGGTTGGTGCTTCCGATATTCATATTGAGCCGGACGAAAGCGTATTGCGTATCCGTCAGCGTGTTGATGGCGTTTTGCATGAGCACGTAATGAAAGAGAAACGTATCTCTTCTGCATTGGTACTCCGATTAAAGCTAATGGCGTCTCTGAATATTTCGGAGAAGCGTCTACCGCAAGATGGTCGCTTCAACATCAATGTCTCCGGTCATAGTGTTGATGTACGTATCTCGACGTTACCAATTCAGTTCGGTGAGTCGGTAGTAATGCGTCTACTAGATCAATCCGGCGGAATTATCGGTTTAGATAAGGTTGGCTTACCTGATCATATGCTGCCGCGTTTACGTAAGATGATAAATGAGCCTCATGGCATCTTATTGGTAACTGGCCCTACCGGTAGTGGTAAGACAACAACACTGTATGGCGCATTGAATGAACTAAACAGCCATCAGAAAAAGATCATTACCGTAGAAGATCCGGTCGAGTACCGCTTGCCACGTATTAATCAGGTCCAGGTGCAGCCGAATATAGGTTTGGATTTCTCCACTGTATTGCGTGCAACCTTGCGTCAGGACCCTGACATTCTTCTGGTAGGTGAAATTCGAGATAAAGAGACCGCTGAGATTGCGTTGCGAGCGGCGATGACAGGTCACTTTGTACTATCGACCTTACACACCAATGATGCCGTATCCAGTGCCATGCGTTTGACAGATATTGGTATTGAGGGCTATCTGGCAGCGTCTGCGCTAAATGGCATTCTAGCGCAGCGCTTGGTTCGGAAAATCTGTGAGAACTGTAGCCAACACTACCATCCAACCGGTCAAGAGCAACTTTGGCTAAACGAACGCCAAGAAGAGCTCGGTTTAGATGATATTGAACTAAAAAAAGGCCGCGGTTGTACTTACTGTAACAATACGGGCTACAAAGGCCGAACCGGTATTTTTGAGCTGTTAGAGATCAATGATGCCATGGCTGATGCCTTAAGGCGTGATGATAGTGCAGCCTTCACTGTGGCTGCGAAAACAGATCCTCACTATAAACCGCTCGTTTATAGCGCACTAGATCTGGCTATAGCGGGTGTGACTTCTCTAGATGAAGTATTCCGTGTGACGGAGCAGTTGGATGAATCGATGTATCTTGATGCTCCATCTGTGGAAGAAGCACCAGCACAACCTAGTTCCGGTTTTGAACTGGAATAAGCGAGCGAGATAAACCTATGGCGATCTACAGTTATCGTGGACGAAACCGTGAAGGCGTTGAAGTCAATGGCCAGCTTGAAGCTGGTTCATCGGCTTTGGCTGCATCGCAGTTAAGTGTCGATGGCATCATTCCAATTACGATTAAAGTCGCTGAAAAGGTCGTTGAGAAAAAGGGTAGTAAAGGGGTCCAGATTAAACTATTCCAGAAGATCTCTCTGGATGAATTGATCATGTTTAGTCGGCAGATGTACAGCTTAACCAAAGCCGGCGTGCCAATTACTCGAGCAATGCGTGGTTTGGCTAATACTGTGACAAACCCTTTGCTGACAGAAACACTCTCGCAGTTGGCGGATGATCTTGAAAAGGGCCATGCACTGTCTTCGGCCTTAGCCAAACACCCTAAGGTCTTTAATGAGCTGTATATCAGCATGATCCATGTAGGTGAAAATACCGGTCAGTTGGATGATGCATTTAGGCAGATGGCTGCTTACTTAGAATTGGAAAGACAGACAGTTAAAAATATTAAACAAGCGACTCGTTATCCGTTGTTTGTCTTGATTGCTATCACTGCGGCTGTTGCCATTATCAATATCTTTGTTATCCCAGCTTTTAAATCTGTATTCGAAAGCTTCGGTGGTGAAATTCCTTGGCAGACACAAGCGTTGATTACGCTCTCTGATTTTACGGTGAATTGGTGGTACGCCATTCTAATCGGCATCGTTTTGAGTGTATTTTCCTTCTACCGGTGGAAGCAAACTGAAAAAGGCCACATGACCTGGGATCGGAGAAAACTGAAGTTTCCCATTGTTGGGCCGATATTCTACAGAGTCATACTAGGGAGATTTTCTCGTACCTTCAGTATCGTATTGAAAGCAGGTGTGCCTATTGAGCAAGGTTTGTCGATCGTTGCTAACGCTGTTGGTAATCGCCATATAGGCAAAAAAGTGGCTGGTATGCGTTTAGGTATTGAACGAGGTGAATCTTTTACCCAAACCGCTCTTCAGACTGAAATGTTCAGTCCATTGGTAATGCAGATGTTAGCGGTTGGTGAAGAGACCGGTCGAGTAGACCAGATGCTTGAAGAGGCCGCTGGGTTTTACGAACAGGAAGTAGAGTACGATCTTAAGAACTTAACCAGTGCTATTGAGCCTATTTTAATTATCGCTATAGGGGCAATGGTGCTGGTATTGGCCTTAGGTGTGTTCCTGCCATTGTGGGAGTTAAGCACTACCATTAATGGTTAGGGAGGATAAAAATTGCAACGGAGATGTAGTGGTTTTTCGTTATTGGAACTAACCGTTTCAATTTTTATCATAACAGTGCTGATGGCATTTGCACTGCAACGATTGGAATTATTGATCGAAGATGTAGAGCGAGTATCTTTCGAAGGTAGTCGAGATAATATCCAGGCGCAGATAACGCTTAAAGTAGCTTATTGGTTTGCTGAGCAACAGGCAGTTTCTCCAGAGGAGATAGCTAATCAAAATCCTGTGGATTTGATACAACATAAACCATCAAATTACGCAGGAGAGCTTTCGTTTAGTGAGTTGCATAATGCTGCTGGAGAACATTGGTACTTTGTAACTGATAAACGTTGGTTGGTTTACAAGGCTAAGCGGATAGACAATTTAGAAAACGAATTTATGCAGGTTGATTTGATCCCTTTCAAGATCGAGGTGGGTCTTCAGGATAATAGAGTGGCTGAAGGTTTAGCAACAGAAGCGAAGCTAAAGCCGTTATATAAATTTTATTGGCAAGCAGATTAGCTATACAAAGGTGAGCTAATTTGTTAGAAATCAAATAATTACAAACTTAAACCCAAGGGCAAAGAGTTCCATGAAAAAGCAAGCAGGTTTTACAATCATTGAATTAGTTGTAGTAATTGCTCTACTAGGTATTTTGGCAGCGGTTGCTTTACCGCGTTTTATTAATGTAACTGACGATGCTCATAATGCTGCAGTTAAAGGTGCTGCAGGAGGCTTCGCAGCTGGTGTGGCTTTGGCTAAGGCAAAAGCAGTGGTGGAAAATGCTGCATCTGGAGCTAATGTTTCGCTAGATGGTGATGCAGTAGTCTCAGTCAATGGTTTTGGCTATCCAACGGGTGCATCAGGTGCAGGTGCTACAATTGACAGTGCAACTGAATGTGTGGCTGTTTGGGATAATGTATTGCAGGGCAGCAGACCTACGGCATCAAGTGCTACAGCAAATGGTGTGGATTATGTAGCCGCAGCAACAGATACAGAAACTTGTACATTTACTTACCGTGTTGATGCACCTTCAGGCGCGAATCGTTTAATCACATACGAAGCAGATTCTGGTAGTGTGTCTGTTACTGGTGCCGACGAGTAATTAGTTATTCCCTATGAGCAGTACCGGTCCTGATCTATCTAGGCAATGCTGCTCTAAATCTCGCCAGCGTGGTTTTACGTTGGTCGAGATTGTTGTCGTTATCATCCTGCTGGGTATTCTCTCGGCTGTTGCTATCCCTCGAATTGGTAATGTTGCTCGCTACGATGAACTCGCGCTTCGCAGTGCCATTATGGGTTCGTTACGTTTGGCGCAAAAAGCTGCTTTAGCGCAGCATGCATCTTCCGTTTATTGGGTGTTAGAACGCTCGTCTGATACACAATGGCAGATCTCTTTGCTGATTGACTCTGACACTTCTGATGCAACGCCACCAACCAGTATTACCCCTCCTCAACTCAATGCTGAGATCACAGCGGATACGGTTTTATCCTATAACGCGTCTCTCGTATCGGGCACTGAGTCAGGTAGTTTGTCTTCGGGGCAAAACCTAGTGGTGATGTATAACCAGCTGGGCGATATGATCCGAGTTGATAACAATGTTGTATTGAGTTCGGCTGCGAGTTTTCCTGATGACAGCCAAAAGGTTGATAGCAGTCTGCAATTTACCGATGACAATGGCGACTACTGCCTTTCACTGACAGGGTATACCTATGAAACGACCTGTCGCTGAACGAGGCTTCTCGCTAGTTGAAGTAGTCATCACTATTGTGATTATTGCTATCGCTCTCACAGCAGCGATAGCAGGTTGGGGCACCATTGCCCGCCATAGTGCTGATGTCATGTGGCAAACCAAAGTGTCCTACCTTGGGCAGGCTTACCTCGAAGAAATTTTGTCACGCCGATACGATGAACTTACCCCTTTAGGCGGCAGCCCTCCTTGTGACCCTTGTACACCCGAAGCGCAGTTTGGCGTGAATGCTGGTGAGCCAATTACCAGTAAAGATGGTGAATCTCGGGAAGAGTTTGATGATGTCGATGACTATCATGGCTTAACAGAGAGCGCGGTTGGTTTATTCAATGCGCTTGTGACGCCGGGTGGTATTCAGTCTTATGAAGGCTATGAAGTCTCTGTTCAGGTGACTTATGTCGGTAGCAGCTATTTCTCAGGTTCTGACTCTGAGTTAGTCAAACAAGTGATCGTCACCGTTACACCTCCAGCCAATACAGGGCAGAGTCCCGTGGTGTTCAGTGCTTTGCGAGGTAACTACTGATGCGTCGTCAAAGCGGTTTTACACTGGTTGAATTAATTGTCGTTATCACCTTGTTGGGGATCATCTCTCTGGTAACCGTCGGCTTTATTACTTCAACCATGCAAGGCTATGCGGATCTGACACGGCGTGATCAGCTTTCATCTGCGGCACGTGTGGCTGTTGAGCGTATGGCGCGTGAGATCAGAAACGCCCTGCCTAATAGTATCCGTGTTGGCGATTCAGGAAATTGCTTAGAGTTTATACCTGCCTTGGCGGCCTCTCGCTATATTTCTGTGCCGCTAACGGCTGTTTCGGCATCGTCAGCATTTAGCTCTGTGCCGTTTGCTACATCACCTGATCTTGGTCGTGTGGCTGTATACCCTATAGATACTAATACCGTGGATGAACCCGGCAGGCCTGCAGGGCAAAATCCTATTTATGATTTGGATAGCTGGTCTATTATCTCTCCTATGATCAGTGCCAGCAGTGCATTGGCGTCAGGATCGGGCACTGTGGATGTATTATTAACATCTACCCATCATTTCCCCACAGACTCACCTTCAAAACGTTACTTTATCGTTGATGAGCCGGTGAGTTTTTGTGTCGTAGGGAGTGATCTTTATCGTTTTCAGGGGGTAAGCGGTAGTGCGTACACTTATGCGATTACCCAGCCTACAGGCGCAACTTTATTTGCCAATCTATCAGAGCCACAGGAAGCGTTGTTAGCCAGTGATGTTGTAAGCCCTGCGGATAACGATGCCTTTACCTATAGTGAAGCGACTTTACTGCGTAACGGCATTGTCCTGTTTGATCTGTTTGTAGAGGATCAGGTACTAACTAGCAGGGATACAACGCAGGAAAGTATCCGCGTTCAATTTGAGGTGCAGGTGAGAAATGTCCCATAAACTGCCTGTAGTTGCGTTGAGATCTAAACAGCGAGGGCTGGGACTTATTTCGGCTATCTTCGTGATCACCGTGTTAGCGGTCATCATTGCCGGTATGAGCCGTTTCTTTGCGCTTAGCCAAGATGTGACTGCTCAAGAATTTCTTGGCGCTAGGGCGATTACAGCAGCGCAAACGGGGATAGAGTTAGAACTAACCTGTTTAGGTAACGGCGCATCTGGCTGTGTGGCTTCGGCTGTAGTTGGAAGCCCGCCAACACAAGTCGACTACTGGCCAGGGCCCGCCGCTAGCGACACCTTTAATATCAATGGCCTTCAAGGCTGCCGATCCGAAGTATTTTATCGCACAGTGACATCGTCAGAAGGTGATTTTTGGACAATCGATAGTACGGGATACTGTGGTGGTAGTGGCTTGGATGGTGCTTCGAGGAAGGTCGTGATCAGAGCTGCCCAGTAAAGAGCAGCTCCGTTAAAGCAAAACTTAGATGCCGTATTCGTCGCGGTATTTACGAATCGCTTCAAGTTCAGTCGCCATATCGCCTTTTTCAGTCAAGTAATCAATCAGATCACCTAAGCTTACAATGCTGATAACAGGCATGTTGTAGTCGCGTTCAACTTCCTGAATCGCAGATAGTTCGCCTTTACCTTTCTCTTGACGGTTAAGGGCAATTACAACGCCAGCAGGTTTTGCACCCGCTTGATCGATGATCTCCATTACTTCACGAATTGCAGTGCCGGCTGTGATTACATCATCGATGATCATCACGCCACCTTCTAGAGGTGCACCTACAAGGCTACCGCCTTCACCGTGAGTTTTAGCTTCTTTACGGTTGAATACGTAAGGAACGTCATCACCGTGCTGATCAGATAGGGCTACCGCTGTTGTCGCAGCTAGCGGGATACCTTTGTACGCAGGGCCAAGCAGTACGTCATAGTTAACGCCAGAATCTTTGATCGCCTGAGCGTAAAAGCGGCCAAGCTTAGCTAGCGCAGTACCTGTGTTGAAAAGACCTGCATTGAAAAAGTAAGGGCTAGTACGGCCAGATTTAAGCGTGAACTCGCCAAAACGTAGTACGTTCTGTTCGATAGCAAACTCAATAAACTCGCGCTGGTAATCTTGCATGGCAAACTCCGCTGGGAAAGGGGTAAAAATTTTGCGGCTATTCTACCAGCGGAAGCCTTGAGTCTCCATTGTTCAACGAACACTCAAAAAATTTCATTTTGCTTAACTTCCCTATACAATTCGACCAATCGCTAAAAATAATAGATAAGTCTGATAACGGACAGGAACACCTTCTATGCGCGTCATCACATTCAATGCTCAAGGTATTGAACAAGCTACTGAAAACGGTTTTTTTGACTGGATGGTCCGTCAAGATGCTGATGTTGTTTGCTTGCAGGATCTGCGGGCGAAAGAATATCAACTTGATGACGAACGCTATCACCCCGAAGGTTATCACTCATACTTCTTCGATGCTTGGGAAGATGGTTACAGTGGCGTAGCTATATACAGCCGTACCATTCCTAAAGCGATCATGACCGGTTTGGGTTTTGAGTTGTGTGACCAGCACGGCCGTTTTATCCAAGCGGACTTTGATGATGTCAGTGTTGGGTCGTTCTGCCTGCCTTCTGGTTTGAAGAGCGAAGAAGCACAGCAGCAGAAAGAAGCCTTTATGGTCGATTTTATCGGCCACCTAAATAAAACCCTGCGTAAGCGTAGAGAGTTTATCTTCTGTGGTACGACCAACATTGCGCACAAACCAGTCGATCTGAGTAACTGGTACGCTAACCAGACGGTTTCTGGCTTCCTGCCGCAAGAGCGTGAGTGGATGGCTGAGATCTTTGATGAGATGGGCTATATCGATGCCTTCCGTCAGATCAACAAAGCGGAACGTCAATTCAGCTGGTGGCCTGATTATAACCGTGCCCGTAAGTTGAACGAAGGTGCGCGTTTGGATTATCAGATCACTTCTGCAAGCCTGCGTAAGACGGTTAAAAATGCACAGATCTATCGTGATCAGATGTTCAGTGAACACGCACCAATCATCATCGATTACGATTTTGATTAAGACGATTTAGAAAACAAAAAAGGAGCCGATAGGCTCCTTTTTTAATGGGCTGAAGGTTTATTCAGCCAAAGCTTTTTGCTGCAGATCGATCAGCTCAGAGATACCTTTGCGTGCTAGATCCAACATCGCGTTCAGCTCTTCCTGAGTATAAGGCGCGCCTTCGGCGGTACCTTGCACTTCGATAAAGCCGCCGTCACCGGTCATGATCACGTTCATATCGGTTTCAGCTTTGCTGTCTTCAGCGTAATCCAAATCTAGAACTGGCTCACCTTCATAGATGCCTACAGACACTGCAGCGATCTTCTGCACCATAGGGTCGCCTTTCATCGCGCCGTTCTTATCTTGCTTAAGTACGTTGATCGCATCCTGAAGGGCAACATAAGCACCTGTGATAGACGCTGTACGTGTACCACCATCCGCCTGCAGAACGTCGCAGTCTAGAGTGATCGTGTTTTCGCCCAGTTTTTTAAGGTTAAGCGCAGCACGCAGAGAACGACCGATTAGACGTTGGATCTCTACAGTACGACCGCCTTGTTTGCCTTTAGCCGCTTCACGACCGTTACGAGACGTCGTAGAACGAGGCAACATGCCGTATTCAGCAGTAATCCAGCCTTGACCAGAACCGCGCAAGAAACGAGGCACACCGCGTTCTACAGTTGCAGTACAAAGCACCTTTGTATTACCAAACTCAACTAAAACTGAGCCTTCAGCGTGCATAGTAAAGTTACGAGTGATCTTAACTTCACGCATCTGATCATTTTCACGTCCGCTTGGGCGGTGCTTCTTAATACCAAGAGTTTGCAGCTGTTCTGAAATAGATGAACTCATGCCTGTCCTTTATCAATATTCTGGTCTGCCATAGCGTGGCACTGCCGAGCTAGGCTGTTACAATGCGAATTAATGATGCATTTTAATCGAGAATGAACAATATGACACGTAGCATGACAGCTTTTGCTCGACAGGAAGCCGAGCACGAATGGGGATCTCTAAGTTGGGAGATCCGTTCCGTTAACCATCGTTATCTGGAACCTCACCTGCGTTTACCGGAAAACCTAAAAGAGCTCGAAGGTTTTCTACGTGAGCAGCTACGTAAAAATCTCAGCCGCGGTAAGGTTGAATGTACTTTGCGCTTCAACCCAGAAGCCAAAGTTCAACAGCTGGTGGTTAACCCTGCCTACGCGCAAGAAGTTGTACAAGCAGCTGAGCAGATCCAAGGGATGCTGAAAGAGCACCAAGCGCTTGATCCACTAGAACTACTGCGCTGGCCTGGTGTATTGCAAGACACCAAGCTAGATATGGATCTAGTCAAAAAATCCGCGAAAGATCTTTTCGGTACAGCACTTAAAGACCTGATCGAAGGCCGCGGCCGCGAAGGTGTTGAACTCGCGACACTGATCAACCAGCGCCTAGATGCCATCAGTGAAATCGTGAAGGAAGTTCGCGAAAAAATGCCGCAGATTCTGCAAAACCAGCGCGATAATTTGCATCAGCGCTTAGCAGAACTGAAAGTAGAGCTAGATGAAGGCCGCGTTGAACAAGAGATCGCTCTGCTAGCACAAAAAGCCGACGTTGATGAAGAGATGGACCGTTTAGATACGCACGTACAAGAAGTACGCCGTGTTCTAAAACAAAAAGGCCCAATCGGTCGTCGTTTAGACTTCCTAATGCAGGAGCTAAACCGCGAAGCGAATACGCTGTCTTCAAAATCGATTGTAGCAAGCACAACTCAGTGTGCAGTGGAACTGAAAGTACTTATCGAACAGATGCGTGAGCAAATTCAGAATATTGAGTGATTCAATCTAGAATCATCAGAACCCTACTCGGACTCGAGTAGGCGTTCTTCAAGCCTTACTTAAAGCGTACTCTGTGCGCTTTTTTCGCCTTTATTGCTCAAAGCTAGTTGTTGCTCATTCTTAGGCTGATCTAAGCGAACAATA
Source organism: Neptuniibacter sp. QD48_55 (assembly GCF_047778115.1). Taxonomy (GTDB): domain Bacteria; phylum Pseudomonadota; class Gammaproteobacteria; order Pseudomonadales; family Balneatricaceae; genus Neptuniibacter. Next base: position 3,416,081 of record NZ_CP180555.1, on the reverse strand, counting down.
TAGTCTTTAAGTTGGCGTTTGAAATCATTCTTTTTCTTGCCAGTAAGTGATACCGCAATTGGGATTTTGGCCTTCATTGCGTTCACAGGTCGGCCGTTTTTATGTAGTTCGAAGTGCAGGTGAGCACCGGTTGAGCGGCCTGAGTTGCCGGATAGGGCGATCTTTTGACCGCGTTTTACGCGTTGGCCTTTCACTACATAGGATCTATGTAGGTGTAAGTAACGGGTTTTGTAGCTCTGACCGTGTTTGATCTCGATATAGAGACCGGCATATTTGTGGCGAACCACGCGGGTTACCACACCATCACCGGTTGATACCACCGGTGTGCCGATGCGCATGGCGAAGTCGGTACCGTTGTGTGGGCGAATCAGGCCAGTTACAGGGTGTTTACGGCGCGGATTAAAGTGTGAAGATAGGCGGTATTTACCGTTAAATGGATAGCGCTGGAAGGCTTTCTCTAAGTTACGGCCTTTCTCGTCGTAGTAGTTATCTTCAAATAGGAAAGCGCTGATGTTGTGGCGGTTCTTTATACGGATCGCCTCAACTTTAGTGTTGCCGGTTGCTTCGCCATCAACATATTGGCGAGAAACGAGCACTTCAAACTTATCACCACGTTGGATATCGCGACGGAAGTCCACGCGTTGTTTGAGCACTTGAGTAATCGATTGCGCCTCAGCTTGAGTTAGACCAGCTTTTTTGCCCGAACCAGTAAAACTATAGAGGATCTCGCCTTGGATTAGCTTCTCTTGCCAATCACCTTCGATACGAATCTCTTCAAACTCAAAACTATCTGCTTTTCGCGTATACACAACTTTGTGCGCAAGGCTAAATTGCAGTTCTAAACGCTGTAGTTTTTGATTTTGTTTTTCAAATACTAATGTATGCCCCGGCATTAGATTATCCAAAGCTAGAACGTTTACGTCAGTTTCGAGCAGCTGATACATGGTTTTTTGAGGCAGGTGTAAGCGCTCAAATATTTTACCTAAGGTATCGCCTTTACGAACGATGTATTGGTAACCATTAGTGCCTGTATCTGGAACTAACAGGGTTTCTGCGTCGGGTACGCTGTCAAAAGTCCAAGGGGCTTTTAGCTGGCGAATGCTAAATTTTGGTTGCTCAAAGATTGGCGCATCGGTGTCCACAAGGTGTTCTAAAGATAAAGGTGTGGACGAATGAGGGCGATCGCCAGAGGGTAGAAAAGCCGCCACTAGAAGCATTGCTGCTAAGGCTATAAGTGCGCGCTGGTGGCGCTTAGGTAAAGCTGTTACAAAACCTGCTGAGGCTGAAATCCAGCGCATCAAAGTAAACCGTCGTACAAAGTTTGAGTCATATGTACTTTCGATCATATAGTATTTATCGCTGAAAGGCCCGTATTTCCTCACGATTCGTGGTTTTAAATCGCTTATTTAGTCTGTTTTCATGGTGAAAAAGGGGAAAGATCTTATAATAGCCCTGCAGCAAGACGGTTTGCTGCTTCAATTTGAGTATGAGAAATCACATGGCTAAAGGCACGTTATATGTTGTTTCGGCTCCTTCGGGAGCGGGTAAAACCAGTCTCGTTAAGGCGATGCTAAAACAGGATAATGATATTGTCGTATCAGTATCCCACACCACGCGGGACATGCGTCCGGGCGAAACAAACGGTGTGGACTACAATTTCGTGTCTATGGATGAGTTCAATCAGATGATTGAAGCCTCTGATTTCCTAGAGTTTGCTGAAGTATTTACCAATAAATATGGCACCTCTCAGCGTTGGGTTGAGGATCAGCTAGAGCAGGGTAAAGATGTGATTCTGGAGATCGATTGGCAGGGGGCGCAGCAGATTCGTCGTCTGATGCCTGAATGCCTGTCTATTTTCATTCTGCCGCCGTCCCGTGAAGCACTACAGGAACGCCTGACTAACCGTGGTCAGGACAGTGACGAGGTGATCAACCTACGTATGTCTGAAGCGGCGAGCGAAATGAGTCATTACGGCGAGTACGATTACCTTGTGATCAACGATGATTTTGATCAGGCACTGCGCGAATTACACGGCGTATTCCTGTCGCAGCGTATGCAGATCGCCCAGCAGCAAGAACGTTGCCGTGATCTGTTGAGTTCTCTATTGTCATAAGCCAAATATGCAGGTAAACTGCGCGGTCTTTTTAATGTACCGAATTCTGAGGTTACCCCCATGGCACGAGTTACCGTTGAAGATTGCCTAGAAAACGTAGATAACCGTTTTCAGTTGGTTATGGTTGCCGCTAAGCGCGCACGTCAGCTTGCTACTGGCGGTAAAGAACCAAAAGTAGAGTGGGAAAACGACAAGCCAACCGTTGTTGCTCTACGCGAAATTGCAGAAGGTCACACTGACCGTACTGTTCTGGACGAAGTCGAGCAAGACTAAGCCCTAAGTACACTGCTTTATCAGACGCCTCGCTATTATGCGGGGCGTTTGTGTTTATACTTGTTGGTAAATTCGTTAGTAATTCCTTGTTTAGGTCTTTTCCTAGCAGAATGAATGCGGCATCATCAGATGTAATGTGCATTTATTTGTTTGTAGCACTGGAGGGGTAATGCCGACCATTGACGCACTTTCTCAACGCCTGAATGATTACCTGGATCTGGAACAGATTCAGCAGGTGCGTCGTTCCTATTTTTATGCCGAGCAGGCCCATGATGGCCAGAAGCGTAAAAGTGGTGAACCTTATGTAACTCACCCCCTTGCCGCGGCAAATATTCTTGCAGAATTGCGTATGGACCATCAGAGCCTGATGGCTGCCATGCTGCACGATGTTATCGAAGATACCGAGATCGCCTACGAAGGGATCGAATCCCAGTTTGGCAAAGCCGTTGCCGATATCGTTGACGGCGTATCTAAACTGACCCACCTAGAGTTTGAAACTAAAGCCGAAGCCCAAGCCAGCAACTTCCAGAAGATGGTGTTGGCGATGGCGGAAGATATCCGCGTGATTTTGGTGAAACTGGCGGACCGTCTTCACAATATGCGTACCTTGGGTGCGATGCCGGGGCATAAGCAGCGACGCATCGCTCGTGAAACGCTGGATATCTACGCACCGATTGCCGCACGCTTAGGTATGCGTGATGTGCAGGTGGAGTTGGAAGATCTGGCATTCCAAGCGCATTACCCAATGCGTGCTAAGCATATCCGTCGAGCAGTAGTTCAAGCGCGTGGTCAGCGTAAAGATGTGATCAGCTCGATTCAGGAAACGATTGAAAAACGCCTCCAGAAAGAGGGGTTGAGTGGCACGGTTACTGGTCGTGAAAAGCACCTTTACAGCATCTACTCCAAGATGAAGGCGCAGCGTAAGTCCTTCTCTGAGATCATGGACGTATTTGCTTTCCGTATCGTGACCGACTCAGTTGATGACTGTTACCGTACACTCGGTGCCGTGCATAATTTGTATAAACCGGTGCACGACCGCTTTAAAGACTATATCGCGATCCCTAAAGCCAACGGCTATCAGTCTCTACATACTGATCTGTTCGGCGCACGTGATATCACCATCGAGGTGCAGATTCGTACCCATGAGATGGATGCAGTGGCTAATCAAGGTATTGCTGAGCATAGCCACTACAAGAACGAAGAAGAATTAGATGCGTCTGACAGCGCATTAGGCAGTTATAAGCGTGCCCGTAAATGGGTGCAGGGCCTGTTAGAGATGCATCAGCGTGCCGGTAACTCGATGGAGTTTATCGACAGTGTTAAGACCGATCTGTTCCCTGATGAGGTGTACGTCTTTACGCCGCTGGGTAAGATTATGGAGCTACCAAGTGGTGCGACAGCGGTCGACTTTGCTTATGCCGTTCATACCGATGTCGGTAACTCTTGTGTCTCTTGCCGTATAAACCGCCGATTGGCGCCGCTGTCTCAGCCGTTAGAAAACGGCCAAACTGTTGAAATTATTACTACCCCAAGCGCTCAGCCAAATATGGCATGGCTCAACTTTGTTGTCACAGGTAAAGCGCGTACAGCGATTCGTCACTACCTGAAGAATCAACAGCGTCACGAGTCTGTGGAGCTTGGTCAGCGCTTGTTAAATCAGTTCCTCGCCAATTATGGCGCGACCTTAAACGATATAGACCCGTTCAAACTGCGTGAGCTGCTTCAAGAAGCTGAATTGGATAGCATGGAAGACTTGCTAGAAGATATCGGCTTGGGCAATCGTATGGCTTATGTGGTTGCGCGTAGATTGCGTCCGGAAGAAGAGTTGCAAGTAAGCGGCGATGACGATGAATCCAATCGCCGCCAGAAACCGATGTCGATTAAAGGTACCGAGGGTATGGTGCTGCAGTATGCGAAGTGCTGTTTACCTATCCCGGGTGACTCGATTATTGGTCATATCAGTACTGGCCGTGGTTTAGTTATCCATCAGACTGATTGCCGTAATATAGGCTACCTGCGTGATGATCCTGAGAAGTGTATCTACCTAGAATGGTCAGATAATTTAGACGAAGAGTTCAGCGTTAATCTGACCGTTCAGGTTGAGTCGCACCGAGGCATAATTGCCGAGCTTGCTACTACAGCTTCGAGCATAGGTGCGGATGTTGTTGCGATTGATATTAGTGAGCACGAAGGCCAGTTAGCGAATGTCCATATGGAAGTGACAGTGACTGACCGTATCCATTTGGCACGCGTGATGAAGAAACTGCGTCGCTTGAAGAGTGTGAACCGTATTACCCGCGACTGATTTCGTTTTCGCAAAAGTTAGCACTAGTTATTCCCCTAGTGCTAAACCTTCCCTTCGATTATCTACTGCACTTTCCCATTCGTTTGATGGCAGACGACGGAATCCGTGTAAGCCACTATTCAGATCTCTTACCTTTATCTGATGCCCCATCGCTTCTAATGGCTGCTGCAACTGATCTATAGGTGTGTCCGCCTCAAGCTCGGTTAGCCCGTTACGGTTGCTGATATGCGGCTGATTAACGATCTTCTGCAAACTTAGATCTGAATTGAACATCAGCAGCAGGCTTTGCGCTACATAGTTGATGATTCGGCTTCCGCCAGGAGAGCCAATGGCTGCATGTAGATTGCCATCTGCGTCGAATACCATAAACGGCGACATCGAGCTGCGTGGACGTTTACCCGGTTGCACGCGGTTGGCAACGATCTGCCCTTTGCTAATTCCTTTAAAAGAGAAGTCCGTTAGCTGATTGTTTAGCAGAAAGCCACCTGCCATCAGTGTTGAACCAAACGCCATCTCGATACTGCTGGTCATCGACACCGCATTACCCCATCGGTCTACCACCACAAAGTGAGTAGTGGAGGGGCGTTCTGGGGATTGGGCATCAACAAAGTTAGCCATAGCGTGCGGAGGATTACCTGCCTTAGCTTGGCCTAAGTCTTTATCTGGTGAGATTAGTTTGGAGCGCTCATTTAGGTAGTTAGGATCGAGTAATCCTTGTACAGGCACATCGACAAAATCACTATCAGCTAGATAACGGCCACGGTCCGCAAAAGCGAGACGGGATGCTTGAGTGAAGAGATGGTTAAACTCCAAGCTCTCTGGGGCAAAGGTTGCTAGATCATGTTGCTCAAGCAGTTTTAGTATCTGCAGTACAGTGACGCCGCCAGAGGTTGGCGGCGGGAAGCCACACACACGATACTCTTTATAGGGTAGGCAGATCGGATCGCGTTCTTTAGCTTGGTAACTAGCTAGGTCACTTTTATCGAGTAAACCCGGATTGTCCGTAATGGACTGCACCTTATCCGCGATTGCGGTTGCAATAGGGCCTAGATAAAACGCTTGGGTGCCGTTATCAGCAATTAACTGCAAACTGTCAGCTAATTCGGGGTTAGTTCTGATAAAGCCTATCGGCAGTGGGGAACCGTCAGGGTTGTAGAAATAGTTTCTCGCTTCGCTATAGCGGTTCAGCCCTGGGTTGATACCGCTGGCGATCAGTTTATGTAAGCGTGGGCCTATCGGAAAGCCTTCTCTAGATTGTTGAATGGCACCGTCAAACAGATCCTGCCATGCGAGCTTGCCGTGCTTTTCTTGCGCGACCTCCAGCATTTTTAAGACACCGGGTGTGCCAACAGAGCGCCCACCGACCATCGCTTCTACCCAAGGCATCGGCTTTTTATTCTTTTGGAACAGTCGATAGTCTGCTTTCGCCGGTGCTGTCTCGCGGCCATCATAAGCCTTCAGCGTTTGCTGCTCCTGATCCCAATAGAGCATAAACGCGCCGCCACCAATACCAGAGGATTGTGGCTCAACTAAGGTCAGCATGGCTTGAATGGCTACGGCAGCATCTGCGGCTGTACCGCCTTGTTGCAGAATGCTTAGGCCTGCCTGAGTAGCAAGAGGGTGTGCGGTTACGACTAAGGATTGTTGGGTGGCGATCGCTTCGCTTTGATAGAGCCCGGTAGATGATTCGGGAGCAAGGTCTTCTTCCACAGCGTAAGCGGAAAGACCGAGCAGTGAGAAGATGATCAGCAATGCTTGGCTAATTTGGAGAATTTTCGACATTTTTCTCATTTAAACTGATTTAAATCGTTAATTTTTGACCAAGAACTTTGCTTTCCCGAATTGTTGCTAATAATCTACCCTTTAGATTAAACCAAGACTAGGTTTGGAGAGAGTAAATTGTCAGTCGGTGTACGGGTTCTGGAAAACAGTGGCGAATTACCGCAGTTTCGCTTGGTGTTATTGCATGATGCTGAAGGTAAGGTGCTGGCTCTGCTTCCTGCGGCGTCATTACTCAATTTAGTTTCTGTCTGGAAAGAGACAGGTCGACAGCTACAGCCTGTTCGTGGCGAAGATGCGAAACGCTATTTTAGCCAAGATGCCTTAAGGCATCCTGAAGGACAGAAAAAACTTTTATCTCTCAAGCTTTTGGTATCTCCTGAAATTTTGCAGCACGATCGAGTCGAACTGATCGAGCCGCACGCTGAGCTTTGTTTTGGCGTGAGTGCTAAACAGATCGAGAAAGCGAGTAGCTGTAACTTAGCGCTTACCACAGAGCAGATCGAAGCTGTTCAGCCGAAAGGGGATGACCGTGTTGTTATCACTCAGGCGGTTGAGCGCTTTACTGAGTTGCGAATTAAGCAGCGCCTTGAAGATACTTTAGGTCTTCCTTCTCTTTCTCCAACGATTAAAAAAATTATCGAGCTTCGCTCTGACCCAGAAGCAGGCGTGAGTGAGCTTGTCCCGGTCGTGCGGGTTGATCCTAGCCTTTCTGCTCAAGTAATGAGCTGGGCGGCATCACCTTATTATGCCGCTCCAGGTAAAGTCAGCTCGATTGATGATGCAGTTATCCGCGTCCTTGGTTTTGATCTCGTGATCAATATGGCGCTAGGGACGGCGATGGGTGAAATGCTTCGTGTACCTGAAGATGGCCCACGTGGTGCGACGCCTTACTGGTTGCAGTCGGTTTATAACGCTGCATTTGCTGAGCAGTTATGCCGTGCTATGCCAGAAAATGAAGATCAGCCCAAACCGGGTTTGATCTACCTGTCTTCTTTGCTACATAACTTCGGTTATCTAGTACTGGCACACCTGTTCCCACCACATTTCACATTGTTATCCCGTTATATCGAGGCAAACCCTCACTTTGCCCTAGATTCGGTAGAGCAGCAGGTGTTGAGTGTTACCCGTGAACAAATTGGTAGCTGGTTGCTATCAAGTTGGGAGTTGCCAGATGAGGTAACGACAGCGATTCGTCATCAGAATGAACCAGATTACTCAGGTGAGCATAGTAACTATGTCAAAGTGATGTATATGGCAAACCGTCTGCTGCGTCAGCAGGGTTTGAGTGATGGCCCTTTGGAAGAAGTTCCTGAAGAGATGTATGCAGAGCTTGGCTTAAAAGAGCCTGATGTAGCGAAAATGCTCCGCCGTCTAATGCGTAATGACGAAGATATTAAAGAGTTAACAGCGTTGCTGGGTGACTAATATCCATTAGTCTCGATCTAATCTGACAGTCACCCGTTTTTCTAGTGTAACTGTCAGATTAGAGCGACAAACCTAAAGCTCGCCCAGTTCTTCCTCAAGGACTTCCAGAGCTTCTTGCTGCTCCATCCACTCTTCTTCGGTTTGCTCGGCTTGCTGTTTCAACTCCGCTTGTTGTTGTAGCAAGGTTTTGAGCTTGTCCTTGTTTTGCTCTTCGTAGATCGAACTATCACTGAGTGCTGTTTCGATCTCATCTAGCTGTTCGTGCTGCTTTTCCATCGCTTTTTCTAGCTTTTCCAACTGCTTTTTCAGTGGACGTAGCTGGTTACGACGTTCGGCTGCTAAACGTTTCTGTTCCTTACGTTCTGCTGCCGAGAGCGTCTTTTTCTCTTCCGTTGCTGCAGGGGCGAATGCTTCAGCTTCGGCTTTTTGTTCGAGGCGCTTCTGTTCTAGCAACCAGTTTTGGTAGTCATCTAGATCACCTTTGAACTCTTCAACTTTGCCATTTGCAACCAGAAGGAACTCATCCACGGTATTACGCAGCAAGTGACGGTCATGGGAGACTAGAATCAGTACGCCTTCGAACGATTGCAGTGCGAGGGTCAGTGCGTGACGCACTTCCAGATCCAAGTGGTTGGTCGGTTCGTCCATCAAGAGTAGATTTGGTTTCTGCCAAGCGATCATCGACAGCGCAACGCGGGCTTTCTCACCACCGGAAAAGTTATCCACAGGCTCTAGAGCACGATCCCCGATAAAGCCGAAGGAACCAAGGAAATCACGGATCTCTTGCTCAGAGGCTTTCGGGCTGATGCGCTTGATATGTAACAGCGGTGATGCCGCCATATCGAGTGCTTCAAGCTGATGCTGGGCAAAATAGCCTATCTGCAAGTTGTCACTTTCGTGGCGTTCGCCATTGCAGAGTTCCAAATCGCCTACTAAGGATTTCACTAGGGTTGACTTACCAGCACCGTTTGGGCCGAGAAGGCCGATACGCGCACCCGGCGTCAGGGTCAAAGAGGTTTTATCCAGAATAACGCTATCGTCATAGCCACACTGTGCATCGTATAAAGTCAGCAGTGGCGACGACATCTTGTCTGCAGAGCAAAATTTAAAGCTGAACGGACTATCAATGTGCGCAGGCGCAATTTTCTCCATGCGCTCGAGCTCTTTGATACGGCTTTGCGCTTGTTTTGCCTTAGTGGCTTTAGCGCGGAAACGGCGGACAAAATTCTCAATTTCACCAATACGTTGCTGCTGTTTCTCGAACGCAGATTGCTGCTGCGCTAGACGGTCAGCTCTCTGTATTTCGAATGCCGAGTAACCACCTTTGTAAAGATTCAGCTTATTACGCTCGATATGGGTGATATGGCTCACGACATTATCGAGGAAATCACGGTCATGGGAGATCAGAATTAACATGCCTGGGTATTGGCGCAGCCACTGTTCCAGCCAGATCGTTGCATCCAGATCCAAGTGGTTGGTTGGCTCATCCAATAGTAAAAGGTCAGATGGGCACATCAACGCTTGAGCTAGGTTGAGACGGATTCTCCAGCCGCCTGAGAACTCTTTGACTGAACGGGTGATATCGTTATGGCTAAAGCCTAAACCGGCGAGAAGCTGTGCTGCACGAGACTCAGCGCTATAACCGTTATGGCTATCGAGCTCGGCATGCAGCTCGCCTAAGCGATTCATATCATGATCGGCTTCTGCTTTCGCAAGCTCTTGCTGGATAGAGCGGAGCTTGTAATCACCGTCTAAGACGTAGTCGAGTGCTGAGCGATCAGAGGTCGGAACCTCCTGTGCCATATGAGAGATACGCAGTCCCCCCGGTAGCTCGAGGTCTCCGTTATCACAGTGAAGCTCTCCGAGTAGCAGTTTAAACAGAGAGGATTTACCCGCACCATTTGCACCAACTAAACCGACTTTCCACCCCGAATGTAGGGTCAGATCGGCTTGTTCTAGCAATATGTTGTGGCCGCGTTGTAAGCTAACTTGCTGAAATTGAATCATGGCGGCGGATTTTAACATAGAGATGCAATTGAAAAATGACCTTTGGGACTTTGCGCTCAACTTTTATCAACAGCCGGGTATAGAGCAGAGCTGTTTAGAGTTACAGAACGAGTTTGGGTTGAGCATTAACCGTCTGATCTTTGCCTGTTGGGGCGGGATACAGGGCTATGCGCTCGAATCGATTACTTGTGATGAAGCGGATCACTGGCAGAAGGAGATGACCCATCCACTGCGTGGTGTTCGTTATAAAGTGCGTGAACGTAAGCAGCAAGAATCGGAATATGAGGCTTGTTATCAGAAGTTGCGTCAGGCTGAATTGGCTTGTGAGCAGATAGAGCTCGCTTTGCTCTATCAACAGGGCCAAAAGGCAAAGCAAACACAACCGTCTTTAGAAATAATTGAAGAAAACCTGCATAGCTATTTGAAATCTAAAAAAGTGCCTATAGATAAAGAGATATTAGGCGCATTGAATCCCCTGTTACAGGCGGCTAACACCTACTTAAGCACGAATCATAAGGAATAGGTGGTGCCCCGCTGAACTTTGCTGTTTAATCAGGGACTAATAAGGCCTGTTGTAACTTGTAGGTTTATCTCAATTGATAGGATAGCTGCCGCAAAAGGCGCGCTGATTCCAAAGAATTACAAACAAGGATATTTAGCATGAAACAAACTTTGCTGGCGGTTGCTCTAGGTGCCGCGATGGTATCTCCAATGGTTTCCGCAGTGGAACTAAAAACTGAAGAGCAGAAAGTTAGCTACAGTGTTGGTCTGATGGTTGGTGAACAGCTTAAGACGATCCCTAATGTTGATTTTGATGCGTTCCTTGAAGCTGCTAAAACAACTTATGGCGATAAAGAGCCAAAGTTGTCACCTGATCAGGTACGCGAAGTGATGACTGCTTTCCAGAAGAAACAGATGGAAGAGCAGAAGAAAAAACACGATCAATTAAGTTCTGACAACCTTGAAGCAGGTAAGAAATACCTAGCTGAAAATGGTAAGAAGAAAGGTGTTACAACAACGGAATCTGGTCTTCAGTACGAAGAGCTAACAGCTGGTACAGGCAAGTCGCCAACAGCTGCAGACACAGTAAAAGTACACTACCGTGGTACGCTTATTAACGGTGAAGAGTTTGATAGCTCGTTCTCTCGTAACGAACCTGTATCGTTCCCGTTGAACGGTGTAATTCCAGGTTGGACTGAAGGTCTACAGATGATCAAAGAAGGCGGTAAAGCGCGTTTGGTTATCCCGGCTGATCTAGCGTACGGTCCAGGTGGTATGGGCAATGCAATTGGTCCAAACGAAACTCTGATTTTTGAAGTAGAACTTCTGGAAATTAACCCAGGTGCGGAAGAAGCTGCTGAAGCTGAGAAGAAGTAATCACTTCTTAGCGTGATTTGAATTAAAAAGGCCGATGCTATGCAGCATCGGCCTTTTTGTTGGATTTTTGTGGGAATAGTCCCGTCCTGAAATAGGCTTATTATGCTTATTTCAGCTCATTCATGATGCCGTTAGAGCCAATGGCATAATATTTACCTTGACCAAATGCTACAGCATATACACCGGCATGTACCGGACCGTATGGGTCGCGTTTATGAATTCGCCATGTGCGAAGCTCTGCCCCAGTTTTAACATCCCACAGCTGTACTAAGCCCGCTGCTGTGCCGGTCAATAACTTAGAGTTATCTGGAGAAAAACGCGCGCTCAGATAGCTTACGCGTTTTTGCAGAAGATCTTTAATGTTGCTTAGTACGTGTAGCTCTTTGCCGCTATTCACATCCCAAATAACCGCTTTATCTAAGCTGCCAGCACTGAAGGCGAACTGCGCATTGGGAGAGATCGCGACTGTATCAACGACATTGCCGAACTCTAGTTCGCGTAGCATCTCGCCGGTTTGCATGCTCCATAGCTTAGCTTTGTAGGCATCAGAACCGGTTAGCGCAAGGGTACCATCATCACTTAGATCAACACTGCGAACACGTGCATTATGGCGAAGGGTACGTTGGACACCGCCGTTTTTGACATCAAAATACACAGCCGTGTGATCGGCTAGGCCAAGCAGTGCAAAATCACCATTCGGGGATAGGTCCATCTGCATGATTTCAGCAGGTGAGCTCCAGAACCATTCAGGTTTGCCGGTTTTGACATCCCATAGGACAAGATCTTGCTGATTGGCCGTTGCAGCATAGGTTCCTTCAGGAGAGAAAGCAGTGGCTGCGATAATGGAGAAATCACCCTGTTTATGATTCCAATTAAACAGGCGCTCGTGATTGCTGCTCTGCCAAAGGCTCCCTCCATGGTTGAAAGAACCTATAACGCTATGGGAGCCATTTTCGGATAAGGCAGCGGAATATGCGCCGGTAAGTGCATATTCCTTCCACAAACTTGGGTCATCACCGCCACCGCAGCCAGTTAATCCGAGGATACTGCCAGCCAGTAGCAGTTTGTAAAACCCATAGCGCATTAATTTTTATCCTTCTACCGCTTCTCTGTGGGAGGTATGAAGCACGGCAATCATTTTATCTTCGAGTTCGAAACGTTCTTCCAGTGCTTCTCCAAGTTTAGATAAACGCTCGGAAAATTCACGGATCTGCTGCACTGTAGGATCAAGAAGATTGTTAAAGTCGTCGTTAAAATCTAGCGCAATATCGGTGCTGACTTGGATTTTAGGAAGTAGGGATTGCCCCTCTTCTAAGCTTCCGTCATCAAAATCGCTGCCTTCTAATAGCAGTTGCTCATAGACTTCAAAATGACCTGATGACAGGTAATCCATCAACGTTTGACAAAACCCTTGTACTTTTTGGTTTAGCTCTTCGTTGATGTGATGTTCAGGCAGATGGACAAATTGGCTGATCAGCATCTGACGTTCTTCAAGCCAAGAATCGATGATCTCGCTTACACCGCCCCAGCGCTCTTTAGCATTTTTGCATTTCTCTAACATCTTGCGCTCCTTTCCTACCATGTAGACAGGGTTGGTAAATTCAATTGAAAGGTGATTTACCATTTCTATTTTGTAGTACCCTTTCGCTCATCATATTCCTAAGCCGATTCAGGGTGCAACCGTCCCTATAGTAAAAAATAGTTTTTTCGACCGCTTTGATATAGAACAGGGTCAAACACAGTTAATTTTTTGTCCATCAGCCCCTGTTGGGGCCGGAAATAGCGCGCTATACTGCTGCTATTGAAGACGAATGACTGAGGCGAACAATGCTTAAGCGACTGGTTTTATTTATTTTTTTGGCTTTCTCTGTACAACTGACTTGGGCAGAAGGTGACGAACAGAAGACCGCCGATGACTATGTTAATTACATCGAATTAAAAGCGTTTGTAACCAATTTTGGTGGTGTAGGTAAAACGCGCTTCCTGAAATGTGAAGTAACGATTCAGGTATCAAGTGAAGCGGCACACCATGCGGTAAACCATCATATGGCGCATATCCGTAATGATATTGTGTTTCTGCTAAGTGCTCAGACTGATGACACGGTAGGTACAGTTGAGCTACAGCAAGAACTAGCGAAGAAAGCACTGAAGAAAGTACAAAATATCTTGGTAGAAGAAGAGGGTGAAGGTTTCGTATCTGACCTGTTCTTTACTAGTTTCGTAGTGCAGTAGCCACTATCCAAAAACAAAAAAAGCAGGCCACTTCGGTGTCCTGCTTTTTTATGGGTGCAATAGTGGGCGGTATTTAGTTCGCCATATAGTCCGCTAAGTAGTCATCAAAGTCTGGCTGATCAGCCGCTTCAATTTGCTGTTGTTCCACAAGGGAGCTTTGGCTGAGTTCTTCCAACATCGCTGCCATCTCTGATGAAGGTGCTTCGGATAGCAGAGTTTCTTTATGGCGCTGTGCTTGTTGCATCACAAAATCACCGTGGTCGAAATTCTGCTCCTGCATCTCTTTCAGTACTTGCGCTGATGGCGTTAGCTCAGGATCTAGCAGCTTAGCTTTTTGGGCTTTAATTGCTTCGCTAAATTGACCGCTATTGTGTGCTTGATCAAACAGCGCTGCCGTTTTCGCCATTTCTGCAAGAAGCTCGATACCCCAATCCTTCAAGGTAACCGTCTGATCGTTGTTGATCAGGGTTAGACCTGGTTCACGGCCGCGAGTGACCACCTGCTGGTGGTTATCTTGAATCTGCTCACACTCAGTATTGCTGATCTCGCTGTCGTCCATCAGTAGGCAGGTTACCAAGAACAGATCTAAGAAATCGGCTTGGATCTGATCGATACCTAGAGGCAGGAATGGATTGATATCGGTATTACGTACTTCGATATATTCCACGCCCTTAGACATCAACGCATGAATCGGTTTTTCACCGGATTCTGTGACGCGTTTAGGGCGAATATCGCTGTAGTATTCGTTTTCAATCTGTAAAACATTCGTGTTTAGCTGTCGATATTCACCGTCTACTTTAACGCCGATCTCTTCGTATTGCTGGTAAGGCGTACGGATCGCGCTCTCTAGAGATTTTGCGTAGGTATCTAGATGGTTAAAGCAGATATTTAGGCTAGCTTGAGCTTTGTTGGAGTAGCCAAGGTCGCTCATTCGCAATGAAGTCGCATAAGGCAGATACAACGTGCCTTTGCCCATCTCTTTTAGGTTGTGCTTTTTACCTTTTAGGAAAGAGCTACATAAAGCCGGAGAGGCACCAAAGAGATAGATCAGTAACCAGGAATAACGACGGAAATTTCTGATCAGGCCGAAATACGCAGCGGATCGGAAATCTTGTAGTGATAGTTCACTGCCTGAAAAACTATGGTAAAGCGGCCAGAATGCTTCAGGGAGAGAGAAATTGTAATGAATGCCGGCAATGGTCTGCATCACTTTACCGTAGCGATGCTCTAAACCTACGCGGTAGATGTATTTCATCTGGCCGACGTTTGATGAGCCGTAACGAGCGATAGGAATCTCTTTCTCTGGCGGCAACAAGCATGGCATGCTGGCTGGCCAGATCTGCTCTTTATCGAGTTTCTGATAGGTATAGCGATGAAGATCTGCAAGGAAATTCAGGGCATCAGAGGACTTTTCGAAAACGGGCGTAATAAATTCCAGTAACGCTTCCGAATAATCAGTGGTGATATGAGCGTGAGTGAGCGCTGAACCTAGAGCTTGCGGATGAGAGGTTTGAGCTAATCTGCGTTGATCATCAACACGTAAGCCTTCCTTCTCTATACCGTGTTGTAGCTGGGTTAGCAGCCCAGAATGGCCTGCTTGGTTAAGCCAATCTAGCTTTTGTTCTAGTGCTGAAGACAAAAGTCGATCCTTTAAGTCACTCGTTGAGGGGCAACATTATAATTGAGGGAATATTAAATTGCTGCATCGAAACAGTTAGTTTGCGCTTTCGACCTAAACTGCCTCAATTAATTCAATCTGACGTGCTAATTTATCAGATAAAGGGCCGTTATTGGCCCCTCTGATTATGCGGCTTCTTCTGTTTTCTGCTTGCCAAAACGTTGTTGTAGTTGGAACCAGCAGATGAGTAGGCAGGGTAGGAAGCCCAGGGTGATGATCACAGAGAACAGGATTCCCATCATAACCACGATACCGACACCTCGATAAAGCTCGGTGCCTGCGCCCGGAATAAAGACCAATGGCGCCAACCCAAATACTGTTGTGACTGTGGACATCAGAATCGGTTTGAGTCGCTTGGCGACGGCTTGGTTTACCGCGTCTACGATAGAGGTTTTGCCTAAGTGTAAGTTATCCCGCGCTTGGCAGACGATCAGGATTGGGTTGTTCACCACGGTCCCGAGAAGGATTACAAAGCCCAGCATAGTGATCATATCGAAGGCTTGATAGAAGCCCGGCAAGCCTGTTTGTTGTAATAGTTCACCGAGCATATTGGCTGCGACTAAACCGACAACGCCACCGGCGATACCTAAAGGCACCGTGGTGAGAATGAGGCTTGGATAACTCCAGTGGGACAAAATTACGACTAGAAGTAGGTATATCAGTAAAGCTGCGACGATAAAGTTATTAAACAGGGCGGTTTGAGTCGCATCCAGTTGGTCCGCTGCACCGGAAATACTGATGCTGACTTTCGGTAGAATTTCGCCCTCAGCTTTCATCAACGGGATTAATTCGGTTCTTACTTTCTCGACTGCCGTTTCTAGTGCCACGGTTGGCGGTGGCAGGATGTAAACGGAGACGGTACGACGACCTTCGATACGACGAATATCTTCACTGGCGACAGTCTCTTTAATCTCGGCCAGTGCTGATAAAGGTAGAACACCGCCACCCGGAACAGAAATCGGTGTTTGGCTGAGTAGCTCAATGCTTTTTGCTGCATTGAGTTGGCTGTAGAGCAGCATATCGACTTTCTTATCGCCATCGATAAATTCACCGACATAAGCGCCATCGCTGAATGCGGCCACTGCGATACCGAAATCTTCCGCTTTGATCCCTAATTCAGCCAGTCTTTGCCACTTCGGCAAGATCTGTATCAGAGGTTGATCTAAAGAGAGGGATTTGGGTTCTGAATCCAAACGTGGGTTATCAAACATCTCTTTTGCGCGAGTCATCACATTTTGCGCGGTGGTGAAGAGGGCTTGTTGATCAGCACCAGAAACATTAAGCACTACAGTACGGGTACCGCCTTGGTTGCTTGAGATAATTGAACCTCGCGATGAAAAGGCGCGCATACCCGGATAGCTTGTAAAGAACTGAGTGATCTCTTTCATCATCGGCTCTTGATGGTCATAGTCTTTAGGCTCACTCAGCAACCACACGGAACCTGAGCCGATATAGAGCAGGTAATAACGTAACGCCGGAATCATCCCTTGTTCGGGTATGTAGTCTTTCGGTTGCTGTTGCACGGCTAGATCGACTTTTTCTTTCACCTCTGCGCCAATCAGGGACATCTCTTTGTAGCTGTAACCGGCAGGGGCAAACATCATCGAAAATGACTTTGGCTCTTCACCTTCGGGTAGGTATTCGGCTGCTGGCATAAACGCAATAGCTAACCCTAAGGTTGCGAAGGTGCTCAGCGCGATGACCGTTATCCGGCGTTTGAAACCATCATTTAGCCAAGTGATCAGCTGCATGATTTTGCCCTGTTGATATTGCTTATCGTCCGATTTAGTCGATAAACCAAAGAATGCGCAGGCAGAAGGCACGACAAACAGCGCAAACAGCATAGAAGCTAAAATGGAAGCGGAGACGGTAATTGCGATATCGGAATAAAGTTGCCCTGCTTCCTGCTCGACAAAAAAGATCGGCGTAAACACTAGAACGGTCGTGGCACTGGAGGCGATGACGGCAGTCCACACCTCTTTTACTCCAGCAATGGCTGATTCAATCCGATCCATGCCTTGGCGTAGTTTCTGCTCGATGCTTTCGAGCACTACGATACTATTATCAAGAGTCATACCAATCGCAAAGGTAATCCCGGCTAAGGAGATTACGTTGATACTGCGACCAAACATCATTAAGCCGATAAACGCGGCGATGGTACAAACAGGGAGTCCAAGCAGGCAGAAGAGTGTTGCACGGCCAGAGCGCATAAATACGTATAGAACAAGGCTTGCCAGTAACGCACCTAAGCAGAGGTTTAGCACCACGCTTTTGATAGAGGCTTCTACATAGCGAACATCATCTCCGATCAGCTCTATACGCATGCCGTTGGGTTTAAGCACATCGCGGCGTAGTTGTTCGACTGCTTGCAGCATGTCTTGTTTGATTTGAATAACGTTGGCACTGGGTTCTCTACGAACCCCTAAAGTGATCGCTCGCTCACCGGCTACATAAGCGACGCCGTTAGTTTCATAATGATCGAGTTTGATGTCGGCAACATCTTTCAGGTAAGTGCTAACGCCATTTTCGTGGCGAATAATAAGGTTGCTCAGTTCCTCTAAGTCATTGAAGCGACCTTGAGTACGCAGTAAATAGCGGCGTTTACCCTCTTCAATATCGCCAGCAGAAATATCTCTATTACGGGTTTGGATCGCACTTTTAACATCCGCCATGCTTAGCCCGCGTTGGGCAAGTTGGTCCGGCTCAATATGGATCTGAATTTGGCGCTCGGTTTTCCCGCGCATAGATACCTGTGAAACCCCCGGAACCCTTTCCATCACTGGACGTACCTGACGATCAATAAAATCGCTGGTCATGTCCATATCGAGGTTAAATGGATTTCCTGCTTCAGGTACCACGGAAAAATAGAGGAAGGGGTTAGCAGAGAAGGAGCTGATTCTTACACTCGGCTGGTCGACATTATCAGGGTAGCCCGCCACTTGATTAAGCGCGTTGGTGACTTTGATCATCGCCTGGTCAAGGTTGGTTTTGGGTGGAAACTCTAAAATGATCTCGGCTTTACCAGTCGAAGCGATCGACTCCATAAATGCTAGATTCGGCAGAGTGCGTAGATGACGTTCTTGTTCTAACAAGATCTCTTGTTCAATGTCTCGTGGCGTTGCTCCTGACCAGCGGGTCTCAATCTCAATCACTTGTGCGTCCAGATCAGGGATCATTTGCACCGGCATCTTCAGGCTGGCTACCACGCCCAATAAACAGACCATCAATACCAGAACGGCTAGTAGGCGGCCTTGTTGAATAATTGCTCCTAGCATGGGCAACGTATTCCTCTTTAGAATCTTGTGAAAACCTTAAGGCTGCAGAGTGACTTCTGCGCCTTCGCGTAATAGCTCGTTACCGCGTATAACAACCTGATCATTGGCATTGATCCCTTTAATGATCTGGATCTTATCGCCTTTGATCTTGCCTAACGCCACCGGTCTGCGTTCAGCTTTGCCATCCACCACGATAAATACGCTGTTACCGTCATCGGCGTGATGCAAAATAGCATCGCGAGATACCATTACTACGTTTTGTTCTTTGGCAAAGTTAAGTTCCAGTTTGGCAGAGGTGCCCGGCAATAATAACGGGTTCGCTTGCACTGGCTTAAAGCGGGTTAGGAATGTTCTGCTTTGCTGCGAGCCCACTGGCACCACTGTTTTTACCAAACCTTCAATCGCAGTATTAGGGGCAGTATCGGGATAGATGGTGATGGTCGTGATCTCCTGCATGCGACTGAAATAGGCTTGAGGGATCTGCACATCCAATAGAATTTTGTCTAAAGAGACCAGAGTCACTGCTGGATTGCCGCTACTGAGCCATTCCCCTTTCTCTGTTTGCTTAGCGGTGATGATACCGGCAAATGGTGCGAGCAGTTGGTGCTGGCCTAACTCATGCTGGAAACGTTCTTGTTCAGCTTTAGCTGCGGCAAGATCTGATCGAGCAACATCGCGGGCCACACGTAGGGAAATCAGCTTATTTTGTGCGATGTGTTTTTTCTTACGCAGTAGCTCACCCTCTTTCAACTGACGGTAAGCTTCATTTAGCTGAGTTTGAGCTGATGTTGTCTGCGCCTTGGATTTGAGTAGGTTCTGACGGGTGATTTCATCATCGAGGCTCAGAATCAGATCATCTTGGTTGACCTGACTGCCAATATCGACACTTAGGTTTTTAACGATCCCTTCAGCGGCTAAGGATAGGTTGGCCGATAGCTCTGCTTTCAACGTACCATGCAATGTTAGCGTCTCTTCAAAAGGCTCTGCTATGGCGGTTTCAACACGAACGGGCATCGCTTTGGCATGCGCCAGCGTCGGGATTAAAAATAGAATAGTTAACAGGGCTGAAGCAGCCTTGTTTCTGGAAAAAGTCCGCAGTGGGGTGGGGAACATGTGACAGTTACTCTCACTCAAAAAGTGTGCAACTGATAAATTAAAATCAATTGCTGGGTAACTGCAACTGTATATACACTTTTTTACATTCAAAAAAGTTTGAGGGGAAGCAAATGCTTCCCCTCATCATGGCTTATTGAACCGCTAAAACCTGCATAGAGTTAGTGCCACCATCTTCACCGAGGGATGCCCCGCGGGTGAGGATAACAAGATCGCCAGTTTCTAAAAGGTTACGAGCTTTAAGGCCCGCCAGAATCTCTTCGTTTAGCTTCTCTTTTTCGATCTGCGTTGCATCGAAGAAGATCGGCTCTACACCACGGTACAGTGCAGTACGGCGCATAGTGCGTTCATTGCGTGTTACTGCAAAGATCGGCAGACCTGAACGGATACGTGACATCCACAGCGGAGTGGAGCCCGACTCGGTTAAGCAGATGATTGCTTTAACACCCAATAAATTGTTCGCCGTATACATTGCTGAGCGTGCAATTGTTTCATCGAAACGTTCCAGCTTTTGTGTGATGTTGGTTGGAGCAGGGCGAGACAACTGATGTTTCTCAGCGCCTTGGCAGATCGAAGTCATCGACTTAACCACTTCCACAGGGTGCTTACCCGCCGCTGTTTCAGCAGATAACATCACCGCATCGGTACCATCTAAAATCGCATTAGCAACGTCGAAGACTTCAGCACGGGTCGGCATAGAGTTTTCGATCATGGTTTCCATCATCTGTGTCGCAGTGATCACAAAACGATTGAGTTCACGAGAGCGTTTGATCAGGTGTTTCTGCACGCCAATTAGCTCGGCATCGCCAATCTCTACGCCTAGGTCGCCACGGGCTACCATAATCCCATCGCAGGCTAAGATGATCTCATCCAGCGCTTCGTTGCTAGCTACAGTTTCGGCACGTTCTACCTTAGCGATAATCTCTGCTCGGCTTCCCGCGTGATCTAGTAGTTCGCGTGCTTCGTGAAGATCGGCCGCGCTACGAGGGAAAGATACGGCGATATAATCCATATCGATATCACCAGCGACTTTAATATCGCGACGGTCTTTCTCTGTCAGAGCGGCAGCAGAAAGGCCGCCACCTTGACGGTTGATACCTTTGTTATTGGAAAGCGGACCACCAATGATCACTTCGGTTTCGATACGTGAGCCGTTAACCGCGGTGACTTTCAACTGAACGCGGCCGTCATCGAGTAATAGGATATCGCCTGCTTGGCTATCTTCTGGCAAGGCTTTGTAATCGATACCGACTTGGGTTTGGTCGCCATCTTCATTACCGAGTTCTGAATCTAGAAAAAAAGTATCGCCTGTTTCTAGTTGAATCTTTGTGTCTTTAAATCGTGCGATACGAATTTTAGGTCCCTGTAGGTCGCCTAAAATTGCGATAGATAAACCCAGTTTACGTGCTGCTTTACGGACCTCACTGGCACGACGGCGATGGTCATCCGCGCTGCCGTGGGAGAAATTTAGACGTACAGTGTTTACGCCGTTTCTTAAAATATCTTCCAAAACACCAGGTTCATCGGTGGATGGACCCAAGGTTGCTACAATTTTGGTTCGTTTCAGCATAAGAGTAATTAGTCCCTTCTTCAGATTACGCAAATAATATAGTTATGTATTGAGGAGCCTGCCCCTCCCCAAAAAAAGGGGATAGCAAAGCCGGATAGGAATTGTTCGCAGGTTCCTTAATCCTTAATACCATGTTTGGCGTTCAAGAATATATACCTTAGTATAGAGCGACTATGTTAACGAAATTAAGTATTTCTTTTGCAGTTACGTTAATAAAAGCCCTTTTTGCACAGACAGGCTAGGTTTTATGCCACAGACTCAATCACTTCGCTGGCGTCAGTATCGGCTGCTTTTCTTTGTCGTATTGGCTTTTGCATTCCTTTTGGTGGTTGGGCAAATTACATTTCTAAGTCAATCTCAAGGCTATCAAACCCTGCAACAGCGCTCCGGTGCCGATCTCAATCGTTACCTGTTGAGCCTGCAGCAGAAGTTAGATCGATATAAAGATCTGCCTGCGCTACTGTCATCACATTCCACATTGGTCGAAGCTTTAGCCAAGCCTGAAGATGCGTTCCTTTCAGGTCAGGCCAGTGTCTATTTAGAATCTGTTAATAATTCGATTAATGCGACTGATGTCTATCTGATGGACAAGGATGGGACGGCTATAGCCTCGAGTAACTGGGCTGAAGCGTACTCTTTTATGGGGAAAAATTACGCTTATCGGCCCTACTTTCAAGATGCGATTAAAGGTAAACCTGGACGCTATTTTGCGTTGGGGTCAGTGTCTAACAGGCGTGGTTACTATTTCTCATACCCAGTTTATCTGCGCAGCCAGATCATTGGGGTCGTGGTTGTAAAAATTGATCTCAACGAAATTGAATCAGATTGGACCGATCCTGATCTGGATATTCTAGTGACCGATGAAGATGGCGTTATCTTTATCTCGACCCGAGAAGATTGGAAATTCCGAACCCTACACCCACTGAGCAAAGCTGATATCCAACGTATATCTGAGAGCCTTCGCTACGGTGATCATACTTTAACGGCCCTCGAGATTATTTCGCGTGCACCGCAGGAAAATAGTGCGACTTTGATTACGCTGGTGGACGGTAAACGAATAAAAAACCAAGCCCTCGATGGCATCCGGCCACGTGAATTTCTTCTGCAAAGTAGAGAGCTTCCAGATAGCGGCTTAACGGTGGTGGTTTTAGCCAGTACGAAGGCGGTTAAAGTGCGGATGTTCTATACCGCTTTGACCGCAGGTTTTATCTTTCTTGCGTTAATCTTGTTGGTGTTAGTGTTACTGACACGACAGCGTATTACTCGAGAGCGCGCACGTTTTAAACTGAAAGAAACCCAAGCTTTGGAAGCGAGCGAGCAGCGTGTACGTGCCATCATTGATAACACGCAAGCCGGTCTAATCACGTTGGATGATCAGGGTCGGATTGAAAGCCTGAACTTGATGGCTGAAAAACTGTTTGGTTATGACGAACAGGAGGTAAGGAGTAAATACTTTAGTAAATTCCTTTCCCAGAACGATCGTGCGCTGTGTTGGCAGCATTTAACGGCGCCAGATAGTGACCGACAACAGGAGCTGTATACAGAGGCGCTAGGATTGCGCAAAGATGGCTCTGAGTTCCCAATTGAATTGATTATCGGTCATATGGATTATGGCGTGGTGAAACGCTTTATCGTCACCATTCACGATATTACTCAGCGCAAGCAATACGAAGAGGATCTAAAGCGTGCACAAGAGCTACTAGAACATAGGGTTGCGGCGCGTACCGAAGATCTTACCAATGCCAACCTGAAGCTTCGTGATGAAGTCGCCAAGCACGAGAACACCCAAAATGAGCTGATCCAGACAGCGAAGTTAGCGGTGCTTGGTCAGATGTCTGCGGGTATCAACCACGAGTTGAATCAGCCGTTAACGGCTATCCGCACTTATGCGGATAATGCCAAAGCCTTTATGGAATTAGGTAAAACTGAACCGGTAGAGAAGAACCTCAGAGAAATTAGTGGCCTGACCGAGCGAATGGCGAAGATCATTCATCCGCTGAAAGAGTTCTCGCGCAAAACAACAGGTGGCGTGGAGCCCGTCTGTCTTAAAAATGTGCATGATGGCGCGATGTCGATCATGTATGGCCGTTTAAGCAAGGCGGATGCAGAGGTAAATTGGCCTACAGGCCTGGAACGGATTTATGTGCTCGGCGATACCGTGCGTTTGGAGCAGGTATTGGTCAATCTGATCAGTAATGCTCTGCAAGCGATGGAAAATCAGACCAAACCAGTGGTGGATATCAGTTTGTCTGAACAAGACCAGCAGATCAGCCTTAATGTACGAGATTTCGGCCCGGGTATACCGTCGCAGGAGTTGAATCGCGTATTCGAACCTTTCTACACCACGAAAAAAGCGGGTCAAGGTTTAGGGTTAGGTTTGTCGATCTCTCACCGTATTATTGAAAGTATGGGTGGGGAATTGGCTGTCTCCAATCATGCTCAGGGTGGAGCCGTATTCCGTATTTGCTTACCTAAAGCCGATCAGCCTGATAACCTTAATAACACGATTGGTTGATTAAGAAATGGAAAGCCGCATGAGTGAGAATAGGTTATTGCCGATTCTTTTAGTGGACGATGAAGAACATATTCGGTTAGCGGCTGGACAGGCCCTTGAATTAGCGGGCTATGAAGTGACAGCCGTTGAAACGGCTGAGCAAGCGTTCGCCATTATCCAGGACGATTGGCCAGGGATTTTAATTACCGATATCAATCTGCCGGGCATGGATGGCCTTGAGTTGATGAAGCAGGTGGTTAATCTCGATGCCACTTTACCAGTGATCCTGATTACCGGTCATGGTGATATCACTATGGCGGTGGGTGCTATGCGAGATGGCGCCTACGACTTTATCGAAAAGCCTTTCTCTTCAGACCTGATGTTAGACGTGGTGCGCCGAGCGATTGAGAAGCGCAATCTGGTTATCGAAAACCGCCGTCTTAAGTTAGAGCTGGAAGCGCAGAGCGCGCCGGGCCCGCGTATTATCGGGAATACCTCGATGATCGCCCAAGTGCGTGGTTTAGTGCATGCAATTGCGGATACCCCTGCTGATATTCTGATCTTGGGTGAAACCGGTACAGGTAAAGACCTGATGGCCCGCTACATTCATGAGCACAGTCATCGCCGCGATCAGAATTTTGTCGCGATTAACTGCGGTGCTGTACCCGAAAATTTGATCGAATCTGAACTCTTTGGCCACGAAAAGGGCGCGTTTACCGATGCCAAAGCACGTCGTATCGGTAAGTTTGAGCATGCTAATGGCGGTACGCTGTTTTTGGATGAGATCGAAAGCATGCCGATAACCTTGCAGATTAAGTTACTGCGAGTCTTGGAAGAGCGGGCAATTGAACGCCTTGGCGCTAACGAAGTCATTCCGCTCGATCTTCGCGTCATCGCAGCAACTAAGGTAGATCTACGTGAGGCTGCCGAACAGGGGAGTTTCCGAGAAGATCTCTATTACCGTCTGAATGTTGTGCGAGTGGATATCCCGCCGCTACGTGAGCGCCGTGAAGATATAGGCCTGTTGTTCCAGCACTTCTCATTAATTGCTTCTTCGCAATATGGTCGAGAGGTGCCGCTGTTATCGGCTGAACGAATGCACAGTTTGATGACCCATGATTGGCCGGGCAATGTCCGTGAACTTCGCAATCTGGCCGAGCGCTATGTGCTTTTGGGTGAAAGTTGTACATTCGACTTTGAGAATAAACCAATTACTGAAAGCGATGGCTAT
Source organism: Neptuniibacter sp. QD48_55 (assembly GCF_047778115.1). Classification (GTDB taxonomy): domain Bacteria; phylum Pseudomonadota; class Gammaproteobacteria; order Pseudomonadales; family Balneatricaceae; genus Neptuniibacter. Next base: position 3,391,206 of record NZ_CP180555.1, on the reverse strand, counting down.
AGCAATATGAGCCTGCCGGATAAAGTCGAGCAGTTTGAAAGTATGTTGATTCAGGCTGAGCTTGCACGTTGCGCGGGTTCCATCAAAGAGACCTTAACCAGTCTTGGGTTACCGCGAAAAACTCTTTACGACAAAATGAAGAAGTACGGGTTGGATAAGAAAGACTTTAAATAGGGGCTAGCTATTAGCCTCTACTTCTTTTGGGTTTACATTGTTTGCAGGCTTGATGCTTCGGTTCAAATGTAATCACCTTGCCATGACGATCAAATTCCAGAGTACAGCACTCTTCAAATAGATGGCGTAACTGAACGCGTGCTCGTTGGACTCTAGATTTTAACGCTGAATAGTTAACCCCTAACTCGGTTGCGTAGCCCTTTTGGGATTGGCCTTCAATATCAATTGCCCTCAGTAAGTCAGCGTCCTTAGAAGGAAGTGCGTTGATAAAAGGCAGTATGCAGGCACTGAGTTCGTGTTCTGTACTCTGTTCATCGGTATACCATTGTTCGATGACTTCATCAGGAATCTCGCGCCCTTGTTGGCGATAGAAATCAATCACCTTGTTAGTCGCAATTTTAAACAGCCATGGCTTTAGTTTGTCCTGTGCTTTCAGTGAACTGATTTGTTGATGGGTTTTCAACAAGATCTCTTGTAACAGATCCTCAACATCATCGGGGTTGGAGACTTTGGTCAGTAGAAAAGCTCTTAGATGCTGACTGTATTGCTGCCAAATGCTTTCTATATTCAATCGAAAACTCCGCTGGCTGATATGAATTTCTGCTTTCTCTAGGCATAGAGAAAGCAGAGGTGCTTTAAATTAACAGCAACTGTGGTTTACACATGCTGAGTTATTACTGTTTTGATTCGCAGCACATGTTTGCCCAAGGTAAGTTTCGTTAGATAGATAAAAATCACAAAAACGTGAGTCAAAATCTTCTGCCACAGATTGCCCTGCTATTCCAGTTGCTAACAGAGATTGTTGCCATTGTTTCATTTTAGGGTAGTCACCTAGAAAGTCGTAACCGCTACAGCGATTAATAATATCTGCACGGTGTAAAAGCGGTAGCCATGCGATATCTACCAAACCAATAGCCGAGCTGTTGAAGAAAGGTTGGTTCCCTAGAGCCTTTTCAATTTTGATAAAGGCTTTGTGTAAATTCTCGGACCGTTGTTCGAGCGTTGTTTTATCAGGGCTTCTTTGAGCGCTGCACTGAACAAGGTAAAGCTTAGACGCAAGGTAGCTCCAAGCGCGATCGATAGCTTTCTCTTCTGCTGAACGGTCTGAATTTAAAGCCGGGTAAACCTCTTCGATATATTCAATAAGCGCTTCTGATTCGAAGAGAGCTTGGCCTGAATCGGTGATAACAAGGGGAACTTGTCCATGCGGTGACATTTCCAGAAACCACTCCGGTTTTTCCTGTAGGCGGATGTATTCAATCTCATAAGGGATCTGTTTTGCTTCTAGTAAAGCGGTAACCCGTTGTACGAAAGGGCAAATTTTAAAACTGACAACTTTAAGCATCTTTTTACTCTGTTTAGTTCTGTTGTACATAACTAGACGTAACAGGTTTTAAAAAGACGCATTGAACAGCAAAAAAATTGTAAATTTTTACTTAAAAATAGTAACGGAGCGCTACTTGGAGTTGGCGTTCTAACTGCTTCGGGTCATCTTGGTTGTATGCTCTTGCAGCTCTGGTACTGTTTATCCAATTGAATTCATTCAACAGAAACCACTGGCGGTTGAGGCGGTAACGGTAGCTAAGGGTAAAAGCTTTACCGTATTCATCATTGTTGTCGCCAACCGTCTGATCTAGATCTGTAACCGAAAACTCTTCTAGGCGAGTCGATACTCGATGAGGGCCGTTTCGCCAGCTTAAGGTTAGATAGGCGCTACGGTAATCGTTATCGACTACATTCTCGCGTTGCGGCGATTGCATTAGCGTTGATCCCTGCATCAACTGACCCATCAGACTCCACTGTTTATCGATCTGCCAGCGGAAACCGGTATAGGCAAACCGAGTCTCCCAGCCATATTGTCCATTCTCAATCATATAAGGGGTGGCGTTATTATCGTAGTAGCCCGCCTGCAGGAGTAGTTCCTTTTTCAGCTTATATTCGGCATTTAAAAAGTAGCCAAGGCGGTCATCGCCTTCATGAAAAGGATCAGACTCTTTTGCTTGATCTGTAAGCAAAGTCGTTTGCGCAGGGGTTTGTGGCACAGGGAGGCCTTCGCCGATAACGGATTGGCGACTGCTAAGCGTCCAACCATGCCAAGATAGCATCGCACCAGCGGTATCGTTAAAGCCAAATAAGCCTGTGTTGAGCTTTAGATCGTAATCGACCTCTCTGAACTTTCCTAACCACTCTGCCGTGTATTCTACGCCGGTGGTGCGCACTTCTTCGCCGATCCAGCTGTTCATCGTGGAAGGAGTCAGGGTATTAGCAGGTGACCAAGCAGTAGCTCTGTTCTCTAATGATATGGGTGGGTAAAAAGTACCGACGCGAGCGCTGTGCCTAACACCGCTTTCACTGGGAAGGCCTGAATACTTGAGGAATACTTCGGTAAGCCCCACTTCGTTTTTCTCATCATCGACAAAGCTGTTCCCTACGACAACAAAACTGAGCTGGTCACTCAAACCTAGTTTTAAGTTCAGGCCTAGCTGCCCTAAAGATAGGTCGCCACCCGGTGAATTTTGGAGCTTTCCGAATTGACCACTAACATAGCTAGGTTCACCAGAAGAGTGGCTGGCTCGGATATCAGCGAGTCCTTTCAAATCTACATCAATTGCATGTACAGGCAGAGATAAAAGCGTCAATGCTGTAAGCCAGCGACTATCCATGTAAAACCTTTGTGATCGAAGACGGGTTGTACTCCGATTCTAGCAGCCAACTGCTAAGTTCGCTCGCTGGTTGAGGTCGGCTGATGAAATAGCCCTGTGCTAAATCACAGTCATGTTGTTCTAACCATGTCAGAGTTTCTTGATCTTCGATGCCCTCGGCGACAACTGTTAGCCCCATATCATGGGCCATGCGGATGGTGGATCTAACAATGATCTGGTCGTCGTTGCTCATGTGAACTTTATCGACAAATGAACGGTCGATTTTTAGCTCGGAGACCGGCATCTGTTTTAACTGAGCTAATGATGAGTAACCTGTGCCGTAGTCATCAATCGACAGCTTGATCCCTTGATCTTTTATTTCGCAGAGCATTTTAATTGCGCTCTCTGGGTCACTCACTACGGCACTTTCCGTTACTTCTAGGGAAAGTGAGTTTTGCGGCAGTTGATGTGTTTTCCAAATCCCTTTGAGAGAACGGATCAACTGTTGGTTTTTTAGGTTTTCCGCAGAGATGTTCACCGCGATAGACAGATGTAACCCTATTTCTGCCCAAGCTTGATACTGTCGAGCGGCTTCATTCATTACCCAATTGCTGAGAGCATCGATCTGACCTGTTTGCTCAGCGATAGAGATAAAGGAATCGGGTGGAATCATGCCCTGAATAGGATGCTGCCAGCGAACTAATGCTTCCAGTTGATGTATCTTTCCGGTTTTTAGATCCAATTTTGGTTGGTAGAACAAACAGAGCTGGCCTTCAGCTATAGCCACCTTAAGGTCGTTTACTAAGCTTAAACGACGGTTGGCATCGGCATCCATTTCTGGGAGATATTGCTGGAAGCTTTGTTGTGCTTTTTTTCCATGGCTAAGTGCGGTATCAGCTTTTTGCAGAAGAGTTTGTGGGTCATCGGCATCTTCAGGTACACGAGCGAAGCCTACTTGCAGCTGTAAGTGCAGTAGGGTGTCTTCACCACAGAGAGGGTCATCCATTACTTGCTCAATTTTTTGCTGCCATTGCACCAGCTCGTTCAGGGTCGAACACTCGATCAACATGGCGAATTCGTCACCATCTAAGTGGAAGGTTTGGCTGGCACCGTTGAGCTTCAACAGGCGTTTACCTACTTCTTTAATCATCATATCGCCAATCTGGTAGCCAAGCGTGTCATTGACAGTGCGTGTGCGACGAATATCCAGATGGAGAAGGCTAAAGAAAGTGTCTTTTTGCTGCAGCAGGGTGTCTAGAGTTTCGAGTAGGGAGAAACGGTTAGGGAGATTGGTCAGGCTATTATGCTTGAGCTGGTGGCTAATCTTTTGTTCTCGAACCAAGACTGCTTGCTGCATCTGATTAAATTCTTTTGCAAGCTGCCCCATCTCGTTTTTCTCACTAATATCTACGCTGCTCTCATAGTTACCGCGCGCAATATACTGAGCTTGACGTACAAGCTTTCTGACCGGTTGGGTAATACTGCCTGCAAGGAGATAGGCTGCCAGCATAGTTATTGTCACCATGCCGCCTTCAAGTGCTAGTAAGTGCCACCAGTTCTCTTGTAGGGTTTCCAGTAAGTTAGAACGAGAGCCAAATATTGTTACTTGCAGAGGACTCTTGCTGACCATACCTACTTCGATCTGGGTTGCGAAAAGGTGATCTGGTACCCGATTTTCAATAACTGCTAAGCCTTGCTGGCTCGGTGCTTGAGGATGGCTTGTCGGGATCGCAGCAGCAATAGCGCGCCATTGGCTATCTTCCTGCTGCAACATGAATTCGATACTCAGCCCAGTAATATCGGCAAAGTTTTGCGCTAGGGTGGTATTAATCTGATAGCCATAGCCGATCCAGCCGACGACTTGTTGCCCACTTTTTAACGGTGCAAAACTGAGTTGGTATAACTCGTTTTCTTGCTGGTAAAGCTTAGTAAACGTGCCATCTACGCCAAACCATTGTGGCGAAGGGAATGGTTGGCCTTGTTCGGGGCCTAAACGGATTTTTTCATTTGGATTGCGGCGGATAAGCTGGCCGATAATCGAGAACTTTTGGTCGACAGCGATCGCTATATCGGCATCAATACGCTTGCGGTGGTTATTCAATGCAATCAGAAAACTGCGTTGGTCAGCCCCAAATACCTCTTTCAAACCAAAGTCTTTAGCTGCCGTTTCTGCGAAGGCTTGGAGATAGTAGTTTCGTTGTTGATATAAGGTGTCAAAAACGGAGACAGCGGCATTAAGCCGCGATTGGATCTGGACATCGCCTTGCTTATTATTGGCGTCGTAAACCATCCACAGCGATGCTGCTTGAGCCACCATTAATAAGGCGACAAAGAATATAAATATTTTGGTCTTTAAACTGCCCATGGTCAGTTCATCCAATTATTAGTATTCATCCAAAAACTCGAAGTCTTCTTCGTCAGCCTTTGGCTGTACTTCGTAGAAGGTTTCGCTTAATTGCCAGGTCAGTGATTGGTCTTGGCTAATGTCCACTATCTGGGTTAATCGATTATTTTCCGCTTTTAACTGCGGATGCCATAAGGTTAGGCGATATTTACCCAAGTGGTGAAGATCGAATGAAACAGAGCCGGTTTTAGTCGTTTTAGCAAAATAAGGTGTATCGACGATCAGTATAAAACCGCTCATCCAATCATGGATGTTACAACCCATAGCGACTGTTTCAGTGGATGAGTCGGGCTCGAACGCCTCTAGGGCCTTGGATTCGCCTGATTTTAATTTAAAGGAAAAACGGTTTGGGCCGGAGATCGAGTAGATATGGTGGGTAAAGTCATCTTTATTGCTGAACTGTACCTCATCTTGGCGTTGCATCACCGTAATATGTGGTGCAAATGCGCGATCTTTTTGTGTGATCTCGATTTTTTTACGTTCGATCTTGGGGACAGGCTGATCCAAAGGTTCTGCATAGAGTACGATGGAATTCACTCCTGATTTATCTGGGTTGAGAACCGTTACGTCCAATATGGCAGCGCTAGTTTGAGTGGCTATTAAGATGGCAAAGCTAGCTGCGATGGTGCGTGTATACACTGCGATTCTCCAAAATGGGTTCCGTTTCCTTAAGAATGACTCATTTGAGAAAAATAGGTTCCTTAATTCTTTATTACGTACTCAAAAAATTACATCTAATGGATAGGGAGGTAATATTTTTGTAGTAAATGTCCTTTCAAAATGTCGGATCAATTCTGGACGGTTTTGCACTAACTCGGTGTTAGTTTTTTCTTGTTTGCTGCACTGCAATAAAGCAGGTACTAAATTAGGCGATTTAAAAATGTGCAAATTAAACATTTTTATAGGCTTTTGAGCCGAATTTTCCGAAATTACGCTTATTGGCATAGGCATTGCTCCAGCACTCGCAGTCATTTTGTGAGTTAGGAGTAAACAATGAAGCAACTACCGTCTAAGTTGTTGTTAGCCACGGCTATCGCAGCTATTTCTACCCCTTCAGCCTATGCCGCTGAGTCTATTGCCGAAGCGTTTCAGAATGGTGAAACCTCAGTTAGCTTCCGTCTACGTTATGAAGATGTTGAAGATGATTCTGCTGCTGAAGATGCAAATGCTCTGACGTTAAAGTCTCGATTAACCTTTAACACAGATGAATTCAAATCTGTATCTGCATTGGTTGAAGTAGATGACGTAACTGAACTGGACGATGTCGAGTACAACGACGGCGTTAACGGCATGGGAACGAAAACAAAAATCGTTGACCCTGAAGGCACAGAAGTAAACCAAGCGTATTTAGCATTTACAGGTTTGTCTGATACTACTGTAAAGGTTGGTCGCCAGCGTATCCTTTTAGATAACCAGCGTTTTGTTGGTGGCGTAGGTTTCCGTCAGAACGAGCAGACTTACGATTCCCTATCGGTTAAGAACAGCTCTCTAACTGATACGGATGTGTTTTACGCTTACATCAATGATGTCCATGGCATTACAGGGTCAGACAGCAAACATAAGACACACTTACTCAACGTAAAATATAAAGGTCTGCCATTTGGTGCGTTAACAGGTTACTACTACAACTTTGAGGAAGATAAAGTAGATGGCTATGACCTAGATACTTACGGTGTCCGTTTTAGCGGTTCTCAAGATGCGGGTAATACCAAGCTGCTTTATACCGCAGAATATGCCACTCAAGATCAAAACAATGGTTCTAAGCCGGATTACTACTTGCTTGAAGGTGGCGTGAAGGTTTCTGGTGTAACTGCAAAGCTGGGCTTTGAAGTTCTTGAAAGTGACAATGATAAAGGCTTCAACACACCGCTAGCGACTAAGCATAAGTTCCAAGGTTGGGCTGATCAGTTCTTAGTGACACCAACAGATGGTATTGAAGATCTATATGTCAGTGTCGGTACTAAGTTAGCAGGTGTTAAGCTGCTTGCGGTTTACCACGACTATGAAGCAGAAGATAGCGGTGCTGATTTAGGTTCAGAGTGGGGCTTCCTTGCAGCTAAAAAGTTTGGCAAAAACTACGGCCTAAGTCTGAAATATGCTGACTATGATGCAGGCGATACCAAAGATGATAAGAGTAAATTGTGGCTAACAGCTACAGCTAAATTCTAAAGCTGTATTTCAGCTGCCCGAGTAGTGACGGGTGAGAAGAGATAGGGCGATCCCCTCTCGCGCTATCAAAAAAGAAGCCGCCATATTGGCGGCTTCTTTTATTGTATTGAAGTGATAGTTTTTTACAGTTTGAACTTCTGTACCATAACCTCTAGCTGTCCTGCGAGCGTATTCAGTTCATGGGCAACTTGGTTCAGTTTACCGGCACGAGATGAAGTGTGCTCAGCAGTCTGAGCGATCTCATGTACGCTGGATTCAACGCTACTAGCCATCTCCGTCTGCTCTTTAACCGATGATGAAACCATATGGTTCATATCGTTAATCGCACGAACCTCTTCGGCAATTTTGATCAGCGCATCCGATGTTTCCTGTACTTTAGCGACGCCAGCTTCTGCACTTGCATGAGCCTGATCCATAACGGATACCGCATCACGCGCATCGTTTTGCAGCTCTTCGATAATCGCGTTGATCTCTTCAGTCGAGTTACGAGTTTTACTTGCCAGGGTACGGACTTCGTCCGCTACCACTGCGAAGCCTCGACCTTGCTCTCCGGCACGGGCCGCCTCGATTGCAGCATTAAGCGCTAACAGGTTGGTTTGCTCAGCAATTTTCTGAATAACTTCTAATACGGTACCGACACTTTGGCTTTGTTCATCCAGTTTGTTGATAACGCTCAGTGCACGGTCAATATTGCTCTTCAGGGAATCAATGGCATTGATCGCTTGCTGAGTAATTTGGGTGCCTTCCTGGCTTTGTTCAAGGGCAAGATCAGATGCTGATACCGTATTTTCAGCACTGGCTTCAACGCTCTTAGTGGCTGCTTCCATCTGCTCCATAGCAGAAGCGACAGCACTGGTTTGTATCTGTTGATTATTAACCGCGCTATTTGCCATATCAGCGATGTCATTAATAGAAGTACTGGAGGTACTCAATTGATGAACGGTAGAGCTCACTTTGCTGAGGCTGGAGTGGAAATCTTCCAGCATAGTGTTCAGTGATGTCGACATCGTGCCGATTTCATCTTTGGAATTCACATCTATACGAAGTTTAAGATCAGAATTTTTATGAATGGTGTTGATCGTTTTACCCATACGTTTAACTGGACGTACCACTAGGTGTCCTAGCAACAAGCTAATTAGTATTAAGCCGATAATAAACAGCACTAGCTCGGTTAATGCTACGCTGATCAAGTTAGCACGAATGGTGTTATCAAGATTTTCAAAAGAGTAGGTGACACGTACAGCACCTAATACATCACCTTCAGCGGTTTGGTGGCACAGTAAGCAATTAGTACCTTTATAGTCAGGCAGTGCTTTCATTGGCGTGACAACAGTTAGGCGGTGGCCTTTTTCATCATCAATCTCTTCAATAACCTGTTCACCTTGCATCGCGCGTTTATCTAGATCATCAACAACTTTGGAGTCTGCGGTGCCGGGCCCATAAACTTTAGAGATACTGTCGGCACGGATGATACGAGCTTCTAATACGTCTGGGTTAGCAAGGATCTTTTTCTGTAAGGTTTCGCGGTTAGACATAGCGCCGCTCAGCATCAGAATATTGATACTGTCAAAGTAGGAATCAGCCGTTTCAGTGGTTGTACGTTGTACAACTTCAGAAACTAATTGTGTTTCACTACGGTAAATCGCGGTTAGAGAGCTAACCAGGATAATCAGGAACACTACTGCTAGAGAAATGTTTACCTTTGTTTGAATTGATAGGCCATCCAATTTCACACTTCAGCTCCCGTCATTAGTGACGTCATTTTTATAATAGTGGTTAGCATAGTCAGTAACTCATCATAAGGCGAAGCTGATATTACACACAAGCCTAAGGTGCTTTGTTCTTTCGATGTAGATCAATAAAACGTTATTTTTGGATGCTGGTTCAATAAATAAAACACAGATGGATGGGAATTCACTTATTTTAAAATGATAAATGGGTGGGTTTCCGCCAATTTTTCTGGCCGCTTTAATCTCATCTTAAAACACGTGTTTAACCTGTGTCTCAATGTTTATAGGCGCTACAGGGCTTTAGGAAAAATATTTTTAACAGTTGGCCCTAACTTTGCTCCTAGTGTCATGAGTTCAGAAAGTTCTGTGACGCCTAAAAACAGAAAGCGCTGAATTTCAAACAAAACAAACATAATTAAATTCAATTAAACAGGAGATGCACAATGCGTTTACTGACCGCTGCGGTAACTTCCCTTGCACTAACTCTAGGAGCACAAGCTGCTGTTGCAGCCCCAGTAGAAATTAAGTTTTCTCACGTGGTTGCTGAAAACACACCAAAAGGCCAGATGGCTCTTAAATTCAAAGAGCTAGTAGATGAGCGTCTAGCTGGCAAAGTTGAAGTTAAAGTATTCCCTAACTCTCAGCTATTTGGTGATAACAAAGTTTTGGAAGCGATGTTGCTAGGTGATGTGCAGATGGCTGCGCCTTCTCTATCTAAATTCCAGAAGTTCACTAAAAAGCTTCAGATCTTCGATCTGCCTTTCCTGTTTAAAGATATGGCTGCTGTAGAAAAATTCCAAAACAGCCCTGATGGTCAAAAACTACTAGGTTCTCTTCAGAGCAAAGGTCTAGTGGGTCTAGGTTACCTACACAATGGTATGAAGCAGCTTTCTGCAAGCCAAGAACTTAAAGTACCAGCTGATGCTTCAGGCAAAAAATTCCGTATCATGACATCTGACGTACTACAGGCTCAGTTTGAAGCTGTAGACGCTGTTCCACTGAAAAAGCCTTTCTCTGAAGTATTCACACTTCTACAGACTAAAGCGATCGATGGTCAGGAAAACACTTGGTCAAACATCTACTCTAAGAAGTTCTTCGAAGTTCAGCCTTTCATCACTGAATCTAACCACGGTGTACTGGACTACCTAGTAGTAACTTCTGCTGAGTTCTGGATGGGTCTTGATGCAGATCTGAAAGTTGAAGTTAAGAAAGCTCTAGACGAAGCGATCAAGCACGGTAATGGCATCGCTGCTGAAAAAGCTGCGTCTGATAAGCAGAAAATCATCGATTCTAAGCGCTCTCAAGTTGTGAGCCTAACTGACGCAGAGCGTGCTCAGTGGGTTGAAGCAATGAAGCCTGTATGGAAGCAGTTTGAAGATGAGATCGGTGCTGATCTGATCAAAGCTGCTGAAGCAAGCAACTAATATCACGTCACTTAACCGGGTGGGCTTTGCCCGCTCGGTTATGTTCAGAGGAGAACGATTAACGGCGTTAGCCGTAGGTTGTCCTGTGAATATCTCCTTTTGAAAAAACCTATTAACGACGTGAGTCGCTAGGGGAGCTGTATATGGTTCGTAATCTTGTAACAAAATTGGAAGAGGGCTTTTTATCCCTGCTTCTAGTTTCAATGACATTACTGGTATTTGCTGAAGTGGTAGCGCGCTTTGGTTTTAACGCCGGTATCCATTGGGCACAGGAAGTGACCCTTTTACTCGCTGCATGGTTTGTACTCTTTGGTGCTTCTTATGGTGTCAAAGTAGGTGCGCATATCGGCGTGGATGTTTTTGTAAAACTGATGCCTGAAAACACGCATCGTTTAGTCACTTTGGTTGCTGTTGGCCTGTGCTTGGTTTACTGCGGACTGTTCTTGTATGGCTCTTGGATCTACATCAGCAAGATGAAGATGATCGGTATCGAGCTGGAAGATCTTCCGGTACCGAAATGGATCCCAATGAGTATTTTGGTGATCGGTTTTGTTCTATTGATCATTCGCTTCTTAGAGCTGGGCTGGAAAGTTCTAACTAAAGAAGCTGATGGCTTCCACTTCGCAGATGAAGCAGAAGAGTCAATGGAGATCGCTAACGAGTTGAAAGACACCGCTTTGGGCGATCCTAATGACAGCCAAAATCAAAAAAAGCAGGAGGATAAATAAATGACTATTGCTGTACTGTTTATCACTCTGTTTGGGTGCATGATCATCGGTATGCCGATTGCTATCGCATTGGGCCTATCTTCTGTAACCACTATTTTGTTGTTCTCAAATGACTCGCTTGCATCGATTGCATTGAAACTGTTTGAGGCGACTTCAGAACATTACACGCTACTAGCGATCCCGTTCTTCATCCTGTCCTCTGCGTTCTTGTCTACCGGGGGGGTAGCAAAACGTTTGATTAACTTCGCGGTTGATACCGTGGGTCATATCCGAGGCGGTCTGGCGATGGCGTCGGTAATGGCGTGTATGCTATTTGCTGCGGTATCTGGTTCATCTCCAGCAACAGTGGCAGCGATCGGTACTATCTGTATCGCGGGTATGGTGCGTTCTGGTTACCCACAGTCTTTCGCTGCTGGTGTAATCGCGAATGCGGGTACTTTGGGTATCTTGATCCCACCGTCTATCGTAATGCTGGTATACGCTGCGGCGACTGAAGTTTCGGCTTCACGTATGTTTATGGCGGGTTTCATCCCGGGTCTAATGATGGGTCTGATCCTAATGATCGCTATCTACATCGTTGCGCGTGTTAAAGGTCTCCCATCTCAGCCGTTCCCAGGTTTCCGCGCGTTGGCTAAGTCTGGCCTAATCGCGATGGGTGGTTTGATGCTGATCTTCATCGTACTAGGTTCTATCTACGGTGGTGTGGCATCTCCAACGGAAGCGGCAGCAGTAGCTGCAGTATACGGCTATTTTATTGCGGTAATGGGTTACCGTGATATTGGCCCGATGAAAGGTGTGCCATGGAAGAAAGATGGCGAGAACCTAATCACTGCTGCTATTCGTAATGCGCTACAAATGCTTTGGGCGCTACCAAAATCTGTTAACGATCCAGAAGTACGTAAAGTACTGATCGATGCGTCTAAAGTGTCCATGATGCTGCTATTCATCATTGCTAACGCAATGCTGTTTGCACACGTTCTTACAACAGAGCGTATTCCACACACGATTGCAGAGCAGATTCTAGCTTGGGGTCTACCAGCGTGGGGCTTCCTGATCGTAGTAAACATCTTGCTACTGATTGCAGGTAACTTCATGGAGCCATCAGCGATCCTATTGATCATGGCGCCGATCTTGTTCCCAATCGCAACGCAGCTAGGTATCGACCCAATTCACCTAGGTATCATCATGGTTGTAAACATGGAGATCGGGATGCTCACCCCACCGGTGGGACTCAACCTCTTTGTCACCGCCGGGATAACCGGGCAGAACATGGTCTGGGTTATCAAGGCCTGCCTACCATGGCTATGCCTACTGTTAGGTTTCCTAATGCTTATCACTTATGTGCCGCAGATCTCTCTATTCCTACCGGAATATATCGATCACTTGAAAGGCTACTAATACATTAGCAAAACAGGTTCTTACCGAATCAACCTCACTCAAGGGGGGAGCTTCTCCCCCGTTTAAACTGTTGATTAGTGCTTTAACCACCGCTCGCGGTGGTTTTTTTTGTCTTAAATTTGGGCTCTATCGCTGGCGAGGGTATAATCGCCGCATCTAATGCATTGGTTACAAAAGAGACAGATAGAGTGATTGGTTATATAGCAGCGCTATGGGGTATCAGCGGTATTTTCCTGTTAATAGGCAGCGCGATCTATCGTCTTAGCGATATAGGTCTACAAACCTTTAACTATGATCTCTCTTGGTATCACTGGGCGGCATTAGCATTTAGCGTGATCTTTATGGGTTTTGCCGAAGGCTATCGCGGCTTTCAACAAGCGTGGTCACCGCGTGTGGCGGCTCGAATTCTGTATCTTTCTCAGAATGTCTCTCCAGTCCGTTTTGTCTTTGCGCCCCTGTTTTGCATGGGATTCTTCTCGATCGTTCGTAAACGTATGATCGTTACCTACTGCCTAACGCTGGGCATCATCTCTATGGTCTTGCTAGTGCATCAACTAGAGCAGCCATGGCGCGGCATTGTTGATCTTGGCGTAGTTACTGGTCTGATCTGGGGCCTAACTTCACTGCTGCTTTTCTCTATCAAAGCGTTCTTTAGCGAAGGGTTTGAGCACTCGCCAGAGATGCCTTAAAGCGACTAGCCTGTTGCTAGACGCTGCGCTTGTTAGCGGCTAGGAGGGAATCATGGCTGATGGTTTTGTTCTGGATTTTACAGTTTATTCAGCAGCCCCGACTATTTCCTGCTTTTTATCCACGCGTTTAGCCAGCCTTCATCAAGCACAATTGTCTCAGCTATTCGCTGAGGATTTAATATCTGTCGATGGTCAGATTGCTTCTGAAAACCAAGTCTTAGCAGTAGGGCAGAAGGTAGCTGTATCACTATCGGATCATTATGAAGAGCCTGTTGATACCCACTGGCGAAAGCTTTGGGAAAACGACGAGATTCTAGCTGTATTTAAGCCTCATCTCCTGCCTGTGAGCCGTACCACTCGAAACCTATATAACACGCTAATCTCCCTTGTTCGTCGTCAGACAACCTATGAGGATGCGCACCTGTTGCATCGTCTTGATACCGAGACCGCAGGCATTATTCTGCTAGCCAAAAACAAAGTGGCGGATCAAAAGTGGAAGCCGCGTTTAGATCAGTTGATCAGCAAGAAGGTCTACCACGCTTGGGTAGAGGGCATTCCTGAATGGGATGAACTCAGCTACGAATGTGAGCTATCGGAAAAAGTGGGGAGTCCGATTCGCTGTCAGATGTATGTGGTGGACCAAGCAGAATCAGACTTGTACCCCAAGCCTAAACAGAGCCAAACCTTGTTTCGAGTTTTACGAAAGGAAGAGGGTAAAAGCTTGATTGAGTGTGAGCTAATGACTGGACGGAAACACCAGATTAGGGCGCATTTAGCACATCTAGGCCACCCGATTATTGGCGATAAGATCTATTCCAAAGGTGGTCAGTATTATTTGAAGCGCTTGGATAAAGAGTTAGGGAAAGCGGATTTTGCAGAGTTAGGTTCTGAGTATCAGAGGCTGACTGCGGTAAGGGTGGACATTAACCCTGATGACCAGTCAGTGACCATCAGGGTTGATAGCAGGGATTAACCTAAGAACAGCTTATAAGCTGCGTTATCAGTTTCTTCCCAGTAGTTGTAGCCGATCTCTTCCAAGAAAGTGCCCACTTGATCACGTTCAGCTTCAGGCACTTGCATACCTACCAATACGCGACCGTAAGCGGCACCGTGGTTGCGGTAGTGGAACATGGAGATGTTCCATTTTCCACCCAACTTTTTCAGGAAGTTCATCAGTGCGCCTGGGCGCTCTGGAAATTCAAAACGGTAGATCACTTCGTTTTCCAGCGTTGCTGGCGCATGACCACCGACCATATAACGGACGTGAATTTTAGCGATCTCGTTTTCGCTTAGATCTTCAACTTCGTACTCTTTTTCACGTAGTTCGCTGACCACTTCTTCGCGGCCATCACCACCGGCTTTTAGCTGAATACCTGCAAAGACGATAGCATTGCTATCATCGCTATAGCGGTAGTTAAACTCAGTGATATTGCGGTTGCCTAGCGCTGAGCAGAACTTTTTAAAGCTACCCGGTTTCTCAGGGATGCGTGCGGCGATAATCGCTTCACGCTGTTCACCGAGTTCGGAACGTTCAGCGATATGACGCAAACGGTCGAAGTTTACGTTGGCGCCCGAGTCGATTGCGATAAGCGTTTTATCGCTGATCTCTTCACGAGCAACATACTTTTTCATACCGGCAACGCCTAGAGCACCTGCAGGCTCGCAGATAGAGCGAGTATCGTCGTAGATATCTTTAATCGCAGCGCAGATCTCATCCGTTGATACAGTAATGACATCATCAACGTATTTCTTCGCTACTTCAAAAGTGTTTTCGCCGATGATTGCTACAGCAACACCGTCGGCAAAGATGCCCACCTGATCCAAAGTGACACGCTTACCTGCATCCAACGCGGCTTTTAGGCACGCAGAATCTTCGGATTCTACGCCGATAACCTTAGTTTCAGGGCGAAGATATTTAACGTACGCAGCAATACCAGCAACGAGGCCGCCGCCACCCACAGGGACAAAGATCGCTTCGATTGGGCCGGATTCCTGACGTAGGATCTCCATTGCAACCGTGCCTTGACCCGCGATGACATCGGGATCATCAAAGGGGTGAACGTAAGTCATGCCCTTTTCTTCAACCAGCTTCTGAGCGTGAGCCGCTGCATCGTCGTAAGCATCGCCGTGAAGTACCACTTTGCCGCCAAGACGACGTACGTTGTTCACTTTTACGTCCGGCGTAGTTTTTGGCATGACGATGGTCGCTTTAACACCTAAGTGTTTCGCGGACATTGCTAAGCCTTGAGCGTGGTTACCCGCGGAAGCTGCAACAACACCACAAGCGCGTTCTTCCTCGGTGAGCTGCGATAGTTTGTTATAAGCGCCGCGCAGCTTGAAGGAGAACACAGGCTGTTCATCTTCACGCTTTAGCATAATTCGGTTATTCAGACGCTCAGAAAGACCTTTTGCTTCATCCAGTGGAGTTTCGATCGCCACGTCGTAAACGCGGGCCTCGAGGATTTTTTTGATATATCTATCTGGCATGATATTTCGCCTAATGTTTCGTCTGAATAAAAGTAAGCGGGAAATGGTAAAGGGAAACGCCCTGTTACGTCTACAATAGGTCACTAAAGCTGCGTATAATTTAGCGTAATTCTTACATATTTTAGTGAAAACCCCGGTTGTTTTCCGACATGCATAAAACAGGTGCCTAACATGACCCAGGACGAGATGAAAAAAGCAGTTGCTGAAGCTGCTGTGGAGTACATCAAACCTAAACTAAATGAAGACAGTATTGTGGGTGTGGGCACAGGTTCTACTGCCAACTTCTTCATTGATGCTTTAGCTGAAATTAAGCACTTGTTCGAAGGTGCAGTAGCAAGTTCTGAAGCTACAGCTGAACGCTTAAAAGGCCATGGTATCGAAGTGTACGACATGAACTCTGTTGCTGAGATGGAAGTGTATGTTGATGGTGCTGACGAGTTTGATTCTGGCCTGAACCTTGTGAAAGGTGGTGGCGGTGCCCTAACGCGCGAAAAGATTGTTGCGGCAGTTGCTAAAGAGTTTGTTTGCATCGTAGATAGCACTAAGAAAGTCGATATTCTTGGCGAATTCCCACTACCTGTAGAAGTGATCCCAATGGCTCGCTCTCAAGTAGCGCGTGAATTGGTAAAACTCGATGGTATGCCAGAATGGCGTGAAGGCTTCACGACTGATAACGGTAACGTGATCCTAGACGTTCACGATATGGAGATCATGAACCCTAAACAGCTAGAAACTCAGCTAAACAACATCGTAGGTGTTGTAACTAACGGCTTGTTCGCCAACCGTGGTGCTGACGTTGTATTGATGGGTACGCCTGAAGGTGTAGAAACTATCAAGCTTTAATGTAGTTGCTAGCGTCTAGTTGTTAGACGCTGCGCTTGCTAGAAAAAACCTGCCCACGGCAGGTTTTTTTTGTTTAGGTGTCTTTTCGCGTGGAGTGCTGAATATGTTGATAGCGAAAGGATAGGTTTTGACCAAAACGTACGCCTTCAAACTCCCTCGCACAGACGTTCGAAAAACCAGAAACCTCGCCTTTCAGGGTGCCATCTTCACTTAATTCAATATCACGTAGATGTACTTCCTGGCCTTTAAATAACAACGCGACTTCAATGGCTGTACGTGCAATACGCTGTTCTGGGCTTTCCGATTGTGCAGTATTGATGTTTTGTGGCGTAGGCCCAACTAGATCAAAGCCTAGGGTATCGGCATCGGTGGTATTCATGGTGTTATATCTTGTTTATTTCTCTTGAGCGGCAAAGACTACCATTAACCATGAGATAGATGGAATTAAGCTGAGCGTTATTGGTCACAGGGCAAGAGTGTTCTTTTTAATCAGGTTAGTTAATGAAGCTATTACCCCTCTCAGATATACATTTAGAAATTATTACTGACGGAGAAGAGCTACATATTCCTAATACGACTGCAGATATGATCCTGTTTTTAGGCGATATAGGTATGGGAGAGCAGGGGATATGTTGGGCAATTGAACAATGTGAGCGCTTGAGTAAAAAGGGGCTCTACGTGCCAGGGAATCACGAGTATTACGGCCATGACATAAATCTGCTTGATAAGAGACTACGAACAGTCGCTGCTGGTACTTTGGTGAGTCTGCTCAATTGTGATGAGTTAATCGTGGGCAACTATCGCTTTTTAGGCTGCACTTTATGGAGTGATTTTTCCGCTTACGGAGATACTTCGAGTAACTTAGCGGTAGTGAAATCTCGTATTAAGGATTATCGAAAAATACATATATCGTCGAGCAATGCAGAAAAACGCTTTTTTACCCCCAAGGATGCGTTAGCAGTTCATCAAGCACATAAAGCTTGGTTGCTTGGAAAATTGGTGGAACCTTTTCACGGCAAAACGGTACTACTGACTCATCATGGAATATCGAGAGAGTGTCAGCATCCGCAATTTGCTGTAGATGAAGTTGCTGGAAGTTATTGGTCTGCACTTGAACCTCTGTTTAAAGGTAAAATAGAGTTGGCTTGTTTTGGACACACTCATGCCAACCTAGATCAACAGTCTAAGGCCGGATTTCGTATGGTTAGTAATCAGATGGGATATCGGCGGCGCTTATCTGATCCGCCTGAATGCTCTGATTTTACATTCCAGAAGGTCATAGATTTATAAAACGAAGGGTTAAATTATATGTAACCTGAAGGAGGCCTTATCGATGTTTATAAATCTTCAGAGGCTTACCGTTACGCTTGCCTAAATTCTCCACTACCCAGAGCTTTCCACAGTTCCCACATCTAAAGGTTGCAGAGTGATTTTCGATATCGGAAGATGCCATAGCTAGTTTTCCGTCTAGCTCCGAAATTTCGTGAATTGAGTTTACTGTATATAAGTCGTTTAGTTTGTCACAACAGTTCATAGGCAATGGATGCTGAGTGGTTTAGAAAAGCGGTGTAATACGCTCCGTTATTACACCCTACATAAACTGTTTCTGTTAGGCGAAGCCGTTCTAGCAAGCGCAGCGTCTAACCACAATCGACTAGCCGCTCAGATGTTACTCCACCAAAGCCCTGCATTTATACAAAACCGCACCTTGCCCCCAGTAAACACCGTTCTCGTCGATCACGTTCCAAACGATCGCCTCTTCAACCATAAAGCGGTTACCTTTAGCTGAGATACGTACGCCTTGGTAATCATCAATAAAGCCATGGTCGGTTACGGCTTTAAGTAAGCGGTTTCGTTCTTCTTGGGTTTGTGGTTCAGCGGTATAGCGTGATGGTAGTTTGATTAGCTCTTCCCATTGGATTTCGAACTGCTCCATACCTTTGGCGTTGGAGTAGTTAAGCAAGGGATCTTCATTAGCATTGTGGGAAAGTACGGGATGAGCTGCGTTATATAGTGCTTGAGCACGTTGATCACTGCTGGTGTCTGATGGAATCAATGATTTTCCGGTAAGGCGTTCAAAGCTGCTTAATAGTCGCTCTGCTTGTTCTGCGGCGAAGTTGTTCTCGGAGCAAGGTTTGTTCATGGTGTTGGGGTCATCTGTGTCGTATAGATCTTATTGAACACTAATCTTGGGGATTTTTTGCCTTACTCGCAAGTCTCCGTTGTGATGGCGATTTCTAGTGCTTCAAAAAGTCGATAATTGGGCAGTCCGAGACAGTACCTTCCCCGCAGCAACTATTGGAGAGCTGCTCTAATGAGTGCTCGATCTTTTGTAGTTCGCTGATCTTGGTTTTGACTAACGCGATCTTATGTTCGACCTGCTGTTTTACCAGTGCAGAGCTGGTGGTCGGGTCGGTCTGTAGCGACAGGAGCTCGCTAATTTCTTGCAGCGAAAAGCCAAGGTCTTTGCAGCGATGGATAAAGTGTAGACGTTGCAGGATAGTTTCCGGGTAGACCCTATAACCGGAAGGAAGGCGGTCGGGTTCGGGGATAAGGCCGCGCTGTTCGTAATAACGAACGGTTTCTACGCTGATGCCGGATTGTTTTGCGACTTGTCCAATTTTGAGCTGTTTCATAGTTCCTGTTTAACACAGCAACCGAAACAGCTCAAACAGGCTGAGGCGATTACAGAGTAACGCGGCTCAGTGCGATGCTAGCAGGCATAGTGATCCACGCCATAGCGATCAAGTTAATGATGATCCAGGAGAAACCTGAAGAATCGCGGAAGTTTTCGTCATGATCTGCCATCGAAGTCACCCTAATGTCAGGCATGCGGATTTTGATCGATCATTGAAGTCACAGCATTTGACTTCACCTGCTGATGAGCCCTTAAGAGCTTCTGGTTCCAGGTTTATTGCAATCGATTTAAATCGCGCAAAAGTTTATGTGCATAGAACTGTCTTGTCGGAAGCGCTAAGGCTTCAAAAACGTGGGCGATTTTATCAAGAGTAGAAAGTTTTTAATAGCCAGAATAAATCGTCCTTAGGGACTGTAATAGCGTCAAGGTATCATTACAAACTGTAGGGACTTTTCGGTCGGTTTCAATTTTTCACTAAACTTATGCTGTTTTTTGAGTTTCTATCCTAAAGATTCGCTTTCTATTCATGAAACTGGATTATGATAGAGAGGTTATTAGCTCGTCTGGCGAAAAGGGACTATGTTGCGTTTTCTTCTGGTTGTTATCGTTTTGGTTGCTCTGTTACTACATAACTTGCCTCTATTGGTGCGAGATCAGGTGGTGCTGTGGTTACTGAACAATGGTGCGGATAAAGCTCAGTTATCAGCTTTAGAAGTAGAGTGGTTTGAAGGCCGTATCAATATTAAAGGTCTTAAAGCGGAAGCTGCAGAAAAGCCGCCTCTGCAGGTAGATAGTCTCTCGGTTGATCTGGATTATGAGCAGCTTCAGCAAGAACGTATCTTAATTTCTGATCTGAGCCTTGCTGGCATTAATTTAGGTGTTCGTCAGAAAGAGCAGGCACTTTGGCTAGGTCCAATCGATCTGAACCAATTTAAGTCCGAAGAAGTAGAGGTTGAGGAAAAGCCAGAAGAGCCTCCTTCAAATTGGAGCTTTGGTTTAGCGCAGTTAAATCTTCAAGCGATCAACTGGCAAGCAGAGTTAGATGACCAGACGCATAAGCTGCAATTGAAAACAGGACGTATCGCCGACTTCTACCTTTGGGATCAGGATCAGCCGGTTGCCTTGGATCTTGATGGTTCTTTAAACGGTGCGCCAATCGTATTGCAGTCCCAGTCCAAGCCTCTTCCTGAAGAGAAGAGTTCTGAGATCAAAGTTAAGTTAAATAATTTCCCTATCCACAGTGTCACCGCAGTATTTATGCCTGAGCTCCGTGGCCATCTGGATATGGATATCGATCTAAATGTACGCACAAACCTGAATAATCAGTTATTACAGGTAAAACAAAAAGGTAGCGTTAAGTTACGTGGTTTGAAGTTCCGCCAAGATAATATGGCCCTAAAACAAAACTCACTAGCTTGGAAAGGTGATGTTGATTTGGGCGTTTTAGCGGGTGAACTAAAACAGCTAAAAACTGCAGGCCAAATCAAAGTGGCAGGCTTACAGCTTGACCAGGGCGGGCAAACGGTCAATTTAAAAGTGGCTGATTTGGTCTCTGTAGTCGAGATAGAAGGGCTGCAAAAACTGACCCTTAAGGATCTGGTTTTAAAAGCGGAAGGCATTGCGCTTAAGCAAGCGGGACAGACTATCAATATCAATGGTGCACTGGCGCGCGGTGCTGTGCAGACTGCTGATATGAAAAACTGGCAGGCTAATATCCCTATAGTTGCTCTGCAAAACTTTGCTCTATCTAAAGGGCAGCAGGAACTGATTAGTCTGGCTACCTTGCGCTTAACTCAGGCACAACTGCGAGACGTTAACGATATTAGTCTGGATAAGCTGGAAACCGAGAAGCTTAAAGTTCAAGGTAATGGTGGAGTGTTCACCCAGTGGGGAGCAATCACTGCCGACGATATTAAGTTTAAACAGCAAAGCGAACTGAGTATTAACTCTGTGCAGTTGAGTGATAGCAAAACGCGTGTGTTGTTGTCATCTAAGCGTCAGCTGACTGATCTGGATTGGTTATTAGCTCAGCTATCTAGTGGTGAGGAAAAGGCTGCCCCATCAGTGAAAAACGCCGAGAAACAAGCAAACAAGCCAATCAGAGTTAAGCTGAACAAACTGCGTGTTAGTGGCAGTAACCCAATCCAAATTGTCGATGGTGGGGTTAAACCTGCTTTTAAAACGAATCTCACAATTCAGCGCCTCGCTTTGAGTAACCTAGATACGGGTTCCAAAGGTAAAACGGCGTTTGATCTGAAGGCTAAAAACAAGCTGTCCACCATTAATGCTAAGGGCGCTATTGAGCTATTTAGTGGTAATTTCGGTGGTCATTGGGATGCCAAAATTAAAGGCCTTGAGCTTCCGCAAGTAAGTCCTTACTCGCTAGAATACACCGGCTATTACTTGCAGAGTGGTCAGCTTAGCTTAACCACAAAAGGCACCATTAAAGGCCGTAAACTCAATGGTGATACCGATATCCGTTTGAACAAGCTCGATGTTGAAGCGAGAAACAGTGAGCGTAGTGGTGAGTTTGATCAGAAGGTATCGATGCCTCTAGGAACGGCATTGATGATCCTGCAGGATAACGATGACAATATTGATTTAGAAATCCCAATTGATGGCTCTTTGGATGATCCTCAGTTTGGTTATCAGACCGTAATTAATAAGCTAGCGGGCAAAGGTTTGAAGAGTGCAGCCATGGGTTATCTAACCAAAGCACTACAGCCTTTCGGCACGTTGATTTCGATCGGCAAGATGGTGATGGATGCACAAGAGAAAGGCTCGTTCATTACTCTGCAACCGGTCTACTTCGACGTGGCGGGTGCCACGCTTAATTCTGAATCATCAGCTTATCTGTCGAAACTGACCCAGATGATGCAGGAACGTAAGGGCATGCGGATGAATATCTGTGGCCTTGCTGTTGCCGAAGACCAGCCAGCTATATGGCAACAGATTTTGGCTGAAAATGCTAAGCGCAAAAAGCCTCTACCCGAGGAACAACTTCAGGCAGAAGTGACACCAAAGCTGCAGCAGTTAGCGCAAGACCGTAGCGATGTTGTGAAAGCTGCGTTGTCGAAAGATGGTATCGATATTGAGCGCCTGTTTAGTTGCTATCCAAAAGTGGATCTGAAACAAAAACTTAAACCGCAGGTAAGTTTAGGATTATAAAAAGCCAAAGGGATCTTTAGCTTTTGCACAAGCCGCCGACAGCTTAGGGTGAACAGGATCTGTTTTTTCGCGGGATTAACTCTCGAAAAGGCAAAACCCAAGCAATTGGGCGACGCAAAGTTACGGGTCCCTATGGGATGGCCGGACCGCCGACGATAAAAACTCTCGCTTCTGCTGAGGTTGTCGTTATGTTGTTTGCAAAACCACTATTCGGCTGTGTCGCAGGGATGGCTCTGGCGCTTGCATCTCATTCAGTGAGTGCAATGGATACTGCGCCCACACATCTACCCACGTCTTTACCTTCTTCAATTTTTACACAATTAGCTGCCCAAGATGATTGGCATTTTGGGCTCAAATCCCCCATCTTTTGCTTTAGTGGCCATTACTTCAGGTCCGTCACTTCTTCTGAACAGGATCAAAACAAGCTAGCCGCTAAACCTAATCGTAAAAGTCGTTTATACCTAGCCTTCTTAATGTTGGCGCGAAATAAAAAGTAGATTTTACAGGGTATAAACTCGTTGGCTGAATTTCGTGCCTTTTGCGCGAAATGCGCCCTTTCTCGCAACGAAATTCTGCAGCTGAACTAAACTCATGCAAGGATCTTTCGATTGCGAGGCGCTGGATGAGACGGCTTAAACAAGCGATATCAGGACGTCTGGGTAAACAGTTTGCGATACAGGTAATTTTATTTAGCTCCTGTTTTACGTTGATCACGACCAGCGTGCAGTTAGCGTTCGACTATCACGCTGATATCAGCCGCATTGAACAGCAATTTGTTGATATAGAAAGATCGCATGTCCCTCCTTTATCCCTTGGCTTATGGTCGATGGATGGCGCCCAGATTGGTGTGCATCTAGAAGGCTTACAGCAGCTGCCAGATATAGAGCATGTAGTGATCAGAGATGAACAAGGTGGCGTATGGGAGTTTGGCGATAAGATCTCTGATAACTCCCGAGAGCATGTTTACCCCCTAGAATTTTTGCGAGTAAACCAAGCCGATCCTATCTATCTTGGTGCGCTGGTAGTAACGGCCAGTATCGATAATGTCTATGAAAGGCTGATCAACCGAGCCAGCGTTATTCTGATTAGTAATGGTGTGAAAACCGCAATAGTTGCGGGTTTTATCATGCTATTGATGTGGTTGCGTGTGACCCGGCACTTAGGGGCGGTGACTGAATATGTATCTAGGTGGGAATTAGAGGGCGAGAACAAACCACTGAAACTCTCCAAATCCCAAGATCAAGACGATCCTGATGAATTTGATGTAGTAGCTGATGCTATCAATAGAATGCAGCAAGGGTTAACTAAACAGTTCCATGATCTAAACAGCGCTGAGGCGGAACTTAAGGCCTTGCTTAGAGAGCGAAATCAACTGTTACAAAGCGAGAGGGAATACAAAGGCAAGCTAGAAGAGAAGGTGAAAGAGCGTACTCAAGAGCTGACCTTAAGTCAGCAAGCCCTAGAAAAGAGTCACAGTTACTTGCGCAATATTCTAGAAACTAGCCCGATCGCGGTGAGTGTATATAACCCTGTTGAGCATCAACTTAGTTATTCGAATCAAACCTGCGCCAATATGTTTGGTTTTAGTATTGATTCTTGGTTGCAGCATAATCCTGAGAACAGTTGGTTACATGATGAGGACCGAGAATTCTTTGCTCAAGAATATCGCAAGCATGGCCGCGTCAGCACCACTGAGGTTGAACTAGTGCGGAGGGATGGCTCGGTGTTCTGGGCGTTGTTAACTTGGGAAAGGATCTTCTTTCAGGATGAACGCCAGATCCTGTTCTGGGTTGTGGATATAAGCGGTCAGAAAAAAGCCCAGCAGCAATTGGAACAGGCTAAAGCTGAGGCCGAAGCGGCCACCAAATCCAAATCTGAATTTCTCGCCAATATGAGTCATGAGATCCGTACGCCGATGAATGCGGTGGTTGGGTTTAGCCATCTTGCGCTGCAAACGGAGCTGACCGATCAACAACACGATTACTTAAGAAAGATCCAAATGGCGGGGCATAACCTGCTCCGTGTGATTAACGATATTCTTGATCTGTCTAAGATAGAAGCGGGGCGGATGAGTGTCGAAACCATCGACTTCTCTTTGGACGATGTACTTGAACATTTATGTGATCTACTGCGTCTTAAAGCCGAGGAAAAAGGCTTAGAGATCCTACTTTTTCACCCTTGGGAGCTTCCGCGCCAACTACGAGGCGATCCCTTACGTTTAGGGCAAGTGCTGACGAATCTTGTGGGCAATGCCATTAAGTTTACCGAGCAAGGCGAGATCTCAATCAAGGTGGAAGAAGTTTCTAGAGAGAGCGGTAAGGTGCGGTTGCAGTTTAGTGTGACTGACTCCGGTATTGGTTTATCTGCAGAGGAACAAGCAAGACTCTTTAAAAGCTTTGGTCAGGCGGATGCATCAACCACCCGTCGATATGGTGGTTCAGGTCTAGGCTTAGTGATCAGTAAACAACTGGTTGAGTTGATGGGCGGTGAAATCACGGTGAGTAGCGAAACGGGCCACGGCTCCTGCTTTGCGTTTACCAGTGAGTTTGAATTGGCTGAAAATGATATCGCCACCGAAAGCCCTGCAAAACGCCTGCAAGGCACCCGTGTTTTGATTGTGGATGACAGCTCTGCGTCTCGTGATGTTCTGAGTTCGCTGGTGTGTAACTTCGGTATGTACGGCTATGCCTTGAGTTCTGGAGAAGACGCTATTGCTGAATTACAGCGAGTGAGCGACAGTGATGAGCCACCTTATGATCTGCTTTTGATCGATTGGCATATGCCGGGATTGGATGGCTTTGAATGTGCAAAACAGATCAAAGAACTGAACCCAAGTCAGCCGGTCCCCGCGGTCGTGATGGTCACTGCGCATCATCGGGAGGGGATTCTTCATCAAGCCTGTGCAGAGGATTTAGATGGCTTCCTACTCAAGCCAGTGAGTCCATCTTTACTGCTCAGCGCGATAATGAAAGCCTTGAATATCAAAACTGACCTAGGCGGTCGACAGCTGAAGGTCATACCAACGCAAGCCGAAGCTGCAAAAGAGTTTAAGCATACCCATGTTCTGCTGGTGGAAGATAACTTGATCAATCAACAGATCGCCACTGAGATGCTTACCGGCTTAGGCTTAGAGGTCAGTGTGGCGGGCAATGGTATGGAGGCGATAGAGCAAGCGCAAGAAACACCATTTGATCTGGTGTTGATGGATATCCAAATGCCCGTGATGGATGGCTTGGAAGCCACGCAGAGGTTGAGAGAATTTGCGGGTTACCAAAGCGTTCCTATTATTGCGATGACTGCCAATGCTATGCAGGAGGATATCGAGCGCACTGAAGCGGTCGGGATGAATGCGCATATCACTAAACCTATTCAGCCGCAGGTGCTATTAGAAACCCTAGCTCAGTGGATCTCACCGAAGATCGAGCATCATTCCTCAACTAGTCCGATACCAACAATCGAGGGGCTTAACTGTGAAGAAGCAGTGGCTCGGGTAAACGGCAATCTTGGCCTCTATCGAAAACTATTAAAGCAGTTTGTAGATGAACAGGGTGAAACGTTTACTGAGGCAGTGGCTCTTTGTCAGCAGCAGAAATACAGTGAGGCGGCTGATCGGGTGCACACCTTTGCTGGATTAGTGGGGAATTTGGGAGGGACTGAGTTATTTAGTCTTGCTCAGCAATTGGAAGTGGGTTTGCGAGGTGAGAACCCTGAAGGAGAGGCGGATCGAATAGGCGAATGTCTCATACAAGCCCAACAGCTCAGCAGTGCCATATCGGCATTTGTTACTTCTGATGCTGCTTTAGAGCCGAAAGAGGCAACTTCGCTACAACCGTCTATAACTAATAAAGGCGATTCCTCTTTTGTGGAGTCTCTGGATGAGATTGCAGAGCTTCTCAAAGAGGGTAACAGTCGGGCGACCTCTACAGTTTCAGAGTTGATTGCTAATAGTCCAGATGATTATAAAACTGAGTTACAGGCGCTATTAATCGCCGCGGAAGAATTTGAATTTGAGCAGGCCCTTAAGGAGTTAGAGCAACTAAGGACTCGTGTTCATAGTTAAGTAAAGGAGTCTCTTGTGGATAAGGTGAAGGGGCATGTACTGGTAGTCGATGATGAAGCGGTTAACTGCAATGTGTTGGTTTCGCTGTTGAGTGATTACAAAGTTATTGTCGCGAAAAGCGGTGCTAAGGCGATCGAACGTGCCCGCGAAAACCCTCCTGATCTGATTCTGCTTGATGTTGTTATGCCCGATATGAACGGCTATGAAGTCTGTTCACAATTAAAAGCTGAAGAGCTTACCCGCCATATCCCGATTATTTTTGTCACCGTGAAATCCAATATTGAAGAGGAAACCCAAGGTCTAGAACTTGGGGCGGTGGATTACATCTCTAAACCTTTCAGTCCCGCAATCGTCCAAGCGCGAGTAAATAACCATATACAGTTGAAGCAGCAGCGTGACATGTTAGAAGCATTGAATGTCACCGATAGTCTGACCGGTATTGCCAATCGTCGGTTGTTTGATCAGGCATTAAATCAGCATTGGCAGGCAGCTTGCCGGACCTTCAGCCCTCTCGCGTTGTTAATGATCGATATTGATCACTTTAAACAGTACAACGACCACTATGGTCACCAAGCGGGTGATGATTGCCTGATACAGGTGGCGCAAACCATCGATCAACAGTGTGATCGAGATTTGGATAAAGCATGTCGCTATGGGGGAGAGGAGTTTGCTGTGATCTTGCCCTATACCGATCTGGCGGGCGGGAAAAAGATCGCTGAAAAAATGCTTAGCGCTATACGAGAACTGCAGATCCCGCATGCGCAATCAAGCAGCGCCGAGATTGTTACGGCCAGTATCGGGCTGGCTGTGCTTGAAGCTGCTCCCAATGCCGAGTTAGAGCGCTTGGTCGAAACCGCTGATCAAGCACTGTATACCGCCAAGAAAAGCGGGCGAAATCGCTGTCATTATCAGGACCTGCCCGCTGCTCAGTTTACTCAGCGTGAAGCTAGTGTTTGATAGCTTTGGCTTAAGCTTTGCTGGCGATGGCTAAAGTGTCCAATCAGAATAAATAGGCCGCTGCTCAGTATAGGTAAAAGGCACCAGAGTATCGGATGCAAAACCGGTGATAGATTCAATAATTGCTGGTGGATCGGCCACAAGCTAGCTTCGGAAATGATGACTGCCAGTACACCACTGATCCCGCCAATCAATCCCATCTCTAAACGATCAAGTTGCTTACACTGTTTTTGGCTCGCGCCTAAGGTAAGCAGAAGCGCGTTTTCATGACGACGTTGTTCAAGCTCTTGGGTCAGCGTTACATAGAGTAAAACCAAACCTGATGCTGTCGTCAGCAACATCAGTAAACTTGAGAGTAGGGATAGCTTACTCAGTAATGTTTGCAACTGCGACAGAATCTGCCTGACATCGATCAGGGTCAGAGTTGGGAACTGTTGTAGCAGAGAGCGGCTCACCTCTGCGCTTTTATCACCTAGATAAAAGCTGGTTAGGTAGCTAGGCGAGTAAGGCTCCAAAATGTCGGGGCTGAATATATAGTAAAAGTTGGGCTGGAAAGAGTCCCATCTTACAGAGCGTATACTAGTGATCTCGGCGCTGGCTTCGCGGCCCGCGATATCAAAAGTGACGGTATCGCCGAGTGTTAAGCCCAGTTCAGATGCGAGCTTTTGTTCAATAGAGACGCTTTGTGAGCTGTTCCAGTGTCCTGATATCAGCTTGTTATGCGCTGGGAATTGTTCCGTGGCTGTAAGGTTCAACTCACGTTTTAAGGAAGGCTGCTCTAACTGTTCAGGCGTGAGTGCCTCTGCTAAAGGTTGGCCATTAACCTTACTTAAGCGACCACGATAGATCGGCCAGAGCTGATTATCGATCAGCTGCGCTTTTAACAAGGTTTCAACTTCCGGTTTCTCCCAATCTTGAATATTGATGAGGAAGTGGTCCGGCGTGTTTTCGGGTAACTGTTCTTGCCAGCGGCTCAGAAGATCATTTAGAGCAACTAAGTTAATGCTCAACAATGCAAATAGCAGACAGATCACCGGTATTTGGATTCGATACCAGCGCTGCTGTTGCTGCATGCGGCTGACCAACATCTGCCCTAGCGGATGATGCTTAGATAACCTCTGCGAACTCCTTTGCGCGATAAAAGCACCGAGCCAACCCAGCAGGCTACCTAAGATAAGCAAGCTCAGAGTGAGACTGAGCGTGAGCCACAGGCTATTTAAATAACTGCTGGTAAATAGAAGCAAGACGATGAATGCGCAAAGATAGGGTAGCTTGCCACCCCACTTCAGAGGCGAAGGCTGGTTTTGGAATAGCTGTGTAGGTGTACTTTTCTGTAGCAATAGAAGGTTAGGCAACCCAAGGGTGACAATAATAGCAATGCCTAACGCAGGCCCTGTGAGGTAGGTAGTGAAGGCGGCCGTAGGAACAGGTTGAGGTAAGAGTTCGTTTAGAAGTTGAAGGCCAGAGGCTTCCAATATAACTGCCAGAACAATACCCA
The DNA here is from genome assembly GCF_047778115.1 of Neptuniibacter sp. QD48_55. Classification (GTDB taxonomy): domain Bacteria; phylum Pseudomonadota; class Gammaproteobacteria; order Pseudomonadales; family Balneatricaceae; genus Neptuniibacter. Next base: position 3,362,197 of record NZ_CP180555.1, on the reverse strand, counting down.
TAAGGCTGCATAGGAGCCATGCGTACCCTAGTTGAGCAAGGTACATCAATAACAGCTGACGATTACTGACCCCTAAGCTTTTTAGCAAGGCAGCACGTTTACTTTGGCTCTGTGTGAAACGGCGTAAACTGAGGAAAATCGTCATGGCTGCAATTAGCAAGGCAAATAGCGCACCTAAACGCAGATAAGACGAGGCTTTCATTAACGCGCTATTTTGTTGGCCCTCTTCGCTTTTAAGTGAAGTTATCTGCTCGCCGGTTTGTTTGTTTTCTTGTAGGTAGGTTTCTAGTTGAGCTATTTGCTGGGCGTCGCCACTAAACAGCTGGCGATAATGTACACGTGAGCCGGGGCCCAAAAGCTCGGTACCTTGTAGGTCCGAGTGATTGATAATGATTTGTGGATTAAAGCTGATAAAGCCGCGGCCACGATCGGGTGACGCAATTACAGTGCGAGTTAAAATAAACTCTTTTGAACCTAACGTCAGTTTATCGCCGGGCTCGAGTTTTAAGCGTTCAAAAACACCTTGCTCGGCCCAGGCTTCTCCCAGCTTGGGTAATTCTGTTTGTGTTGGCTGATCTAATGTTATTTGTCCGCGAGGGTAGGGAGCATTCAACGCTCTTACACTGACAAGAACAAAGTTATCACCTTGGTTCGCCATACTGGCGATCTGCGTGACCGAGGTGTGCTCAAGAGCCATCTCTTTAGCCTTCGCAAGCGTCTTATCAGACAACGGGCGGCTGTTACTCAATACTAAGTCTGCGCCTAAAAGCGCACTGCCTTGTCTTTCGAGCGTTTGTTCAATCCGTTCACCTAATACAGCCATCAGGCTAGCAATGGTAATCGCCAGTAAGAGCGCCAGTAGTAGTGATCGCCACTCACTTAGCTTGATATTACTCAAGCTATGTTGCCCGGCTATTTTCAACAGAGTGGTAAGGTTCATGCGGATAACTCTTGCAGTTCGCCATTATGCAAACGTAATGCTCGACTGCAGCGTTCTGCTAAGAATGAGTCATGGGTAATCAAAATCAGCGTCGTGCCTTGAGCTTTGTTGAGATCAAAAAGTTGCTGGATGATCTGTTCACCGGTGTGTTCATCTAAGTTGCCGGTAGGCTCATCAGCAAACAGTAAGGTGGGATTTGTGGCAAAGCTGCGCGCTATCGCCACTCTTTGTTGTTCACCACCTGATAGCTCGGCAGGTTTGTGATTAAGTCGTTTACTTAAGCCTACTTTGCTCAGCCAAACCTCTGCTTCTTCTGCGGCTTCTTTATGATTGCGAATCTGCAGAGGCAGCATGACATTTTGCTGGGCTGTAAGGTCTGGTAGCAGGTGAAACGATTGAAATACAAAGCTGATATGCTGGTTACGAAAATCTGCCCGCTGTTGATCGTTCAGAGTATTGAGATCGGTATTATTCAGTAAAACATGACCAGAACTGGGATGATCTAATCCGGCTAGCAGCGATAGCAAGGTCGATTTACCTGTGCCTGAAGGGCCGACAATAGCAACGCTCTCTCCCCGCTTAATCTCCAGATTGATATCACTGAATAGATCAACGGCTCCTGCTTGAGTCTGAAACTGTTTTGCGAGATGCTGAGCACTAACGACTGTGTCTGTATCAATTGCCATAGGTTCTTCCGTGCGTAAAACGATTGCCTTTCTATTATTCGTATTTCTGACCGTTCCGGTTCAAGCGCGTTCCCTAATTGTTTTAGGGGATAGCCTATCTGCTGCCTATCAGATGGATCTAGAACAAGGTTGGGTGCACTTGTTACAGCAGCGTTTAGACCAACAAGGCTATGCGCTTGAAGTGATTAATGCCAGCGTTAGTGGTGATACAACGCAAAATGGCATCGCGCGATTGAATTTGCTGCTGAAACAGACTGAGCCAGAGATTGTGGTTATCGAATTGGGCGGGAATGACGGTTTACGTGGCACGCCGCCGGTTGCGATCCAAAGAAATTTAGGGCGTTTGATCGATATGGCTGAAGGAAATGGAGCTAAGGTTTTGTTGCTTGGTATGCAGCTCCCTCCTAACTACGGTAAAGCCTATACCCAACGTTTTAGCGAAATCTATCCGACGGTGGCTGATAACAAAGACGTGGCTTTAGTGCCTTTCTTTATGGAGCAGGTTGCCCTGTTTCCTGAGCGCATGCAGGATGATGGGATTCATCCTAGTGCAGCAGGTCAGCCTTATCTGCTAGATACGATGTGGCCCTATTTAGAGCCATTGTTGTAGTAATCGTTACTTATTTTCGAGTTGGAGATCGGGCTCGAGTAACCCCTGATAGGACACCAGTGAGCCAAGTATTGGCAACGTAAAACCGACGAAAAATCGGTATCTCCCATCCTCTATCTTTTTGTAAGCAGTGGTTTTAGGTAGTAACCATGTGGGGACGGTAACACCTTTGATCTTAATTTTTAGACAGCGCCAAAACCATCCGCCCTCTCTGATATCAACTGTCAGATGTAATGTTATCGGGCCGGTTTCTTCGATCCAATAACCGTCTTCAATTGAACCCACTGGTTTAAATAGTGAAGTTACTCTCGCTTGGTCGTTGAAACAGCGCCCCCAGTATAAGCCATCAGGCTGATGAGATATGTTTACGGATAATTGATGTTGGCCAGCTGTTGGTAGGCCCATTTTCTTGGCAAGTCTCTGGCCGATTATTCCCGCGAGGCCTTTACCGTAAGTTAGATCGACGGCGCCTTTAAGCTCACTACCTTGGATATGTAACTGTTGTAGTTTAGGGTGAAGCTTAGAAAATTTATCTCCGAACCAAGTGGATACAAGCGTAGATATCATTCAGACAGTCCTTTGTTTAGCTATTTCCCGTAACACTTGTTTTAGCCTATCACGATAAATCCTTGGCACAAAAAAGGCCGATACGTTTCCGTATCAGCCTTTTAAAAATTACGGTAACTTATGCAAAGTTAGCGTTTACGAATTCCCAGTTAACTAGCGCCCAGAAACCTTTTAGGTAATCAGGACGAACGTTACGGTAATCGATGTAGTAAGCGTGTTCCCATAGGTCAACAGTTAGCAGTGGAGTCTGACCTTCAGTTAGAGGGCAGCCAGCGTTGCTAGTGTTAACGATATCGATAGAACCGTCAGCGTTTTTAACCAACCAAGTCCAGCTAGAACCGAAGTTGTTAACTGCTTTGTCGTTTAGAGCTTCTTGGAATGCTGCGAAAGAACCCCACTTAGCGTTGATTGCATCAGCAATCGCGCCAGTTGGCTCACCACCACCGTTTGGAGATAGGCAGTTCCAGTAGAACGTGTGGTTCCAGATCTGAGCAGCGTTGTTGAATACGCCGCCAGCAGGAGCAGAAGTGATGATCTCTTCTAGAGTTTTACCTTCGTACTCGGTACCAGGAACTAGGCCATTTAGCTTAACAACGTATGTGTTGTGGTGCTTGCCGTGGTGGAAGTCTAGCGTTTCAGCAGAGATGTGTGGTTCCAGAGCGTCCTTTGCATAAGGTAGCGGCGGAAGTTCAAAGCTCATAAGTGTCACCTTATTCGTGTGTCGTAAAGACTTATTATCAGAGATTACCTGCGTTTCCGTATGCTCACACGATTGGCAGGTAATTATTAATTATCCAAAGCACGGAAATAATAGCACCCAAGAGTGATTATTTCATGGTACAAAAAGTGTGCTTATTTGATGTTCTTTTATTACGAACTATCTACCTATATTGGTTCATAATTCATTTTTTAAAGGGCTGCGACTAAAGTTTGCTGAAACTGTCATGTTTTAACCCTAGAATGACAGGCCTGTATTTTTATAACTAGAAAAAAGTGACTGTTAGACGATGTATAAAGTTTTAATTTGGATCTCTGTGGTATCTCTGGCAATTCTGGTCGTTAAAACTCAGTTTTTAGCGTCTGATACGTTTGTGCCGTTTAAAGAGGACTGCATGAAGTTGGCGGGTGCTACAGAGGAACGCTGTGACTGCTTCTCTAAATATGTACACAAGCACTTTAGCGATAATGAAGTAAAACTGATCCGTGCTAATCAGCTGAGCAACCCGGACTTTAAATTTAAAGTGGAAGAAGTTCTGGCGCGCGCTAATCAGTCTTGTGCGGCTGAAAAATAACTCCTATCTACTCAACTAACTGGGATAGTTAAACTCTATCCCAGTTACTTTTGATCTCTATCCGTTTTGAGAACCGCTCGCTAGATGGTTCCTTAACACTTCTAACGGGAATTGCGGATCACCGCAGGCAAAGAAATACGGATTCTCTAAAGACTCGCGTAAGTTATAGGTGAGGCCTTCGAGTGTTTCGGCGTTGACTAAACGCCCACCGGCTGCTTCCAGAATGGCTTGAGCTGCTGCCGTATCCCATTCACTGGTGGGATAAAGGCGTGGGTAAAAATCGGCTATACCTTCAGCGATTAGACACATCTTTAGAGAGCTCCCCATCCCTCGATGGCTAATCTGTGAAAACTGTTTGGCTATCGGTAACATCAGGTTTTCGTTGGCTTCTTGGCCATGCCTGCGGCTGGATGCGACGATTAGGTCTTTGCCCAGAGGCCGGCTTCTAATTTGCGCTGGAGCTCGCCCGTCTTCCTGTTTCCAAGCACCAATCTCGTTCCCTCCCCAATAGGCGACGCCGCTAACGGGGACATAGATAATGCCGAAGATAGGGCGGTTGTTTTCGATCAGCGCAATATTGATGGTGAATTCATCGTTACGGTTAATAAACTCTTTGGTTCCGTCCAACGGATCGATACACCAAAATTGCTGCCAAACTTTACGCTGTTGATAGGTTAATTCAGTGTCTTCTTCGCTCAGTTGCGGGATCTCGGGTGTTAGATCACTGAGGCCTGCCTGAATCACCTGATGCGCAGCGAGATCAGCAGCCGTAACTGGTGAGTGGTCTTCTTTAGCCGCAATCGAAAAATCATCGCGCTGATAAACTTTTAAGATCTCAGCGCTGGCTTGCTGACAAATGCAGAGTAATGCTGAAGCTAAGTCGTGTTGGTTCATTATCTTACGGCCTTTTTGTTATTGGGTGTTGGCAGTATGAATGATGGTTCTACTTACGATTGAGGAAATCTCTGACCATATAGAGCGCTGCAATCGCTCTACCTTCGGTAAAGTCATCGCTGGCTACCAGTTGTTCTATTTCGGCTAGCGGCCAACTGACAACTTCCATCTCCTCTGGTTCATCGCCTTGTAAACGACAAGGATAGAGATCTCTGGCGACGACCGCTGTAATGCTATGCCCCATATAGTTGGGTGCTGATGTCATTACTTTTAGCGTATTTAACTGGTTGCTACCAAATCCTGCTTCCTCTTTAAGCTCTCGGTCTGCAGCGATATGAGCGTCTTCACCGGGATCAATCAGGCCTTTAGGTAGCGTCAGCGTGTAATCCTCAATACCTGCAGCGTACTCTTTGATCAGCAGTACTTCATTGTCTTCGGTCACAGGAATGATCATTACTGCACCGTTACCTCGATTGGCTAAGCGCTCATAAGTGCGTTCGGCACCGTTTGAAAAGCGAAGTTCAACTTGCTCGACTTTAAATAAGCGTGTTTGTGCGGCAGTTGTAACCTTCAAAATCTCGGGTTTAACCGGCATACTGAGGTTTCCTCTTTACTTGGCCTGAAAAATGTTTGATTGGCAGAATATAGATACCGTCTTGCTGGATATGGACGGCACCCTTCTTGATCTACACTTTGATACCTATTTTTGGCTAGAACATCTACCCCTGCGATATGCGCAGATCCACAAAATGGATCAAGATGAAGCTCGCAGTTGGTTGCATGAGCGTATCATAGAGCAGCAAGGAACTCTTAATTGGTATTGTTTGGATTATTGGACGCGTGAACTGAATGTGCCCATTACTGAACTGAAGTCTGAGATTGCCGACAAAATCGCTTTTCGCCCTCATGTGCAGGACTTCCTAGCTACTTTAAAAGAGCAGGGAATTCGCACGGTTATTGTGACGAATGCGCATTGGGGAAGCTTGTCTCTTAAAATTGAAAAAACCGCTATCAACGATCTTGTGGATGATGTCATCTGCTCTCATGACTTTGGATTGCCCAAAGAAGATCTCACTTTTTGGGATCGTCTGCAGCAAGTAGAGCCTTTTGATAAGTCCCGTACCTTGCTGGTGGATGATAGCTTTGCTGTACTTAACAGTGCTCGGGAATATGGTATTAAGTATTTATTGTCGATCTACCAACCTGATAGCCAGCAGCCTAAAAGAGAAATAGATGACTATAGTGCTATAGAGCACTTTGATGAGATTACCCCCAAGAAATGACAGATACAGAAGTAAAAGTTCGACTTGATAAATGGCTTTGGGCCGCTCGTTTTTATAAAACCCGCGCTGTTGCCAAACAGATGATCGATGGCGGTAAAGTGCACTACAACGGCCAACGTACCAAATGTAGCCGACACGTTGAGATCGGCGCTGTCTTAGAAATTCGTCAGGGTTTCGATGAGAAAGAGATCGTAGTGGTTGAGCTCTCGGATAAGCGTCGCGGTGCGCCCGAAGCACAAAAGCTCTACAAAGAGACTGAAGCCAGCATTAAAAAGCGAGAAGAGCATGCAGCTCAGCGCAAGGCGATGGGTAGTAGCTTGAATCCGCGCAATCGACCGAATAAGAAAGAGCGTCGTCAGATTCGATCATTTAAAGATGGTGAGCGCGGCATCTTTGATAAAGGTTGAATGCTAACCGCATTGCTCATTTGTTTTTGAACAATGCGGTTTGATAAGCCTGTTTAAGGCTTGAGAATCGGAAGTTGATTTAGCAAAGGTATCTTTGCGAATAGCCGTATTAATGGCAGCAGAAGTTTATGAGCCTTGCTGGTAGCTATATGCATAATTGGCGTGCAGAAAGCCCAGCTCAGGGTAATCATCGCTGAGAATGCCCCGCCGACTAAATTGTCGCTCGCCCAATGGGCTCCACCAACAACGCGTGGAAGCATAAATAGCACGGCTAAAAACAGAGCTGATAGAGATAGCCAGCTACGTGCATTTAGCATCATAAAACCTGCCCAAGTTAGCACGACGGTAGCGTGGTCCCCAGGGAAGGTGGATGTTGCACTGTCTTTGGCCGGAATATCCGGTACGATCTGACTAAATCGATATGCAGGCTCCAGCAATAAGGTTGGGCTTTTACCACTTAGCTCCGCAGCCTTAGTGAAATTAGCCACCCCTTCTCTGACAAAGAACATCAAAACAAGTAGTAGAACAAACCCAATGATCGCTTGCTGCAGGCGGTCACGTTTTATTCCGAACCCAGGGAAGGTCAGACTCACCAGCATGATCGTCAGAGGGATAAGATCCATAATGCGGACATTGGCCCACGCCCAAAAGCGGGTCCAACCATTATCTTCAGACAGTGTGCCATTCAGCATAAAAAATAGGTTTTGGTCGATGCTGCGCCAGAAAGCAAAGCCTGTTTCTGTCACGAAGAAGCCAAACCAAGCAAACGCAAATAGATGCCCAAGGAAAAGCGCTTTTAGATTCCAAGTCTGCCTGAAAACGGTGATATCGTTCATACTGCAAATACTGTCCCGAATTGTTAGACAGATATGATAAAATACCTGTATTGACTTGGGTACCTGTCTGGACCCTCTTATTTTCCACTTATAACTCGATAGAATCCTCTCATGAGTAATCCTGATCAGATTCAGCGTATCCTATTCGATGAATTGGATATTCGCGGCGTTGTTTCCGGCGTACAGCAAACCTGTGCCGATTGTTTTGAAAACCATGACTATCCCGCTGTGATCCAGCAGGTGTTAGGTGAAATGTTAGCAGCAGTGAGCTTGCTTAGCTCGAACCTAAAATTTAAAGGTCGTCTTATTCTTCAAGCTCAAGGTCGAGGAAATGTTCGTGTGTTAATGGCGGAATGTAACCATGACCGCGATTTACGTGCGATTGCTCGTTACGAAGGTGAGCTAGATGAACAAGCTAACTTTGTGGATCTATTACCGCAAGGTCAGGTTGTCCTGACTATCGAGCCGGAGCAAGGACAGCCTTATCAAGGTATTGTGCCGCTAGACGGAGAAAACCTTGGTAAATGTTTAGAGAACTACTTCCTAAGTTCCGAGCAACTGCCAACCCAGATCCAGCTAGCTTCTGATGGTGAAAAAGCAGCAGGTATGATGCTGCAGGTATTGCCAGCGCAAGGTACAGGCGAAGAAGACTGGGACCGGGTCAGTCACTTAGCGTCCACGCTTAAAAGTGAAGAGTTATTGGAGTTAGATAACGAAACATTGTTGTACCGACTTTTCCACGAAGAACAATGCCGTCTATACGAACCGGATGACGTTCGATTTAAATGTACCTGTTCGCGTCAACGCAGCGAAGCGTCCTTGAAACTTGTCGAAAAAGCAGAGCTTTTAGAAGTACTAGAGGAACAAGGTAAAGTGGCTGTGAATTGCCAGTTCTGTAACGCGCAGTATGATTTTGATGCTGCAGACATTGAAGCCTTGTTTGCTGAAAACGTCGCATCAGGCGGCTCACAAGTACATTAAGCGAACTTATATTAGATATTCTGGTGGTGAATTTGCAGTAAAATCAATCAAATAAGCCTGTTTTTGCGGCAGGTCAAATGCGAATTGATTTCAACAATGGCACAGCGTGCGATTTTTGTGCATAATACGCCTCCTTATAATTACGATACACCATAGCCTTACGCCTTATTAGGTAACGTTATTGGCGCCTATGCCAAGGGAACCCAGTAATGACCAAAGATTCTGTTAACATTGCACACCATAACTTAAGCCCAGCTAAGCTGGTTGAGAAAGCCATTGCCAACGGTGAAGGAACACTTGCTGACACTGGCGCATTGGTAGTGACAACAGGTAAACGTACCGGTCGTTCTCCGATGGATCGCTTCATCGTTGAAGAGCCAAGTACTGCTGATTCTATCGATTGGGGTAATATCAACCGCCCATTCGATTCAGACAAATTTGATGCGTTATGGACTCGCGTAGAAGAGTTCATCGCAGATAAAGAACACTTCGTGTCAAACGTACACGTTGGTTCTGATCCAAACCATTATCTTGCTGTAAACATGACTACTCAGACTGCATGGCAGAACCTGTTTGGTCAGAACCTTTTCATTCGCCCTGCGGAATACAACCCGAAGTCGAAAGAAGAGTGGCAGATCCTAAACGTTGCTGGTTTCGAATGTGATCCAGAGCGTGACGGCACAAACAGCGATGGTTGCGTAATCATCAACTTCGCTAAGCGTAAAGTTTTGCTAGCAGGCATGCGCTACGCTGGTGAAATGAAGAAAGCGATGTTCTCTGTACAGAACTTCCTGCTACCAGAGAAAGACGTATTGCCAATGCACTGTTCTGCAAACGTTGGTGATGACAACAGTACAACGCTATTCTTCGGTCTATCTGGTACAGGTAAAACAACTCTGTCTGCTGACCCTTCTCGTTACCTAATCGGTGATGATGAGCACGGTTGGGGCAAAGGCGTTGTATTTAACCTGGAAGGTGGTTGCTACGCTAAAACTATCAACCTAAGCCAGAAGAACGAACCAATTATTTGGGACGCTATTCGCTTTGGTGCGATCGTAGAGAACGTTGCTCTAAACGATGCACGTACAGCTGATTACGATGACACGTCTCTAACTGAGAACGGTCGTTGTGCATACCCGCTACAGCACGTTGAAAAACGTACTGTATCTAACATGGGTGAAGAGCCAGATTCTATCGTATTCCTAACATGTGACCTGACTGGCGTATTGCCACCAGTATCTATCCTGACTAAAGAAGCGGCTGCGTACCACTTCCTGTCTGGTTACACTGCACTTGTAGGTTCTACAGAAATGGGTTCAGGCGGTGGCATCAAGTCTACTTTCTCTACTTGTTTCGGTGCTCCTTTCTTCCCTCGTCCAGCGCACGTATACGCTGAGCTTCTAATGAAGCGTATCGAAGAGTTCGGTTCTAAGGTTTACCTTGTAAACACTGGTTGGACTGGTGGTTCTTACGGTACTGGCGAGCGTTTCAGTATCCCAACTACTCGTGGCATCATCTCTGCAATCCAGAATGGTTCCCTAAACGGTGTTGAGACTGAGAAGCTAGAAGGCCTTAACCTGGAAGTACCAGTTTCGGTTGAAGGTGTAGATTCTACACTGCTTAACCCACGTAACACTTGGGCTGATAAGTCTGGTTACGATGCAACTGCAAATGATTTGATCGGTCAGTTCGTAGAGAACTTCAAGAAGTTCGATGGCGTATCTGAAGAGATCATTGCGGCAGGCCCTAAACTATAAGCGGCTAGCTAGCATTTGAAAAAAACCTCGTATTTATACGAGGTTTTTTTTTGCCTTTGTTTTGTAAAAAGCATAATTGTATCAAGTGTATGATTCATTAAATCAGGGAATGATTTTATGCAAGGTTTTAGCCAGAGGAGGGTACTTCTCGGTTTTTTGGGGTTCTTATTAAGTTTTTCTGTATATGGTGAAGGCTATCAGAGCCGACTTGCCAGTAAAGGAATTACGTTATATCCCGATGTAAAGTACGGCGCTCACCCATTACAGGCATTCGATATTTATGCCCGAGATGGCATTTCAAATGCGCCTGTTATCTTTATGGTTCATGGCGGTGCATGGTCGAAAGGGGATAAATCAGCTGAGAGTGTAGTGCGAAACAAAGTGCAGCGCTGGGTTGCTGCTGGCTTTGTATTTGTTTCCGTAAACTATCGCCTGGTACCTGAAGTGATGCCACTCGAGCAGCTACAGGATCTGCAGCAGGCGCTTGTTTCTGCGCAAAAGAGTATCCGGAAATTCGGTGGTAGCTCCGATGATTTTTTATTGATGGGGCATTCGGCTGGGGCGCATTTAGTTGCTTTGCTTTCATCGACACAGGCAGAAGTCATCCAGAAGGGAGGGAATTCTTGGTTAGGATCTATTTTTTTGGATAGTGCTGCTCTTAATGTTCCCGAGATAATGAGGTCAAAGCATTATGGTTTCTATGATAAGACGTTTAGCTCTAATTCTGAATTTTGGCTACAGGTCTCTCCTTATCATCAGATCAAATCAGATCTTAATCCTGTACTGCTTATTTGTTCGAATAGGCGTTTGAAGGCGTGTGAGCAAGCAGATCGCTATGCTGACAAGGCTAGGTCTTATGGTATATCTGCTTCGGTTTTAAAATCCCCTTATTCGCATAAAGATATTAATGTGAAACTAGGGCTAGCTAATGATTATACCTGGCGTGTAGAGCAGTTTATGTCCCGTTTAGGGGTGCAGGTGCAAGATGTTTTAATACGAGTGAAAGCCGATATGGGTAAAGATGATGGGGCTGGAGTAGGCCCTTTTAGGCTTCTTATCCAAAAAGTTAAGGCCAAAAGAACTGATTAATTACAAGGAGGGACTATGATCCGTTTACCACTGCTCTTGGGATGTTTGGCGCTTTCCAATATTGTACAAGCTGAAGAGCATGACAAAGAGTTATCATCTATAGTGCTTCCGGCGTTAAATGCTATTTCGGACCAAACCTCCATATCTGGTTTGTCCTCAGGCGGTTTTATGGCTGCCCAGTATCATATTGCTTATTCTGAGAATCTAATAGGTGCTGGAATCATCGCCGGAGGACCCTGGAATTGTGTCGCGAGTATTCCCGGTAATGATTTGACACCTAAGCTTGTGAGTGCCACCACAACCTGTATGGACCCTTGCAAGTACAGTTGGTTTGGTTGCCCTGAATCTCTATATCCTAATAGTCGTTATTTGTCTGAACTAGCCAAGACTGAAGCTGAGCGCGGCAGCATAGCTAGGTTAGAGAATCTTTCTGACGACAAAGTTTATATCTTCTCAGGCCTCGAAGATAGAACGGTAAAGCAGGTTGTAGTAGATCAGACACTGTCTTTCTATAAGTACTTAGGCCTGAATGAAAGTGTGATTCGGTATGACAATAAAACTGCTGCGGGGCATGGGTTTATTACCGATGACCTTGAAGATAATTCGTGTGGTCAGACCGCAAAGCCATGGATTAATAATTGTGGGTTCTCCCAAGCACGGCGATTGCTAGAGCATATCTATGGCGAATTAGAGGTAGATGTTGCAGAGCTGTCAGGTGAGTTGATTAAGTTTGATCAAACGCCATTCATCTCAGGTGAATACACTAGTCTAGACGATATAGGTTATGCCTATATTCCTGAGAGTTGCCGTAGTGAATCTTGCCGAGTGCATGTGGCTCTACATGGTTGCCGTCAAGGTCATGAATTTTTGGGGGATCGGTTCGTAAAGGGCACTGGTTATAACGAAACAGCAGATGCTAATCAGTTGATTATCCTGTACCCGCAAGTAAAACCATCCTCAATCATGCCTTTAAACCCTCGTGGCTGTTGGGATTTTTGGGGGTATAGCAGTAATAGCTTACCGCCATATCATTACTATAAAAGAAGTGCGCCGCAGATGAAGGCGATCAATCAAATGGTTAATCGCTTAATCTCAAAACCCACTAATGAGCTTTAGCAGTGCAAGTTTGAGAGTTAGATAGTTAGCTGTATTTGAGCTTTATATCAGCGTTATCTAGATAACTTGCTTCCTGTTCCAGCCCAGCTTCGGTCAATGGGTGGTGAGATAGCCAGTCCTCAGGGAAATTCATATGCAATGTTTTGCCGTCAAAGCTAAAAGTGATAGCAGGTAAACGATCTGAAGAGCGACTACGATGGAGTACCACAGCCAGTCTCAGTAACACGCAGAGTCGACGATAGGATTCTTGTAGGCGTTTAGGTAATGTCTTGAATTCGTCTTTAGGAAATTTGCGGCGATGGCCACGAACGAGAGTTGCTAGTTGTTGTTGCTCGCGTGTCGTAAAACCGGGAAGGTCAGAGTTGCTAAGCAGATAGGCGCTATGCTTGTGGAATTGGCTATGCGCGATCGTAAGGCCTATCTCGTGGGTACGAGCTGCCCAACAAAGCATATCGTAGTCTTTAGGAGATAGCTGCCAGCTTTCCTTTAGTTGTGCCCAAGCAAGAAGCGCAGTTTGTTCAACGCGCTCAGCTTGCTCTTGGTCAACATGATAGCGCTGCATCAGTGCAGTGATGCTACGATCACGTACATCTTCATGCTTTAAACGTCCAGCCATATCATAGAGAACGCCTTCACGTAGAGCGCCTTCGGAGAAGCTGAGCTTTTCAATATTAAGCGCTTCGAAGATCCCGCATAAGATAGCGACGCCAGCTGTAAGGACGGTTTTTCGCTCAGTTTTGATGCCCTCAATATCGATGTCTTCACTGTGTTTGAAGGTCAGCAAAAGGTCTCTAAGTTGCTGTAACCCTTCCCAGGTAATGGATTCTTGGCTGTAGCCATAATCCTGACAAATATTGCGAACGGCTTTGATCGTGCCGGATGCGCCTACCGCACTATTCCAGCCGATATGGCGATATTCACGTACAATTGATTGCAGTTCTTGGCGAGCGGCTGTGCGAGCGCGTTTAAAGTTGGAAGCAGAGATAATGCCATCTTTAAAATAGCGTTTGGTATAGCTAACACAGCCCATATGGAGGCTTTCCATAGTGCGGGGCTCAAAGCGTTCTCCAATGATAAACTCAGTACTACCACCACCAATATCAATGACTAAGCGGGAGCCTTGATCATCTGCAAGGGTGTGGGATACACCTAAATAGATAAGACGTGCTTCCTCTCGACCTGCGATGATCTCGAGCGGAGTTTCTAGGATAGCTTCAGCTTCCTCAATAAACTCTCGGCTATTTTTGGCTTCACGCAGAGCGTTGGTGCCAACAACTCTAACGGAATCTCTAGGGAGATCTTTGACGCGCTGGGCAAAACGGCTGAGGCATTCAAGCCCACGTTGTTTGGCTTCATCTGTTAGGTAGCGCTTCTCATTAATACCAGCAGCTAGTTGAACCTTATCGGACATAAGATCTATTGGACGTATCTCGCCCTGATCAAGCTGCGCGACAACCATGTGGAAACTGTTAGATCCTAAATCAATGGCTGCTAAGCGTTGATCATCTTGTTTATCTGAAACAGTTAAAGGTTCTGTCATGCGTTATCGTCCTATGACCCGATATGTAAGGCTGAGCTAGATTACCAAAAGTACTGCGGTACTGCAGTTGCTTTTCATCTTTTGTTTTAAGGCTTTTAATTTATAAGGGTAGTCTACTGAAAATATGGCCCAGCAATACCATAAAATGGGGTTTTATCGCGCTTGAGGTTTAAGCTTATAGCTAAATAATTGACCTCTATACTAGGGAATTGCCCTTGTAGGCGTTACACAATAGGCGACGAGGATGTTATTATCGGCAGTCTTATTGAAAAATAATGGGCGCAGCGGAGAAAAGTTCCCATGAGTGAAAACATTGTAAATGTTACAGATGCTTCCTTTGAGGAAGATGTTCTCAAAGCTGAAGGTGCAGTATTAGTTGATTACTGGGCTGAGTGGTGTGGTCCTTGTAAGATGATCGCCCCTGTTCTGGAAGAGATCGCTAAAGAGTACGGTGACCAGTTGAAAATTTGTAAGCTGAACATCGATGAAAACAGCGAAACTCCACCAAAATTTGGTATTCGTGGTATCCCTACATTGATGCTTTTCAAAGGCGGCAATGTAGAAGCTACTAAGGTTGGCGCACTATCTAAATCGCAGCTTTCTGCGTTTATTGAAGCTAATCTTTAATAGATTGATACCTAGAAAGTGTAATGTGGCTCAAAACATTACACTTTCTTACCTTTGCACTATAGACAGACCCTTACCTACCTTCTATAGTGTTGCTTGTTTGGTCCTCCCGCTAAAATCTTTTTCCTTCGTTGTATTTTATGCGAGAGCGTTATGACCAACGTTCGACTTTCTTCTTAAATTCCATCCACATATTAAAAATTAGCTTCGTGCTTCTTTTCTTCAAACTATGAATCTTACCGAACTAAAAACAAAAAGCGTTCCCGAGTTACTTGAAATTGCCAAAGGCATGGGAATGGATAATCTGGCTCGTTCCCGTAAACAGGATGTTATTTTCGCTATTCTTAAGCGTCATGCGAAAGGCGGTGAAGACATCTACGGTAATGGTGTCCTAGAAATTCTGCAGGATGGTTTTGGTTTCCTGCGTTCCGCTGACTCCTCATACCTAGCTGGCCCGGATGATATTTACGTATCTCCAAGTCAGATTCGTCGTTTTAACCTACGTACAGGTGATACGATTGCGGGTAAGATTCGTCCACCAAAAGATGGTGAGCGTTACTTCGCATTATTGAAAGTTAATGAAATTAACTACGATAAGCCTGATAACGCGAAGAATAAGATTCTTTTCGAAAACCTGACGCCTCTATTTGCGCAGGATCGTTTGCGGATGGAAATCGGTAACGGCAGTACAGAAGATCTGACTGCACGTGTTATCGATCTGGTTTGCCCAATGGGTAAAGGTCAGCGTGCTTTGGTTGTATCACCGCCTAAAGCCGGTAAAACCCTAATGCTGCAGAACATTGCTAACAGCATCACCCGAAACAACCCAGAAACTCACCTGATTGTATTGCTAATCGATGAGCGCCCTGAGGAAGTAACAGAGATGCAGCGTACCGTTCGCGGTGAAGTGGTTGCATCTACCTTCGATGAGCCGCCATCACGTCACGTTCAAGTGGCTGAGATGGTTATCGAGAAAGCTAAGCGTCTAACTGAGCATAAAAAAGACGTGGTTATCCTTCTGGATTCCATTACGCGTTTGGCTCGTGCCTACAACACAGTTATCCCATCTTCCGGTAAAGTACTAACCGGTGGTGTTGATGCGCATGCTCTAGAGCGCCCTAAGCGCTTCTTTGGTGCTGCTCGTAACATCGAAGAGGGCGGTAGCTTAACAATCATCGCAACAGCGTTGGTTGATACGGGTTCTAAGATGGACGAAGTTATCTTTGAGGAATTCAAAGGTACAGGTAACTCTGAAGTTCACTTGGATCGTAAAGTTGCTGAGAAACGTGTATTCCCAGCAATTAACATCCGTCGTTCTGGTACGCGTCGTGAAGATCTTCTTACATCTGAAGAAGAGCTACAGCGTATGTGGATCCTACGTAAGCTTCTAGATCCAATGGAAGATACTGCAGCGACAGAGTTTGTAATCGACAAACTGAAAGACTTTAAAACAAACGACGAATTCTTCCTTTCGATGAAACGGAAGTAAACCGGTTTGCGTATTAAAGGGTGAGCATCTGCTTGCCCTTTTTTATATCTACTAGGTCTGATTATGGCGACACCCAAATATAAAGATCTGCGTGACTTTATCCACATGCTTGAAGAGCGTGGCGAGTTAAAGCGCATTAAACAAGAGATTGATCCTAATCTGGAGATGACCGAGATTAGTGATCGTACTCTCAAAGCAGGCGGTCCAGCTCTGCTGTTTGAAAACCCCAAAGGTTCCTCTTATCCAGTGTTAGCTAACTTGTTTGGTACGCCTGAACGTGTAGCGATGGGTATGGGAGAGGAGTCTGTAGAAGCGCTGAGAGATGTAGGTAAACTTTTATCTCAATTAAAAGAGCCTGAACCACCTAAAGGTATGAAGGACGCTTGGGAAAAGCTGCCTATCTTTAAGCAAGTGCTCAATATGGGCCCCAAGCTGGTTAAGTCAGCGCCTTGCCAGAAGCATGTAATCGAAGGGGATGATGTTGATCTAAATACCCTTCCTATCCAAACTTGCTGGCCGGGGGATGCGGCACCATTGGTTACTTGGCCTTTGGTGATTACACGCGGTCCTAATAAAGAACGACAGAATTTAGGTATCTACCGTCAGCAATTAATCGGCAAAAATAAACTGATTATGCGTTGGCTCGCACATCGTGGTGGTGCACTCGATTTTCGTGAGTGGAAACAGGAACATCCGGGTGAAAAATTCCCCGTTGCTGTTGCTTTAGGCGCTGATCCTGCAACGATTTTGGGTGCAGTGACACCGGTTCCTGATACCTTGTCTGAGTATGCTTTTGCGGGCTTGCTGCGTGGTGGCAAAACTGAAGTTACTCAGTGTATCGGTAATGATCTGCATGTACCTGCTAGCGCTGAGTTTATTTTAGAGGGTTATATTGATCCGGACGAGATGGCGGATGAAGGCCCATTTGGCGACCATACCGGTTACTACAACGAGGTTGATCGTTTCCCTGTATTTACGGTCGAGCGAATTACCCATCGCAGTAACCCTATCTATCACAGCACCTATACTGGTCGCCCACCTGATGAGCCAGCTATCTTAGGCGTTGCGCTGAACGAAGTGTTCGTACCGATTCTGCAGAAGCAGTTCCCTGAAATTGTAGATTTTTATCTGCCGCCTGAAGGCTGTTCCTACCGTATGGCGGTAGTGACGATTAAAAAGCAGTATCCGGGTCATGCTAAACGTGTGATGTTGGGTGTTTGGTCTTTCCTAAGGCAGTTTATGTACACCAAATTCGTGATCGTTTGCGATGATGATGTGAATGCCCGTGATTGGAATGATGTGATCTGGGCGATCACTACCCGTATGGATCCTCAGCGAGATACTGTGATGATCGATAATACACCGATCGATTATCTCGACTTTGCTTCGCCTGTATCAGGCCTAGGCTCTAAAATGGGCATGGATGCGACCAATAAATGGGAAGGTGAAACAACCCGAGAATGGGGTGAGCCTATCGTTATGGACCCTGAAGTTCAGAGCAAAGTGGACGATATCTGGGACGAATTGGGTATTTTAAAGTGATCTATGCCTAAGCATATTCTGATCGAAAATAACGGGGATGAAATTCCTTCTGGGTCAGATGAAACCCTGCTGGAAAGTTTGCATAGAGCAGGGTATAAAATGCGCGTCAGCTGTCGCAATGGTGTTTGTGAAATTTGCGAAGTAAAGCTGCTTGAAGGCGAAATTAAACAACGCTATCCAGAACTGCATCTCTGTGTTGATAGCGTTCAAACTACTCGTAGTGCACCAAGTGTACTAGCATGTACATGTAAACCCTTAAGTGATGTAAGGGTCAGGATTGAAGGGTTAAAAAGCCCTGGAGAGTTATCTGTGAAAAAGCTCCTTTGTGATATTAAGGCATTTGAAAAGCTAAACCATGATGTGTACCGCATCCGCCTGCAAATGCCTGCAACGGCTTCTCTATCTGCCGAATTTTTTGCTGGTCAGTATTTAGATATCTTTTTGCCAGACGGTAAACAGGCTTCATTTTCTATTGGTTCTGCGCCAGATACGGGTCGTGATATCGAGTTACATATCCGTCATATGCCTGAGAGTGAAATGTCTAATGCGATTATCGGACATTTAAAAAGCGAAAAAACGGTAGAGATTGAATTGCCTAAAGGTGATTGCTACCTACAAGCTCATAAACTAAAACCTGATACGCGTTTGATTTTGGCTGCGGCGAGCACGGGCTTTGCGCAAGTGAAGAGCGTGGTAGAACATCTATTGGCTAACCAATTTGGTAACCCAATCTATATCTATTGGGGTGCTTGTGTAGAAGAAGACATGTATTTGGAAAAGTTACCAATGCAATGGGCTGCAGAACATCCAAATGTTCACTTTGAGCCTATCGTGAGTGAGCCTGAAAATAGCCCGGGTTGGACAGGTCGAACAGGTCTTCTATCGGATGCTGTTTTAGAAGATTTTGCCGATTTCGAAAATGTAGAAATCTTTGCAAGTGGCTCTCCAGGTATGGTTTATGCGTTGCTAGATGCGTGTGAGCCACGTGGTTTTGATGAAGCGAATATGCACTCTGATGTATTTGCTTATGCGCCAAGACCTAAGAGTTAATTCACCTCCCTATCAAAAAAGGAGCCTCTGGCTCCTTTTTTATTGCCCAATCGCCCTTAAAAGCGTGTTTTATACTAGCTAGATGTAACAAAGCTTTCTTATAAATGCTTTTCTGATCATTTTTTATTAGAATCCACGGTTCGCGCTTACCCTAATCGCTTAGTTATGGATCTCTATCTGAACGGTTATCGATAAACGCCGAGCCAGAATTGCGCTAGCTAGACGTTTTACCTGTTTCTATCAACTTACTTGGATGTATTCAGATGCAATCATTCGCTGCCTTAATGATTCGATCCCTTGTTTATCTGCTATTTATGGCAGGAGTAGCAAATATCTTTGCAATGGAAGGTTATGCCCTATTGGCAGAGAGTAAGTACGATGAAGGTTCGGCGACAGAGTTGATGCACGATACGTTTGCTTTCGTTACCTGCATGCTATTTTTAGTCGGCGCTTATTACAGTGATACGTTGCGCCCAGCTGCTGTGGTTGTTGCCACGTTGAGTGGCATGATGCTGATTCGAGAGTTTGATGCTTTCTTAGACGAGAATATGTTTGATGGCGCATGGCAGACGCTGGTTTGCATCTTGATTGCTGCATCGACTTTATATTTGATTAGGCAACATCGCCCGGTTAAACCTTCCTTAATTGAATTCTCGAAACTGTCTAGTGCTGGTATCTATCTGAGTGGTATCTTGGTTGTATTGGTATTTTCGCGTCTGTTTGGTCGAGGTTCCTTCTGGGAAGCTGTGATGGGCGATGGCTATGTAAGGGTCGTGAAGAATATTGTAGAAGAGGGAACTGAGCTTATGGGCTATACGATACTGGTTATAGCTGCGGTTGAGTTTCTGTGGCAGATTGTCAGTCAGCGAAAAGTGAGCGCAGATAACGCTTAGGTTAGAGATCTAGAATAAATGAAAGAGGAGCTGCAAGCTCCTCTTTTGCTTTTGGCTGGCAATAACTTCAGTCGCGGGATAAGCTGTATAAAATCCATAACTACCTCAGGGACTTTTGAGTTCTATGGAAGGGCAAAGCTCTGAAGTATTGATGGTTCGGCAGCCTATCTTTGATCGAAACCTCAAGATCATCTCTTACCAGCTGCGCTATCAATATTCTGAATACATCGAAGACTCGTTGTTTGATCCTGAAACTGAGGGGTCAATGCTAGTTATGCATACCTTCACCAGCCTGTTTCAAGACGGTCATATCCATAAAGTACCTGTGTTTCTGCCTTTTCCTAGTTCGATGCTACAGGAGGGGAGTTCTCTAGCGTTGCCTAGAAAAGAGATAGTTATTGAAGTCCATCCAGATATAACGGTGACTGACGAGGTTATCTCCCACCTTAGAATGCTTTCCAAGCAAGGGTACCGAATTGCTTTGGATGGGTTCTCAATGCAACCTCATCTAATCCCTTTAATTAAGTTGGTCAATATCATCAAAATTGATTTTAGTTTGATGCATCGGACTAAAATAAAAAAATTGGTCGCCACGCTGAATAAAGCAAAAAAGACTGCATTAGCACAAAATGTAGATGACTTTGAAACCCTGCAGTTCTGTAAAAAGGTCGGATTTAAGTTGTTTCAAGGTGGTTTTATTAGTCGTCCAGTTAAGGTGCTGGGGAAAGATGTGCCGGGTAATAGCGCGGCTTTAATGCAGCTTTTACAACAGCTGCAGCGTCCAGATATTACACCTTCAGAAATTGAAGAGCTGATTATCATGGATCCTAAGCTTAGTTTTAAAATCCTAAAAGTGGTTAATTCAGCGGCTTATCAGCAGAACCGTTCGATTGATTCTATGCAGCAGGCGGTGGTTATCTTGGGACATGACCAAATAAGGAAGTGGGCGACACTTATTACATTAGCCAGTAACCCTGATAAACCTGAAGAGCTTGCTAGAAACCTATTGGTCCGTGGTCGGATGTGTGAATTGTTGGCCGAATCGTCCGAAGCTTTGCAGCAAGACAGTGCTTTTATGGTGGGGATGATCTCTCAGTTAGATCTCTTATTAGATGTAGAAATGGATGAAATTTTGCGTCAAATTCCCCTGGATGACAGCATTAAGCATGCGATATCTGATTTTGAAGGCGATTTAGGTGGATTGCTGAAAGTTGTGATTGCTTTCGAAAAAGCGGATTGGGAAGAGGTTGAAGCTTCTCCTTTTGGTAAAGAGTTTTTTGATGTGGCTTATCGCCATAGTTTGCATTGGGCAGAACAGGCGATGGAGGCCTTAGTCCAAACGGAATAAATAAAAAAGGATGCTGTGCAGCATCCTTTTTTATGGTCTTGTAAAGCTATTAAGCGCTAGCTTTTTGCTCTACTGGCATCGGTAGCTCAGGCAGGCCTGATGCCACAATGCTTAGGTTTTCTTGTAGTAAACCTTGTGCCTTTTCATCTTCGCCTAGGTGACGAAGTAGGCGCGTCAACTCACCTAAAGTCTCTGGTTTAGCATCTAGCTCAAGGCTTTGCTCAAAGTACTTAACTGCCTGCCCCCAGTGCTCATTACGTAAGGATAAGCGACCTAGGGTTAAAAATAGTTCAGGGCTTTCAGCGTGAGCTTTCTGCCAGCTACGAGCACTATCAAGCTGCTTTTTAGCATTTTCACCATTGATGCGGCCATACAGTGTAACCAGTTTTTCGTCCCAGTTTTTCTTAATCAAACTGCGAAGATTTTGCTCTGCACGATCTTCTGCACCTAGCGAAACAAGTAATTCGGTGTAGCGCTGAACGATTTCACCATTTTTAGTTTGTTCTGTAGGTAGATCAGACCAAGCATCGCTCAATGCTTTTAGGCGGTCTTCTTCACTGGTTTCCACAGGAAGCTTGCTAACACTGTCTTCAAGAATATGAGTGCAGCATTCCGCGCTTAGTTCATATAGCTCTTCTGTTTTAAGCGCTTGGTGTTTACGCAGTGCAGGAATTAGTTGAGAAAGTGCTTTCCAGTCATTCAGACGAAGGTAAACATCTTTCAGCAACTTCATTACGTATGTGTTTTTGGGCGCGAGTGTGCGCAAACGTAGAAGCGTTGCTAGGCAAGGTTCTAGCTGACCACGAGATAGTTGAATCTCAGCTTGAGAGATAGCAACAGTTACTTCGGCTTCAGGCGTTGTGTTGCGTGCCTTTTGTAGAAGTTCGTCAGCTGCAGCTTCATTGTTTTGCTCATGTGCAGCTTTTGCTGCAGCTAGGTAGTTTACTAGCGGCAGATCAGAGCGCTCAGCGGCTTGTGCCAGCTGCTTCTGTGCTTGAGCCCAGTTGCCTTCAGATAACGAAGTTAAGCCTTTTAGCGTCTTACGGCGGCTGATTAGCTGGTTTCTGTTATCTTTCCAAGCTTTTAGCTTAGTGGTTGGCAACTGAGTATGAGTGACTAAGTTTAATAGCCAGTGACCAATGACAAAGCCTACAGCTAAAACAATTAGAAGAACCCATAGGCTGGTTTCGATCGTTGTTTGGTTATAGGCGATTAATACATAGCCTGAATCTTTGATCATCATCTCACCGACGAATGCGCCGCCAGCCAGAATGATCAGTAGGAGAAGGACAAGTTTTTTCATTATGAAGCCCCTTGTTCCTTAAGTTTTGTCATATGAGCAAGGTAGTTCTTCAGGCTGCGAAGAGAACCAGAAATATCTGGCATCTCAGCCGTTACTTTAACGCTCTTCAGCTCAGAAATACCGCGCAGCAAGCTTTGTGTAGTGCCGTCGCTTTGCTCGAAGTAAGTAGAAACCCAATCGTGCGCTTTGTTTAGGCTGGCATCATAAGATGACTGCTTGCGCTGTAATAGAGCAAGCTGAGCTTGTTCTAGCATTAGGTGAAGGTTTTGCTGTAGGTAGTATGTTTGCTGTGGTGATAGCAATGGTTCAATTGGCTCATCACGGTGCTGGATAACCACAAGCTTATTAAGTTTGTCGGTTGCTTTGCTCCATGATTCTTCTAAACCGGCAGTCCAAGACTCTTCGACCACTTCTGGCGTAACTTCTTCTAATAGATCAGGTAGCTTGTGCTGTTTAGAAATTGGGATTAAACGTAGGTTTTGTACCTGATTGTTCAATGCGCCAAGCTGCAGGAATACGCCTTCGGTATCCAATACCGGTACTGCTTCTAATGCTGCGATATCAGCAGCTAAAGCCTTACGTACATCGTAAATGGAAACGTCGTCAGTCTCTTTTAGGATCTTATCAGCAGATTTCAGTAGTTTCAGTGCACCTGCAGATGTTTGTTCCATCAGTACGCGCTGATTAGCGAGACGTAATAGATATTCCACTTCAGCCAGAAGCCAGTCTTTACGATTGGTTTTCTGGTTGGCTGTCACCTGTTGGATGCTTTTAGTTAGGCGTGCTTGCAGCTCATCAATGTTGTTTTTGTCTGCTTGGCTTTGAGATTTTAGTTGGCCTAATGTTTGGTTCATACCAGCTAACGCTTGATCGACAGAACCTCGAGCGTCACTTAGTGAGGAGCTAACCTGAGCTTCAATCGCAGCGTTATTCTGAGCAACGCTATCGCTCTGTTGTAGAGATAGCCAGTACAGGTAACCAGCAGCACCTAATGCGATAATTGAGATAGGCAGTGCTAGTTTGCCAGGCCATGTTGCGGGCTTCTTCTCTTTCTCTACTTTTGGTTCAGGAGCAGATTGCTCTGATGCAGCGACATTGCCTGCTTCAGCCGTTGTTTCTTCTGCTTCTTTTTTAGTCTCTTCTGCAGCGGCTTCTTCCTGTTCAGCGACTGCTTCTGTAGTTTCTTCAACCACTTCTTCAACAACCTCAGTTGCAGGTACATCTTGAGTGGTTTTCTTGTCTTCCTGCGATTGTTTCTTTTTGTTGCTCATCTGTCGATTTCCGCAAAAGTCAGTGACTGCTTCAGGGTGTCGATCATTGCTTGATCGTCTGGCCCCGAGGCCGTGGTTACTCTGTTGAATCCAGCTGCTTCGGCAGCTTTTTTAATACGTTCACTGGGCACAACAAGATGACAGCGTAATAGTGAATCAGTGCTGAATTTGCCATTAGGGCGCTGTATCAAGTCCAGTAAATTGTCGAGTCCTGCGCCGCTGCTGATAAATATGGCATCTAAAGGCCGATTAAAAAGGGCATCGGCAATATCAGCGTCGGAATATGCAGGACATTCACGGCGGTAGAGTTCAGCATAGCTAACCTCTGCTCCCCGTGCACGAAGTTCAGTGGCTAATTTTTCTCGTCCACCCTGGCCTCGCATAATTAAAATCTTATCGCCAGTAATCTGTTGCAGCGCCGGTGATGCTAATAGCGCTTCTGAATCGTACCCCAGAGGGCTGTGATAGGCATCTATACCATAGTTGTTCAATAGTGCTGCACTTTGCTTTCCGATGGCTAGCCATTGTACGCCAAGTGGCAGTTGCGGCCAGTATAAATCGATCCACTCATAACCAATCTCTACTGCATTTGGGCTGATAAAAACGACATGCTGAAATAGATCGAGATCTAAAATATGTTGTTTCAGCGGATGAAAATTCTCATCAGTTTCAGCGATAGGTTGGATTTTGAGTAGCGGAAAGGGGATTGGTTCCGCGCCAAGGGCGCGGAGTTGTTCGGTAAGCTTTTGGGCCTGATGTTCGGGACGTGTCACCAGTACCCTAAGGTTGGCTAAGGAGTTAGGCATCTGCTTTGTTGTATACAGCGTCCAAAATCTCTTTAGCGCCTGCAGCTAACAGGCGATCAGCCAGTTCTATACCAATGGCTTCGGCATCAGCCGGAGCGCCGCGTTGTTCGTCGCGAAGAATCAACGTACCGTCTGGTTTTGCAACTAGGCCGCGTAGGTATAGTTCAGAGTTGTCATGGTTCAGCGTCGCGTAGCAGGCGATAGGTACCTGACAGCCGCCTTCAAGGCGTTTATTCATTGCGCGCTCTGCGGTTACACGCCAAGCCGTTTCGGTGTCGTGTAGAGGCTTAAGCAATTCATGCAATTCAGCATCATCTGTGCGGCACTCAATGCCTACAGCGCCTTGGCCACCTGCCGGTAGGCTGAAATCTACAGAAATTTCTGAACGAATACGCTCAGGCATCTCTAGGCGAATCAGACCTGCAGAGGCAAGGATGATCGCATCGTATTCACCTTCATCTAGCTTACGGAGACGTGTATTGACGTTACCGCGAAGCCATTTGATCTCTAAGTCAGGGCGCTTTTCGCGAATTTGCGCTTCACGACGTAGA
Organism: Neptuniibacter sp. QD48_55; assembly: GCF_047778115.1. GTDB lineage: Bacteria > Pseudomonadota > Gammaproteobacteria > Pseudomonadales > Balneatricaceae > Neptuniibacter. The sequence continues at coordinate 3,337,319 of NZ_CP180555.1, read as the reverse complement.
GAAGAGGTGCCGACTACAGCGCCTTGAGGTAGTTCATCAATGCTGTTGTAAGTATTAGAGACAAAAGCATCGGTTGGTTGTTCGCGTGGGCAGATCACGGCCAAACCTAAGCCTTCTGGAAACTCCATTGGTACATCCTTCATGGAGTGAACCGCGATATCAGCTTCACCGGCTAGCATTGCTTCTTCTAGCTCTTTTACAAACAGGCCTTTACCACCCACTTTGGCTAGTGGTGCATCAAGGATCTTGTCGCCTTTAGATACCATGCCGAGTAATTCGACCTTAATGTCTGCGTGATGGCGTTCTAGCTCGGCTTTTACATATTCTGCCTGCCATAGGGCCAATGGGCTTTTACGGGTAGCAATGCGGATGGTTCTGCTCATAAAAGTAGTCTCAAATACGGCATATTTAATATTTGTTGCCGATTGTAGCAGATTGCAGGGCGCGATATAGACACCTCAAGCGAAAGGGCATGATATAATGTCGCGCAAATTTTGTGATATCAGCTAAAAATAGCTGATTAAGTCTCCGAGTAATTTGAGGTTTTCCCATGAGTGATAAAACTAACCAGCAGTGGGGCGGTCGTTTTAATGAGCCAACGGATGCTTTCGTTGCGCGTTTTACGGCTTCCGTTGAATTTGATCAGCGTATGTATCTGCAGGATATTCGCGGTTCTATTGCTCATGCGAAGATGCTGACAAAAGCAGGCGTTCTTACAGAAGAAGAGCGTGACGATATTATCCGTGGTCTTGGCGAAATTCGTGTCGAAATTGAGCGTGGCGAATTTGAATGGTCAATTGAGCTAGAAGATGTGCACATGAACATCGAAGCGGCTTTGACTAAGAAAATTGGTATCACCGGTAAGAAACTACACACGGGTCGCTCTCGTAATGACCAAGTTGCGACCGACATTCGTTTGTACCTACGTGATGAGATCGACCTGATCTTGGCTGAAATTACGCGTCTACAGCAGGGCCTGTTAGGTATTGCTGAGCGTGAAGCTGATACGATCATGCCAGGTTTTACTCACCTTCAAACAGCTCAGCCAGTGACCTTTGGTCATCACCTGCTTGCGTGGTTTGAGATGCTAACGCGTGACTTCGGCCGTTTCGAAGATTGCCGTGAGCGCGCCAACATCATGCCACTAGGTGCTGCAGCACTTGCGGGTACAACTTACCCAATTCAGCGTGACCTAACTTGCGAGCTACTTGAGTTTAATGCTCCGGCTGAGAACTCTTTGGATGCGGTTTCTGATCGTGACTTCGCGATCGAGTTCTGTTCCGCGTCTAGTATCTTATTGATGCACCTAACGCGAATGTCTGAAGAGTTGGTTCTATGGACATCTGCTCAGTTTGATTTCATCAACCTGCCAGATCGTTTCTGTACTGGCTCTTCTATCATGCCGCAGAAAAAGAACCCAGATGTACCTGAATTAGTGCGTGGTAAGTCCGGTCGTGTTTACGGTCACTTGATGAGCTTGCTAACGTTGATGAAGTCTCAGCCACTGGCATACAACAAAGATAACCAAGAAGATAAAGAGCCGCTGTTTGATGCGATCGATACAGTGAAAGGTTGTCTACGTGCATTTGCTGACATGGTGCCTGCGCTTGAGTCTAAGAAAGAGAGTATGCGTGAAGCAGCGCTTCGCGGTTTCTCTACTGCGACTGACTTGGCTGATTACCTTGTGCGTAAAGGTATGCCTTTCCGTGATGCTCACGAAGTTGTAGGTAAATCTGTAGCCTACGGTATCGAGCAGAATAAAGATCTAGGTGAAATGACGTTGGAAGAGCTTGTTCAGTTCTCCGATACGATCGAGCAGGATGTATTTGAAGTGCTAACGCTTGAAGGTTCTGTTGCAGCACGTGATCACATTGGTGGTACAGCACCAAATCAGGTGCGTGCAGCTGTGAAGCGTGGTCAGGCTAAATTGGATGCGCGCGGTTAATCGCTCATCTTAGAAAGAAAAAACGCGCTGCCTTGAGAAAGGTAAGCGCGTTTTTTGTTTGTCTACGGTATGGTTTATTTATCTAAGCTGATATCAACCATTAGATCGCTAGCAATATTTTCTAAATCCTGTTGTAGCTCATCTAAGTCAAGGTCGCTGGATGCGAGTAACTCAGCTTCGGCTTTAAACAACAGTTCAGCTGACATAGAACCAGACACGAGTTCCGTGTTTAGGCGTTCAACGTTCACGTGGCGTTTAGCCAGTGCGCTTGAGATATCGCGAACGATACCAGGTTTGTCATGGCCAACTAGCTCAAGTTTAAAGTGCTGAGATGCGCCAGTGGCTTCTGGTGCTGAAGACTGTTCAACTGTTACCTTCAAGCCCTGAGCATCGAGCGCTGTTAGCGCTGCAGTTAATGAAGCTGCTTTATCTTCAGGAACTTCGGTGATTAGAATGCCGGCAAACTTTCCAGCTAATCTGGACATGCCTGACTCAAGCCAGTTGCCGCCATTTTCAGTAATGGTTTGCGCTAGCATTTCGACCAGACCTGGTTTATCAGGACCGATGACGGTTAAGACAAGAGATGTCATCATTGTAGGCTCCACTCTGTACATCATTATTAACTTTATAAGATCACTATAACACTATGATCGAAATTATCAGTGCTCTATGGCCGGTATTTGCACTTATTTTATTAGGCTATGCGGCGAGAAAGAGCGGATTTCTAACCGATGACTTTTGGGGGCAGGCGGAAAAGGCGACTTACTTTGTTCTTTTTCCTATCTTGTTGGTGTCCCGCTTAGCTAGTACCGATATGACTGCTGTTCCTCTGGATCAGGTAGGGTTGGCTGTTGTGTTGCTGGTTTTTGGGGGGAGTTTGTTGGTCTTTTTGGCGAAACCGTTCCTGAAGGTCGATGCTGCCGGGATTACCTCCATTTATCAGGGTGGAGTTCGTTTCAATGTTTATGTGGGCTTGGCTGCTTCGGCAACCCTGTTTGGTCCTCAAGGGGTAGTGGTTGGTGCAGTGGTGATGGCCTTAATGATCCCGTTGCTGAATTTCTGCTGTGTATTGGTCTTTTCCTACTTTACCCGTAGCACTCAAGATTTAAAGAGTGTGCTGTTAGCGTTGTTAAAGAACCCCCTTATTGTCGGTAGCTTGTGTGGTTTGTTGCTAAATCAGACAGGGGTAGGTTTCCCGAATCTGCTGATGCCTATCGCTGAATTCCTAGGTCGTATGGCTCTGCCTTTAGGGCTGTTATCTGTCGGAGCAGGACTGAGTTTTAAGGTCCTAATGAAAAGTGGCCAAGCGCTTTGTGCAACCTCGTTGATCAAACTGTTATTAATGCCATTATTGGCCTTTCTGATCTGTGTTGTATTGGGATTGCCAAATGCTGAAATTATCTGGTTGTACGCGGCTTTACCAACGGCTGCATCCTCTTATATTCTGGCGCGTCAGCTTGGTGGGGATGTGCAAATGATGGCTGCCATTATCACCGGACAGACACTTTTCTCGATGTTAACCATACCTTTTATGATGATTTTTCTTAACTTTCTGCAAAAAAGTTTATAAATCAGTAGGTAATTGGCTCTTTTTACAATTCTGGATTAAAATAATTATGTAACTGGCCGATAGTCTTATTGCCCCATGATTTATAAGGGGTTGCAAAAAACTGTATTTATGAAAAACTACGGCCGGGCATTAAGTAAACGAGCGTTTGTTTAATGTGTGGTAAACCTTATAGGCAGAATAATGAAAAAAGGTCCTGATCTGGTTCTAATCTTGGTAGTCGTGTTTGTACTAGGGTCTGTAATGACCGGCGTATCGCATGCAGATTTCCAGTTTGCTTCTCTGTTTGAGCAAGTCTTTAACAGCTAAGCTTTCAATTGCGTTATAGATAGCTCCTGCTATCAGTAACAATCGATGTTAGAGGGATATCCCAGCTCTCTACAGGTAACTCTTCTACTCTCTGAATTTCATGTGCCAGCCCGATAAGGCTTGGTCCTTTCATGCTTTTCTTCAGATTTTTAAAGCCGAATGTGCGGTCATAGTATCCGCCGCCCATGCCCATTCGATTGCCTTTTGCATCGAAGGCGACTAGAGGTAACAAGACTAAATCGATCGCCCAAGCGGCTCTGCGTTTGTGCGGTTGTAGTTTGGGCTCTCGGATACCGTAGATATTCTTAATCATCGGTGTTTGGTTTGTGTACGGCGTAAACCATAAGCGATTGTGAAGAATAGGATGCAATACAGGTAGGTAGACTTCCTTGCCTAGTTTCCAGCAGAAGTGAATCAACGGTTCGGGGTTTATCTCTCCATCGTTAGGTAGGTAGATGGCGATACTCTTAGCACGTCTGAAATCTGCGCGGGTGCGTATATTCTTTAGCAAACCTTGTGCGGCTTGTTCCTGTTGTAGAGGAGTTAAAGAGCGTCTGAGTTGACGAATACGCTGGCGGAGTTGTTTGCGTTGTTGAGTCATTGTGAAATGAAGATCCCCAAGGTGCCGGTGTCGGATATGGCCCTGAACCCGAAGGTTCAAGGAGGTGGTTACTGAGTATCATTAGGCTTTCCGGTAAATCGGACATGCACACCAGAAACTACGAGCAACCCCCAAAAGTGTGATTATCGGCTCGAGGGACGTAACCAACGGTCGAACACCCCAGGGCATGTTTTTATTATACCCTTAATGATGCCGGTGTCAGGACTTGTAATAAAAATATTTTCTGCTAGGTGGTGCTGTAACTGGCTGTTAAATATACACTTTTCTTAAGTTGAAAAGTTTTCAAGGACAGTGGTTAACTGTCCGAATTAGCAGTTTGTGTTTCGTTGATTAACGCTTGATCAATTTTGTTGCCAAGGTGGCGTAGGCGTTCTTCAATATTGCTGGTGTTCGCTTGTTTGGATTGCAATAACTCATGAGCCAAGTTGAGTGCTGCCATCACTGCTATCCGCTCAAGTCCTAATACTTTGCCTGTTTTTCGGATCTCTAACATTTTCTCATTAAGAAAATCTGCGGAAGCCAATAATTCAGCTTCTGCGTCAGCCGGACAGTTAAAATTAAACTCTTTGTCTAGCAGAGTAATAGTGACAGGTTGGGATTCTGGCTGGCTCATTTGTTTTGCTCCAACGCTTTAAGTCGCATGATCATCGCTTGAATTTTAGATTGCGTTTGTTCGTTGAGCTGTACTAATTGAGCACGCTCCTCTTTAAGCTGTTGTTCACGGGCACGCAGCTGAATATTTTCCTGATTTAGTTGTTCGCAGCGTTCCAGAAGTTGATCGATTTTCTGTTCCAGCGCGTTAAAGTAATGCTCAGTCATGCAGAAAGAATGCCCCTAAAGCTAAATTATTCTCAGCAGGACTATAATCAGCCCCTGTCTGTGGGTCAATGACGCTGCACAGGAAGTGTTGAAATGCTAGGATTAACAGCACGATATTATTGATGGATTCGATTCATGTCTTTAGAAAATGTACCTGTAGATCTACCCGATTTTGAACTTATCGCAAATATGTTTGTAGAGGAGGGGGTGAGAGCTGTATCACCTTCGGAACTCCATGGAGTTATCTCGGGACATTTAGCTGCGGGTGCACGTTTAAAATCAGCGGCGTTAGAGAAGATCGTTAATGAATTGCTTGATATAGAATCCCTCTCCCAAGACAGCAGTAAGTCGGTGGTGACGAATCTTTACACCGCTACGCTTGGTTGTATGGAAAGTATGGATCTGGAGTTCGATATGGTACTTCCAGATGATGAGGATGAGATCTCTATGCGTGCTGAATCGCTAGGGCGTTGGTGTCAGAGCTTCCTAAGTGGATTTGGCCTCTATGGCAAACATACAGATGCCAGCTTATCGCCTGAAGCGAAAGAGACCCTCAATGACCTTGGCCAGATCGCACAAATTTCTTCCGATCTGGAAGAGCTTGATGAAAACGAAGCAGATCTGATGGAAGTTCAAGAATATGTGCGTATGGCCGTTTTGATGCTGTTTACTGAGTGTAATAAAGCGTTAGAAGAGAAAGAAAAAGAGTTTGCTAAAGCTAAGCCAGAAAACAACAGGTTGCACTAATGAAGATCGGTCTTGATCAGTTTGTCGCACGTCGTGCTGCGTTGATGGCGCAGATGTCACCGGGCAGTATCGCGATTATTCCTTCTGCGCAGATGAAGCAGCGCAATAGCGATGTTGAATATCCATTTCGTCAGGATAGCAACTTTTACTATTTAACAGGTTTTAACGAGCCGGATGCAGTGCTGCTATTGATGCCGGGTCGTACAGATGGTGAATCGGTGCTGTTCTGTCGTAATCGTGACAAGCTGATGGAGATCTGGAATGGCTATCGTGCAGGGCCTGAAGGCGCTGTGAATGACTATGGCATGGATGAAGCTCATGCCATTGATGAAGTCGACGATATCCTGCCGGGGCTGTTAAATGGCGTATCTCGAATCTATTACTCCATTGGTAAAGATGAAGAGCTGGATCAACGCGTTCGACACTGGCTAAACCTGATCCGCGCAAAAGTGCGCCAAGGGGCAGTTGCGCCTTCTGAATTGGTGATGCTGGATTGCCTGTTACATGAGATGCGCTTGATTAAGGGTGATGCAGAAAAAGAGATGATGCGTCGTGCCGGTGAAATCTCTGCGCAGGGCCATGTTAAGGCGATGCAGCTGTGTAAGCCGGGTGTGATGGAATATCAGTTAGAAGCGGAGATATTGCACCACTTTACGATGAATGGAGCGCGCCAGCCAGCGTACTCGACGATCGTGGGTGGTGGAGCAAATGCTTGTGTACTGCATTACATCGAAAACAGCGAGCCGCTCAATGACGGTGATCTGGTGTTAATCGATGCCGGGTGTGAGCTAGATCATTATGCCGGCGATATTACACGTACTTTCCCTGTAAATGGTCGCTTTAGTCCAGAACAAGCGGCAATATACGAACTGGTTTTGAAAGCACAGAAAGCTTGTATTGAATTCGCAAAACCTGGTGTTTTGTGGGAAGCCGTACACGAAAAGTCGGTAGAAGTGTTAACCGCAGGACTGATTGAGCTAGGTTTGCTATCGGGTACCTTGAGTGAAGAGATCTCAGCGGGTCGCTACCGTGATTTTTATATGCACCGTATTGGTCATTGGTTAGGTATGGATGTTCATGATGTTGGCGATTACAAAGTCGATGGCGAATGGCGTCCGTTAGAGCCGGGTATGGTGATGACGGTGGAACCAGGGATCTATATCGCTGCGGACAACGAAAATGTTGAACCTCGTTGGCGCGGTATTGGTGTGCGTATTGAAGATGATATATTGATCACTGCAGAGGGGAACGAAAACCTTACTGCAGCTGTGCCGAAAGAAATTGCAGAAATTGAAGCGTTAATGGCAGCAAAATGAAACAGCACTATGACATCGTGGTGATCGGTGGCGGCATGGTGGGCGCGAGCTTAGCTTGTGCTCTTCTGCCAGCGAGTGAACAGCTTGATCTGAATATCGCCGTAATTGAAGCCTTTCCTATGCCTGAGAAAAGCGCACTGGAGTATCAGCCGAGTTATGATTCCAGAGCGACGGCATTGGCTTATGGAAGCCGTTCTATCTACGAAGTCATGGGTATCTGGCCAACGCTAAAAACGCATTTAGCACCCATCAAACATATTCACGTTTCAGATAAAGGTCATTTTGGTGTGACGCGTCTGCATGCAGAGCAGGAAAGAGTGCCGGCGCTGGGTTATGTGGTCGAAAACCAATGGCTTGGACGTGTCCTGCTAGATCGTTTAAAGCAGAATGATGCGAATCGCATTGATTTTATCTGCCCTGCCGAAGTGAAAGATGTTCAGTATGGCTCTGACCAGATGGGCGTTACCCTAGAAAAAGAGGGTGAGACGCATCAGTTAACGACTGAATTGGTTGTGATGGCTGATGGTGGCCGTTCCTCATTGCGTGAAGGGATGGGCATGAACTACAGTGAAACAACCTACGAGCAACATGCTGTTATAGCCAACGTCAGCTTAGACCGCTCACACAACGATATTGCTTATGAGCGTTTTACCGATACGGGCCCTATGGCGCTGTTACCCTTGGAAGAACAAAACGGTCAGCATCGTTGTGGTCTAGTTTGGACAGTGCCTAATGATCAAGTCGATGAAGTGATGGCGCTTGAGGAAGCTGAGTTTATAGCACGTCTGCACGAACGCTTTGGCCATCGCGCAGGTAATTTTGTCAAAGTAGGTGAACGACATACCTATCCTCTAAAACTGGTTTTAGCACAGGAACAGGTGCGTCAGGGTTTAGTGGTGTTAGGTAACGCTGCGCATGCCTTGCATCCAATCGCTGGACAAGGATACAACTTGGCGTTACGTGGTGTAGTCGCTTTGGCTGATCACCTAATTCAAGCTCGTAAGGCGGGCGGTAATCTAGGTGACTTAAACGTACTTCAGGATTTCTACGAACAGCAACGACAAGATCAGCAGCGCACAATTGGGCTGAGCGATCAGACTATGAAGCTGTTCTCCAATAATAATATTCTGCTTGCAGCCGGCCGTAACCTTGGCCTGCAACTGTTAGATATTTGTCCGCCTGCTAGAACTGTTTTTGCCCGTGGTGCCATGGGCTTAGATATGCCCGCTCCAGACCTGAAATAGAGATAGATCATGCCAGAAAATACACAGGCACAAGTGCTTAATTCAGATGTAGTGATTGTTGGAGCCGGCATGGTGGGAGTTACTCTTGCTGCGGCTTTGGCGGATGCCGATATTAAAGTCACGCTTTTAGAGCAGCGCGAAGGCGATATCAGTGGTTTCTCTGAGTTTGTTAAAGGCGCTCAAGCTAAGGGCTATGACCCTCGTGTCAGTGCGCTCACCTGTGCCTCACAGCAGATCTTAACGTCTGTAGGTGCTTGGAAGTATATACAGGATTATCGTCTAAGCCCCTACACCGAGATGGATGTTTGGGATGGCGAAGGGACTGGGCATATTCACTTCTCAGCGCGAGAACTGCATGAACCCGCTCTAGGTCATATTGTAGAAAATCGTGTGACACTGGCGGGTTTGTACCAGGTTCTTTTAGAAACACCTTCAGTAGAGCTGATTACCGGCGTGACAGTGACGGAGCTATCTCCCCAGTCTGATCAAGGTCGTGCTGTTAAATTGAGTGATGGTCGTATCATTCAAGCGGATCTAGTGGTTGCTGCGGATGGCGCGTTATCAAAAACACGTCAACATGCGGGCCTACCAATGGTGGAATGGGATTATGGTCATCATGCCATTGTGACCACCGTTAAAACCGAGCTGCCTCACCAAGCGACCGCTTGGCAGCGTTTTACCGAAGATGGACCGCTGGCATTGTTACCTTTGAGTAGCGAAGAGGGTGATTACTACTGCTCGATTGTTTGGTCGACATCGCCAGAACATGCTAATGAGCTGATGGCGTTGCCCGACGAAGAGTTTTGCCAGCAATTAGGTCGTGCATTTGAGAAACGTCTAGGTGAAATAGAATGGTGCGATCAACGCAGTGTTTTCCCGTTACGACAGCGTCATGCTCAGCATTATATTCAGCCTGGCTTTGCTGCAATTGGGGATGCGGCACATACCATCCATCCTCTGGCAGGTCAGGGTGTTAACTTAGGTTTGCTGGATGCGGCTCAGTTAGCTGAAACATTGATGGACGCTTCGCGTCGAGGTGAGCCTTTAGGCGCCCAATCGGTGTTACGCAGATTCCAGCGCGAACGCCGCAATGACAATATTCAGATGTCTTTAGCCATGGAAAGCTTCAAGCGTTTATTTAATACCAGACAGCCTTTAGCTTGCTTGGCGCGCAATATGGGCATGAACTTATTGGATAAACTATCTCCAGTTAAAAATCATATTGTGATGGATGCGATGGGGTTATCTGGTCGTTTGCCACAATTGGCGCAGAGAAACATTCAAGAATAATCGGCTTGGATAATCTGATCCGACCATAGTCGCAACCCTAGTTTGTCGTTCAAAGATTGAACTGTGAAGAGAATCCCTATAAATTGTCTTCCCTTTTTTTGTTTTTCAGGTCAATTGATTCGCTCTTGAGCTGAAAAGCAGTTGTTAAAGCCTAGCAAGACCTGTTTATGACGATAACAAGGCCTAAGCTAGCCCCTGATAAGAGTTAATAATATGGGTAGCAAAACTGCATTGTACGAAAAGCACCAAGAGATGGGTGCTAAGCTAGTCGATTTCGGTGGTTGGGATATGCCAATCCACTATGGTTCTCAGGTGGATGAGCATCACAAAGTTCGACAAGCTGCTGGTATGTTTGATGTCTCCCACATGACGGTTGTAGACGTTACCGGCACAGACGCTAAAGAGTATTTACGTTACCTGCTAGCAAACGATGTTGCTAAGTTGCAGGAAAAAGGTAAGGCGATGTACAGCGGCATGCTGAATGAAGATGCTGGTGTAATTGATGATCTTATTGTCTACCTAATGACAGAGCCAGGTGTTGCTGGTGAGTGGTTCCGTGTCGTTGTGAACTGTGCAACACGCGAAAAAGATTTACGTTGGATGTCTGACCAGACAGCTAGCTTTGATGACGTTGCGTTAACAGAGCAGCCAGAATTGGCGATGGTAGCGGTGCAAGGCCCAGACGCATTAGCGTTGGCTAAACAAGCTGTAACTGAGTCTCGTGCTAATTTGATCGATCAGTTAAGTGTTTTCCAAGGTTTAGAGTCAGAAGGCTGGTTTATTGCGAGAACTGGCTATACTGGTGAAGACGGTTTAGAAGTGATGCTGCCTGAAGATGAGGTAGCAGATTTCTGGCAGGCACTCGCAGATGCTGGCGTTGCTCCGTGTGGACTAGGCGCGCGCGACACTTTGCGTTTAGAGGCGGGTATGAACCTATATGGCGCAGATATGGATGAAACCATTTCTCCACTTGCGGCTAATATGGGTTGGACTATCGCTTGGGAACCTCAAGAGCGTGTATTTATCGGCCGCGAAGCACTACAACAGCAGCGCGATGCAGGTGTAAGCCATAAGCTTGTAGGTCTAGTGATGGAAGCACGTGGTGTATTGCGTGCACATCAGAAGGTTGTAGTAGAAGGCATTGGCGAAGGCGAGATTACCAGTGGTACATTCTCTCCGACGTTGGGTTGTTCTATCGCTATGGCGCGTGTGCCAGTGGGCACAACGGATACAGCTGAAGTGGATCTGCGTGGTAAAGGCAAGTTGGTGTCTGTACGTGTAATTCGTCCTTCTTTTGTCCGTAACGGCAAAAAAGTTTTTGACTAAGAATTCGATTTAAACAGGACCCATAGGGGTAGGAAATAAACATGAGTAACATTCCATCTGAACTGAAATACGTTGCTAGTCACGAGTGGATCCGCGTTGAAGGTGATGGCACCGTTGTCATCGGTGTAACAGATCACGCGCAAGACCTTTTGGGTGACGTAGTTTTCGTTGAGCTGCCAGAAGTCGGTGCTGAAGTAGAATCAGGTGATGAAACAGGTGTTGTTGAGTCTGTTAAAGCTGCATCTGATGTATACGCGCCGCTAAGTGGTGAAGTTGTAGCCGTTAACGAAGATCTGGAAGACTCTCCAGAGCTAGTTAACTCTGACCCATACGGTGATGGTTGGTTCTTCAAGTTGAAGCTAAGCGACGCTGATGAGTTGAACGAACTACTAAGCGCAGAAGCTTACAACGATCTGTGCGAATCTGAAGCTTAAGTCAGATTTAGGGCCTCGGCCTGAGAAATAAATACCTTGTCCCGGCTATATGCCGGGACAGTTGTCTGTAAAACAGGAAAAACATGTCACTGCAAACTCTAAAACTAAACAGTGGGGCTGAACGCAGGCTGCGTGGTGGTCACCTTTGGATCTACAGTAACGAAGTGGATAACCGCGTGACGCCGCTGAAGAGCTTTGAGCCGGGCCAGCAGGTTATTGTCGAAACTGACAAAGGCAAACCTTTAGGCGTTGCTTATGTAAACCCAAATACGTTGATTTGCGGTCGAATCGTCAGTCGTGATCTTAAATACACTTTGGATCGTTCCTTAATCATTCACCGTCTTAAAGTGGCGTTATCACTGCGTGAAAGCTGCTTTACTGATGATTGCTATCGTTTGGTGTTTGGTGACAGTGATGCTCTACCAGGTCTAGTGATTGATCGTTTCTACGATGTGTTTGTTGTACAGATCTCTACAGCCGGCATGGAAGCGGTGCTAGATGACATTATCGACGCATTGAACAAAGTGTTCACGCCGAAAGCGATTTTGCTGCGTAACGACGGCAAAATGCGCGATATGGAAGGCTTGGAAACCTACACAGAGATCATCCAAGGTGATATCCCAGAGCTGTGTCCGTTGATGGAAAACTCTGTACCACTGCTAGCGCCATTGCAGAAAGGCCAGAAAACTGGTTGGTTCTACGATCACCGTAATAACCGTGCTCAGATGCAAAAACATGTTGAAGGTAAGCGCGTACTGGATCTGTTTAGTTACGTAGGTGGCTGGGGCGCGCAGGCTTTGGCTGCTGGTGCTAATCAGGCGATCTGTGTCGATGCATCCCACTTTGCTCTAGAAGTGGCTGCTGAGAACGCGCGTATCAACAATGCGTCTGATCGTTTCGAAGGCTTCCACGGCGATGCCTTTGATATTTGTAAGTCTCTGATTGCAGATAAAGAAAAATTTGATGTGGTTGTGTTGGATCCGCCTGCGTTTATTCAGAAGAAAAAGGATATTCGTAACGGTGAGCGTGCTTACTCCCGTATGAATAATTTCGCCATGCGTCTTCTGAAGAAAGACGGAATCTTGGTGTCTGCGTCATGCTCTATGCATCTTCAACGTGATCGCTTGATCGATATTATTCGTAGTAATAGCCGCGAATTGGATCGTAATGCTCAGATCTTTGATCAGGGGCATCAGGGTGCAGACCACCCGGTACATCCAGCGATTCCCGAAACGGATTACCTTAAATCATTCTTTGTCAGAGTTTTGCCATCGTCTTAACCTGACATCTGTTCCCAGATAGGAGCTTTACCATGCAATATCGTCAGCTAGGTAATACTGATCTCAATGTGAGTCTGATCTGTCTGGGAACTATGACCTTCGGTCGACAAAACACTGAGGTCGAAGCGTTTGAACAGCTGGATTATGCCTGGGCGCAAGGTGTCAATTTTCTTGATGCTGCTGAGATGTATCCAGTGCCTGTGGATGAGCGTTATCAGGGGCTAACAGAGACCTACATCGGTAACTGGATGAAGCAACGGAATAACCGCGATAAGGTGATCGTTGCAACAAAGGTTGCGGGGCCTGGATATTTTGTCAGCTTTATCCGCCCTGATATGCATTTTGATCGCAAAAATATTCGTGAAGCGATCCAAGGCAGTTTAAAGCGTCTTCAAACCGATTATATCGACTTATACCAACTCCACTGGCCAGATCGCACCACTAATTTCTTTGGTAAGTTAGGCTATCAGCATGCTCCAGAAAACGATGGGGCAGCAATTTTGGAAACCCTAAACATTTTAAAAGAGCTGGTGGATGAAGGCTTGATTAGATATGTGGGCTTATCCAATGAAACGGCATGGGGAACCATGAAGTTTCTCGCTTATGCTGAGCAATTAGGCCTGCCACGAGTTGTTTCCGTACAGAATCCTTACAACTTGTTAAACCGCTCCTCCGAGGTCGGTTTAACCGAGGTTTTGATGCGTGAGCAGGTGTCTCTACTGCCGTATTCACCAATGGCATTTGGTACCTTGAGTGGCAAGTACCTTAATGGCGCTCAGCCTGAGAAAGGCCGTTTAACCCTGTTTCCTGATTACACTCGATATCTGAATGAACAAGGTATAAAAGCGACTGAAGAGTATGTATCGCTAGCGCGAGCGCATAATTTGGATCCAGCTCAGATGGCGTTGGCTTTTGTTAATAGTCGTGATTTTGTTGCCAGTAATATTATTGGCGCAACGACCATGGGGCAGCTGACAGCGAATATAGACTCGGTAAACCTTAACCTTGATGAAGGTTTACTGGCGGAGATTGAAGCGATTCATGTCCGCTATCCGAATCCATGCCCATAGCTTTGGCGAATTGATCAAAAAGGGGAGCTTTAACAGCTCCCTTTTTTGTTGTGAATTTGTCATTTTCGAGTTCTTTGCCAGACTGTAATCAGCAAGATAAAACAGGTGGGTAGGGTTATGTTACAAGTAAAAGATGCAATGTTTCCTGTGAATAAGCCGCTAAGTGCAGATATGCCCCTAGTTGAGGCGGTTTCTCATATTCTAGATTCTGGGTATTTAGGCTTACCGGTTGTGGATAAGAACTTGAAGGTGGTTGGCTTTTTATCAGAGTTTGATTGTTTGCCCTATTTGGTTACCGACAGCTATCACTGTGATAGCCATGAAATTGTTGGTGATATTATGCGTACCGATCCACTTACGGTTGCACCGGGATTGAGTATTGTCGATTTGGCTCAGCAGATGGGTTTGGATAAACCAAAAGTGTATGCAGTGGTTGAGCAGAATAAGCTTGTGGGTATCATCACGCGAAGCATGTTGATGCATGAGCTAAATGAGTCTTTGAAGCACTGTAAAGTGGTGGCTTAAAGGCTGTTATTCCGTGAAGGTTTAACCGCAAAGGACGAGGGATCATACCGAAGAATAATTATAGAGAGAACGTTAATTTTTAAAATAATAATGGTTGTTTGACCTATATCAGAAACTCCTGATGTAGTAGGCGCATAATCAGTAATACTGATTAACCGAACTAGAGAGGTAAGCCTATGAACCAGGAGTTACAGACCCCAGACGTTGATGTTCAAACTGCAGATGTGACCTTGCCACCGCAAGAAGAAATCTGCCCTACTGTACTGCTGGATCAGGAAGTTACTGATCTGTTTGAGTCCAGCGAATACCCTTACGATACAAAGATCTCCCGCAAAGAATACGAAAAGCGCAAAAAAGAGCTGCAGATAGAACTATTGAAGATGCAGAACTGGGTGCGCGAGACCGGGCAGCGTGTTGTTATCCTCTTTGAAGGGCGTGACGCCGCCGGTAAAGGTGGAACCATCAAACGTATTATGGAGCACCTCAATCCTCGTGGTGCCCGTGTTGTGGCTTTGGAAAAGCCGACCGAGCAAGAGAAAGGACAGTGGTATTTCCAGCGTTACATCAATCATCTTCCTACGGCTGGTGAGATAGTGCTGTTTGACCGTTCTTGGTACAACCGTGCTGGCGTTGAGAAGGTGATGAACTTCTGTTCGCCATCTGAGTATTTAGAGTTTATGCGTCAGACACCTGATCTGGAACGTATGCTGGCGCGAAGTGGCATCAAACTGTTTAAGTTCTGGTTCTCGGTAAGCCGTGACGAGCAGTTCCGACGTTTTCAGGCTCGCCGTGTAGATCCGTTGAAACAATGGAAACTTTCTCCAATCGATTTGGCCTCTTTAGATAAGTGGGATTCATATACAGAAGCCAAAGAATCGATGTTTTTTTATACCGATACAGCAGATGCGCCTTGGACGGTGATTAAATCTGACGATAAGAAGCGCGCAAGACTTAATGCGATGCGCCATCTACTTAGTCGTATGCCTTATCCGAATAAAAGTGAAGAGATTGATCTTCAGCCGGATCCGCAGATCGTCAGCAATGCCCAAGGGCAAATTGATCGTCACCCAGTGCATAAGTAAGAGTTAAGGAGTAAAACGATGACAATGAAACAAACTGCACATGCTCAACATGTTGTCTCGTCTTTTAAGGAGAGATTACCAACAGCAATGTGTAACGATATTGGTGAAGAGCATTTTGATGAGTTAGCGCTGCTGATTGAGTCAGCGATCAGTGCGGCTGTTTTGGCAGAGATGGAAAAAGCCGCTGATAAGATTGATAAGTTAGCTCACGATGTTCGCCATTTTGCGGAACACTTTGATTGAGTTTTAACGGAAATAAAAATGAGAGGCTATTGCCTCTCTTTTTTGTGCTGATGTTTACGCCTTATCAACGTAGATCAAGCACAGGCCAAAGGTTGGCGTTGGCATGATCTTCCAGCGTTTCATCTGGGTTTACTGCGACAGGATGAGTTACTTTCTCCAGCAACGGTAAGTCATTGTGGGAATCGCTATAGAAATAGCTACCTTCTAAGTTAAAGTCATTGTGCTTTAACCACTCATTTAGGCGCGTTACTTTGCCATCTTGGAAACAAGGTATGCCCGCAACTTTACCGGTATATTCCCCGTCGATTTCTTCAGGGTCGGTTGCAATAATATCGTCTACACCCAGTTTGTCTGCGATAGGGCCTGTTACAAAGCGGTTAGTCGCTGTGATAATAAGCAAGTAATCACCTTGTTCGCGGTGGTTCTGCAGAAGCTCAGCCGCTTTAGGTAACATAATCGGAATAATTTTAGATTCCATAAACTCTAAATGCAGTTTATCTAGCTCTGCACGTTGCATCTGCGCCAAAGGCTTTAGAGCAAAGGCAAGGAATTCAAAAATATCTAATCCGCCATTTTTATATTGCTCGTAAAAGTAGTCGTTTGCGCGACTATACTCATCGCTATCTACAATCCCTTTTTCGCACAAAAATTCGCCCCATGCGTGATCACTGTCACCGGCAAGAAGAGTATTGTCCAGATCAAAAATTGCTAAGCTCAAAAGAGGTTCCTCAACGAATAAGATAGTGTCGCAAGGATAGGGAGGATACGCGTTGAATGCAATTGTCTGAAAAGGGATTTGCTGAGTATCAAAGAATTATGGAACAATAGCTGAAAAATAATTAGGAATAACTAAAGTGATTGATTCAGATGGGTTCAGGCCGAATGTCGGTATCATTCTGGCTAACTCGCTGGGTCAGGTCCTTTGGGCAAGACGAATTGGCCAAGATGCTTGGCAGTTTCCGCAGGGGGGGATCAATGAGGATGAAACCCCTGAAGAAGCAATGTATCGCGAATTAAGAGAAGAGATTGGACTTGCTGCAGAAGATGTAGAAATTGTTGCAGTAACCCGAGGTTGGTTGAGATACCGATTGCCCAAACGAATGATCCGGCGCAATTCGCATCCGGTATGTGTTGGCCAGAAGCAAAAATGGTTTTTGCTACGGATGTTGAGCGCAGATAGTGCGGTAAAAATTGATCACACTGAATCGCCAGAGTTTGATGGTTGGCGTTGGGTGAGCTATTGGTATCCGCTAGGACAGGTTGTGTCATTTAAACGAGAGGTGTATCGCAAGGCAATGCGAGAATTATCACCTAAACTATCGAGATTTAATGCCATAAATACCTAGAAGGAGAGACACTGAATGCTGGATGTGTTGAAGAAGATTGTACAGGAAGTCAGTATCGCGCCAGATTTGGACTCGGTACTGAATCTGATTGTGCGTCGCATCCAGCGTGCTATGTCCACAGAGGTTTGCTCTGTTTATCTATTTGATCCCGAGGATCAATGTTATGTCTTGATGGCGACTGAGGGTCTTAATCAAGAAGCGGTGGGTAGCGTTCGTTTATCGGCCGAAGAAGGCTTGGTGGGTATGGTGGTAGATCGTGCCGAACCAATCAACCTTGAAAATGCCTCCGAGCATCCCGCCTACAAATATGTTGAGTCCACCGGTGAAGAACGTTTTAACTCTTTCCTTGGTGTGCCGATTATCCATCACCGCGGTGTATTGGGTGTCTTAGTTGTTCAGCAAAAAGCGCAGCGTCGTTTTGATGAGAGTGAAGAAGCTTTTCTCGTGACCTTATCTGCCCAGCTAGCTGGGGCTATTGCTCATGCTGAAGCTACCGGTTCTTTAGGTGCGATGGGTGAAGAGCCTAGCAGCGAGGTTGTTAACTTACGCTTTGAAGGTGTACCGGGTTCTGCGGGTGTAGCTATTGGTTCAGCCACGGTTGTTGCACCGCCGGCGGATCTAAACTCAGTTCCAGATAAAGTTGCCAAAGACGTTGAACAGGAAATTGCTAACTTCGAAGCAGCATTAAAACTCGTTCGCCGAGATATCAAAGTTGTTGGCCGCAGTTTAGCCCAACGTTTGCGTTCAGAAGAGCAAGCGCTATTTGATGTTTATCTGCGGATGTTGGATGACAACGCTCTGGCTGGCGAAGTTGTGGCGAGAATTCGCCAAGGTAACTGGGCACAAGGGGCGCTGCGTGAAGTTGTCATGGAGCATGTGCGTCAGTTCTCCATGATGGATGATCCCTATCTGCGCGAACGTGCGACGGATATCAAAGATTTAGGTCGTCGAGTGCTCGCCTATCTGCAAGAAGATGCGCCTGCAGTGCTCGAATTTACCGATGAAACTATTCTGGTCGCTGATGAGTTAACGCCGGCGATGCTTGGTGAAGTGCCGAGCGAGAAGTTGGTCGGTTTAGTTTCTGTGCATGGCTCTAGTAACTCCCATGCTGCGATTCTTGCTCGTTCCATGGGTATTCCGACCATTATGGGCGCGGTTGATCTGCCTCTAACGCGTATTGATGGTCGAGAGCTGATTTTGGATGGTTACTCCGGCCGAATCTACGTACAGCCGGGAGAGGATCTTCTAACGGCATACAGAGATATCTTGCGTGGTGAGCAGGAACAAGCAGCCGAACTTGAAGCGATTAAGGATCTTCCAGCGGAAACGACAGATGGTTTCCGAATGCCGTTATGGGTAAATACAGGTTTGATCGCCGATGTAGCGCGTTCACTTGATCGCGGTGCAGAAGGTATTGGGCTGTATCGAACCGAAGTGCCTTTCATGATCCGAGAGTTCTTCCCGAGTGAGCAAGACCAAGCGCAGACTTATCGCAAGCAGCTTGAAGCATTCCATCCTCGTCCTGTGACAATGCGCACCTTGGATATCGGTGGAGATAAGTCACTACCTTACTTCCCAATTGAAGAGGAAAACCCATTCTTGGGATGGCGTGGTATCCGAGTGACGCTGGATCATCCTGAAATCTTCCTAGTGCAAGTACGCGCCATGCTTAAAGCGGGTGAAGGCTACGGTAATCTACGTATCATGTTGCCGATGGTGACCAGCGTCGGCGAAGTAGAAGAAGCAAGTCGTCAGATCGATCGTGCAGTTAAAGAGCTGCAAGATGAAGGGCATGATATAGAGCGTCCATTGGTGGGTGTGATGGTTGAGGTGCCGGCAGCTGTTTATCAGGTACGCCGATTTGCCCGTCGTGTCGATTTTATCTCGGTAGGTTCCAACGACCTCACTCAGTATCTGCTTGCCGTAGACCGAAATAACCCTCGTGTTGCTGATCTGTATGTTAGCTACCATCCCGCTGTTCTGAGAGCGCTTGTTTTCATTGCACGAGAGGCGCATAAAGAAAACGTTACAGTGTCTATCTGTGGTGAATTGGCGTCTGAGCCAGGTGGTGCTTTGTTGTTGATGGCAATGGGTTATGACGTGCTATCAATGAACGCAACCAACTTGCCTAAAGTGAAAGCCGCGATTCGCCAAGTGAGTAAGGAAGATGCGGGTCAACTTCTGAAAGATGTGATGGCGATGGATGATGCTGATCGCATTCAGAAATTCATCAATGAGCGCCTAACTGAATTGGGTATAGCGCTTCCAAAACAGCCGGTTGTTGTTTAGTCGATTTTTTTGAGATCACTACCCTAAGGCTGGCAAGGTAAGTTGATACTCACTTCTTTCTAATGGCCCATTATAGTCGTACCCTTGTTCGATAACTGTTGTACGGCCATCGAGTCCTTGTAGTAGAAGTGTTATAGCCCGAGTGCCGTACGTCTCTGACCGAATAAAACTAGAAGAGAGCAACCTTTCCCATTCAAAAGGTACGCCGGTGTCTGGCAGGATTTCGTCTGCGGCGCGTTGATCGTTAAGCATAATCTCAAATAAAACCTGCTCAGAAATAATCTCATTTTCGATTGTGTCTGATAGTGCCTGTTTTACTTGGGTAAGCTTTGGCCAAGGTGTGTCTAGAAGCGCATTACTCATTCCGTATACACCGGGTTGTAATTGCTGCGTTTGACCTCCGCGGTTAGAACAGTAGTACAGACCTGTTTTGTCCCCTGTAAGCAGATTAAAATCGCCGTATTGTGATTTTTCTTTCTCCAATTGCGCTAAATAGCTTTTCGCATCAGTAGAACCCGTTAAGAAATTGGCTGTAAGCTCACCGCGAGATTTTTTCGATTTGGTCATATTGTTGCCATCACGAAAATTGGTAACGGCTGAGAACTTTCCTTCCTTGTTGATGCCCAACCAAGTGCCCATCTGTTCTAGGTCTCTTCCGGCAAGCACATGAGACTGATCTGGCCAAAAATGCATTGTTTGGCTTGCTCTTTGATAAAATTCGTCGCGATTGGCGAGTAAAATCAGGGAGTATTTAGGGTGGGTCTTATACGCGAATGTTATTAAGCACATAGGTAATAGGCCATTAATTGGGTAATATAGCGATCGTTTTTAGTGTAAGTGCAAATCGCACAAAGGCAGAGTAAAGGATAAAAGATGCTGATCACAATTCTTACCTACTTAATTCTAGGCGCAGCAGCAGGGGTTGTTGCAGGCTTATTTGGTATTGGTGGTGGTCTGTTGATCGTGCCGGTATTGGTCTTTTGCTTTGAATTACAGGGGATGGCGCCTAGTGTGCTAACCCATGCAGCGGTTGCTACCTCTTTAGCGACCATAGTAGTGACTTCGATCAGCTCTACGATGGCACATAACAGCAAAGGTGCAGTCCGCTGGGATATTTTTAAGCCTTTAACGGCCGGTATTCTGTTGGGTGCATTTCTCGGCGTTAAAACTGCGGGACAAATGACCGGTGAATGGCTGCAAATTGCGTTGGGTAGCTTTGCTATTTTGGTTTCGATCCAGATGGCGTTGAACCTAAAGCCTGATGCGGGTGAAAAATCGGCGAGTACCAAATCTTTTGTTATCTCAGGTGGTGTGATTGGTTGGCTCTCCAGTATTTTTGGTATTGGTGGTGGAACCCTGACCGTGCCTTATCTCACTTGGGGGCGAGTTCAGATGCAGCAAGCTGTTGCTACATCGGCTGCCTGTGGCCTTCCGATAGCAGTAATGGCGGCGCTAACCAATGTTTGGGAAGGTTGGGGTAATGCTGATATGCCTGATTGGAGTGCAGGTTACGTCTACCTACCTGCATTTGCGGGTATTGTTTTGACCAGTTCTTATTTTGCTAAGTTTGGTGCTAAATGGGCGCACAGCTTGCCGGGACCAGTTTTAAAACGGATTTTTGCAGTCTTTTTATTCTGTGTAGGACTGCGTTTCTTAATCAGTAACCTAGTTTAGGAGTAGCGCTGTGTGGGTTCATGATATCAACCCGATTGCATTAGACCTCGGGCCATTGCAGATTTATTGGTATGGCTTAATGTACTTGATCGGGTTTGCCGCAGCTTGGTGGTTAGGCGTAAGACGAGCGCGTTTGCCGGGTTCTGGCTGGACTGAAGAGCAGATATCCGATCTGATCTTCTGGGGCGCTATGGGCGTGGTATTGGGTGGTCGAATGGGGTATGTCCTGTTCTATCACCTTGATAGATTCCTGCAAGATCCGCTGTGGCTGTTTGCTGTGTGGGAAGGGGGAATGTCTTTTCACGGAGGTTTGCTCGGTGTTATCGCAGCCATGTATCTGTTTGGCCGTAAACACGGTAAATCCTTATTTACCATGACGGACTTTGTCGCTCCTTTGGTGCCGATCGGTTTAGGTGCTGGCCGCATAGGTAACTTTATTGGTGGAGAGCTGTGGGGGCGTGTTACCGATGGTCCATGGGGTGTGGTATTTCCTCGCGGTGGGGATCTACCTCGTCATCCTTCTCAGTTGTATGAATTTGCACTAGAAGGGCTCGTGCTATTCGTAGTGCTTTGGTGGTTCTCATCTAAACCAAGACCAAAAATGGCGGTTTCTGGTCTATTCCTTCTGCTCTATGGTTTGTTCCGATCTTTAGTGGAATTTGTACGTGAACCAGATGCGCATCTTCAGTTTATCGCTTTTGAGTGGCTAACCATGGGTCAGTTGCTTTCTTTGCCGATGATACTGTTGGGGATGTTCTTGGTTGGACTTGCTTACAAGCGTGGATGAAATTGAGCATAAAAAAAGGCCAAATAGGCCTCTTTTTTATTGTCTGATTTAAACTGAGAACGGGTACTGAATTGGATCGTGGTGCTGATAACCTTCAACTTCAAAGTCATCGACGGTTACCCATGTTTCCAAATCTTCCAGCGTTTTGATATCTGGATTGATCTTAAAGCTCGGTAACGGTAACGGCTCACGTTTAAGCTGCACATCGCGCATTAGCTCAACTTGGTCTTCATATATATGGGCGTTTACGATCTTGTGATATGCCTTACCCGGTTTATGACCGGTGATCTGTGCTACGATCGCTAGCAAGAAGTACACCTGCACCATATTAAATGTCAGACCTAATGGCACATCGCAGCTTCGCTGAGTGCTGTTTAGGTAAAGTGTATCGCCTAACAGTGAGAAGTGATGGCTATACATGCATGGTCGTAAACAGCCCATGTGGAATGCGCCAGGGTGATAGAAGGTGTAGATTTCGCCTCGGTCATCAATACCGTTTGACAGGTTATCCACAATTTTGCGCAATAGGTCGATACTGCCGCCATCGGGTTTTGGGAAGTTTCTGCCTACTTTGCCGTAGATGAAACCGCAATCATCTTCACCTTTGCGATATGGATTGGCTAGCCACTCAGCATTATCGTTAGCATTGGCATCCCATGTTTTGGTGCCAATCTTGCGAAAATCTGCTGCGTTATCATAACCGCGGAGATAGCCTAACATCTCTGCAATCGCTGATTTGTAAAAGCACTTACGCGTAGTCACCATAGGGAACTGCCCTTGGCCGACGTCATAAGTTAAATCAGCATTAATGACGGTAAGGCAGCGTTTGCCTGTGCGTTTGTTTTCTACCCAAACGCCTTCATCGATAATTCTTTGGCACAGATCTAGGTATTGTCTCATTGGTTTGTGCTTAACCCTGTGTTTAAATTCAGTGAGATTATGTTACCGAATGTTAAGTATTTTTGGTAAGAATATAAAATGATGCTTAATATCTTAGCGATATAAGTCGATTAGGAGTTTCGATGAACTTAGCAATTATTGTTGCACAAGCTAAAAATCGAGTGATTGGCGTTAACAATAAGCTGCCATGGCACTTACCTGAAGATCTACGTTACTTTAAACAGGTAACTATGGGAAAGCCGATTATCATGGGGCGAAATACCTATGAGTCTATAGGTCGTCCACTACCTGGGCGAACCAATATCGTCATCTCTAGGCAGGAATCTTATGCGCCTCAAGGTGTCAAAGTTGTTTCTAGCCTAGAAGCGGCTATTGATATGGCTGAAAGTGTAGCAATGATCGATGGCGCATCCGAGGCAATGGTCATTGGCGGCGGTCAGATTTATGCGCAAGCGTTAGAGAAGGCTGATCGTTTATATCTGACAGAGGTTGATGCAGAAATAGAAGGGGATGCTTGGTTCCCTGAGTTTGCGCGAGAAAATTGGAAAGAAGTGGGTAGAGAAGATTTCTCTGCAGAAGGACCTAACCCATACAACTATAGCTTTATTGTTTTAGACAAAATTTAAAGAAGGCAAAGTAGTATGACGCTCCGTTCGTTGTTGTCTATTCTAGCTGATGGCAAGTTTCACTCCGGTCGAGAATTGGGAGAGGAAATTGGGATCAGCCGTAGTGCGATCTGGAAACATATACGCCGTATCGAAGAAAGCGGTCTTGAGGTCTACAGTGTTAAAGGACGAGGTTATCGTGTCCCGGGCGGTGTAGAGCTACTGGATTATGAGCAGATTAAATCTGCTTTACGCCCAGAAGTAGCTGAGCTAATTAAATGTCCAGAGATTCCTTTAACCATTGCCTCTACTAATGAGATGGCTATGAAAGCGTCTCAGCAGGGTGATTGCCATGGACGTTTGTTTGTTGCTGAGCAGCAGACAGAAGGTCGCGGTCGACGAGGTCGCAGCTGGGTTAGTCCTTTTGCTCGCAATCTTTATTTTTCATTAGTATGGCGATTTGAACAGGGTGCAGTAGCACTTGAAGGTTTGAGTCTACTGATCGGCCTATCTCTTGTTAAAGCGTTGGAAGTGTTATCGGTTGATGGGGTTGAACTGAAATGGCCAAACGACCTACTTTACCAAGGCAAAAAACTCGCAGGGATTTTGATTGAGCTAAATGGAGAGGCGTCCGGTCAATGCCAAGTGATTATTGGTGTTGGTATGAATGTGAATATGCCAAAAGAACAGGCTGAAGATATCGATCAGCCTTGGACCGATCTTAAAACTATTGCTGGCACTGATGTAAGTCGTAATCGACTATTAGCCGAAGTTATCAATCAGCTGGTAATAAGGCTTGAAGAGTTTGAGCGCACGGGCTTTGCTGCATGGGTTGATGAATGGCAGTCCTATCATGCGATGCAGAATAAAGAGATCGCATTGCAGGTTGGTGAGAAGGTGGTAGAGGGTATTTGCAACGGTATTGATACCTCCGGCGCGCTTCTTCTGCAGACGCCGTCTGGCGAGCAAGCTTTTCATGGTGGAGAAGTGAGTGTGCAGCGAAACTTATGATTCTTGAAATAGATGCTGGTAATACGTTTATAAAGTGGCGAGTGCTCGAACAGAATGGTGTTCGAGGTAAGCTGTTAACGCGAGAATTGAGCGAATTATCGATTCCGGAGAGCTGGCTACAAAAATTTTCAAAAATCAGAGTGACGTCAGTTGCAGGTAAAGAAATAAACCTGCAACTGAAAGCAATCTTTCAAGCGCTAGAGCAAGTCGAGCCTATATTTGCTAAAACAACAGCGGAGCAAGCTGGATTAAAAAATAGTTATGTCGATCCGCAGCGGATGGGGGTTGATCGTTGGTTGGCTATGTTAGCGGCCTTTAAAAAAGCGGGTGGCGCTTGTTGTGTGGTCGATTGTGGAAGTGCGATTACAGTCGATCACGTTGATCATGAAGGCCAACATGTAGGTGGTCATATCATTCCGGGCCTCAGGTTGATGCAAAAAGGCCTATTAGAAAACACTTCTGAAATTCTTGTCGATCATTCACTTAAGTACTTTAATCCTGAGCTAGGTAAAGATACAAATTCAGCTGTATCTAACGGAATTGATTTTACGTTTGTTGCTTTGGCAGAAAAAATTGTAAAGGATCTGAATATTGAGCATAGCGCGCTCTATATAACAGGCGGTGATGGCGAGCTGTTCTACAAGATGGCAGGATGCGGGCAGCTCGAGCCTGATTTAGTCTTAGATGGTTTGGCTTGGGCATTGGCTTAGTTATGTTTCGCTGGTTGTTTCTCTTTCTCTTATTGGCCAATGCGGTATTGCTGTTTTGGCATTCCATCCAGCTTGGGCCAGAGACTAATAAAACCTCTGAGGCGCGCCAGCAGCTGAATACATTAAAGCTGGTTACTGAGATGGATCAGGATGCTCTTGAAAAACTAAAGGCTGAGAAGTCTAGCCAGCAAGAGTGTTTGTGGTTTGCTGGTTTTGAAACCGATGTGAAGGCAGCTGCCGTGACGCAATTTATTGTCGGCTTGGGCGGTCAGGCAGAATATAAAGCAATAGAAGTAGCTGTTGCTAGCTATGTGGTAGTGATTTCCTTGCCGGAAGATCTCAAGAAACGCTTGGCTTTAATGGATTATCTGGAAAATAAGGGGTTAAGTGAAGTTGGTGACGAGTTACTGGACTTTGAGTACAGCCTGGAAGGTTATAGTAATAAAGAATCGGCTGTAGAACAGGTAAAGGTACTATCTTCGTTAGCAATTGATAGTCGTGTAGAAAAGCGCGAATCTACTGGAACTCGCTATGTTGTTGTCATGGATGCCTCAGTTGATCGAAATTTATCCAGCAAAATCAAAGAAATAGTCAAAGAAAACTATTATTTTATAAAAATTGAAAAAAAGTTGTGTAAAGGGGTTGCAAAGCCCTGATTCGGTGGTAACATACGCGCCACTTCATTGAGACGCCGGTATAGCTCAGTTGGTAGAGCAACTGACTTGTAATCAGTAGGTCCCGAGTTCGACTCTTGGTGCCGGCACCATCTCATAGGTCAGTGAAGTTTTGAAATTGTTGGTGAGGTTCCCGAGTGGCCAAAGGGATCAGACTGTAAATCTGACGCGTAAGCTTCGGTGGTTCGAATCCACCCCTCACCACCATTCACAGTAAGGCGGGTATGGTATAGTGGCTATTACCTCAGCCTTCCAAGCTGAAGAGGCGGGTTCGATTCCCGCTACCCGCTCCAAGTGAGACTAAGCTCAAGTAGCTCAGGGGTAGAGCACACCCTTGGTAAGGGTGAGGTCGGCGGTTCAATTCCGCTCTTGAGCTCCAGAATTTATTTTTTTTAGGGTAGATATAGTAATATATCTGCCCTTTGTTATATTTGCGCTTTGTAAATTTAATTGTACTGGACAGACTGATGGCTAAAGAACAATTTGAACGCACGAAACCGCACGTAAACGTTGGTACAATCGGCCACGTTGACCACGGTAAAACAACGCTAACTGCTGCTCTAACACGTGTAGCTGCTGAAGTTTTCGGTGGTGAAGCGGTAGATTTCGCTAACATCGATAACGCTCCAGAAGAGCGTGAGCGTGGTATCACAATCGCGACTTCTCACGTAGAGTATGACACTCCAGAGCGTCACTACGCGCACGTTGACTGCCCAGGTCACGCTGACTACGTTAAGAACATGATCACTGGTGCTGCACAGATGGACGGCGCTATCCTAGTATGTGGTGCGACTGATGGTCCAATGCCACAGACTCGTGAGCACATCCTACTGTCTCGTCAGGTTGGTGTACCTTACATCGTAGTATTCCTAAACAAAGCAGACCTACTTGCAGAAGACTGTGGTGGTGCTGACTCTGAAGAATACGCTGAGATGCTAGAATTGGTTGAAATGGAGCTTCGTGAGCTTCTAGACCAGTACGAATTCCCAGGTGACGACACTCCAATCGTTCCAGGTTCTGCTCTAATGGCTCTAAACGGCCAGGACGACAACGAACTAGGTACTACTGCGGTTAAGACTCTTCTAGAAACTCTAGATTCTTACATCCCAGAGCCAGAGCGTGCAATCGACGGTGCATTCATCATGCCAATCGAGGACGTATTCTCTATCCAGGGTCGTGGTACTGTAGTAACTGGTCGTGTTGAGCGCGGTATCATCAAAGTTGGTGAAGAAGTTGAAATCGTAGGTATCAAAGAAACTACTTCAACTACTTGTACTGGTGTTGAAATGTTCCGTAAGCTTCTTGACGAAGGCCGTGCTGGTGAGAATGTTGGTGTTCTACTGCGTGGTACTAAGCGTGAAGAAGTTGAGCGTGGTCAAGTGCTAGCGGCTCCAGGTTCTATCACTCCTCACACTCGTTTCGAGGGTGAAGTATACGTACTATCCAAAGAAGAAGGCGGTCGTCACACTCCATTCTTCAAAGGTTACCGTCCACAGTTCTACTTCCGTACAACTGACATCACTGGTGCATGTGAGCTTCCAGAGGGTGTAGAAATGGTAATGCCTGGTGATAACGTTAAGATGGACGTTACACTAATCAACCCAGTAGCAATGGAAGAAGGTCTACGTTTCGCGATTCGTGAAGGTGGCCGTACTGTAGGTGCTGGCGTTGTATCTAAAATTGTTGAATAAAATCAACAATTAGGTATTGCCAACTGGTAGGGAGGCTTATACAATATGCCTCCCTATTATGCAGTAGGCCAGTGGCTCAATTGGCAGAGCAGCGGTCTCCAAAACCGCAGGTTGGGGGTTCGAGTCCCTCCTGGCCTGCCATCTCTTTTCTGAGATGGCATCAAGACACAAGCTATTTTAAAGTAATCCTGAGGCCCTAAGCGTGAATGCCAAAGTGAATTCCGAAGGTTCAAAGTTTGACGCCCTTAAGTGGGTCGCTGTAGTGGCAATTGTTGCTGCGGGCGTTGTAGGTAACTCTGTATACGCAGATCAGTCTTTGTTCTACCGTGTGGTTGCACTGCTTGTGTTAGCGTTGGTTGCAGGTTTTATCTCTCTGCAAACAGCAAAAGGGAAAGCGTTTTTTACTTTGTTTAAAGAAGCAAAGCAGGAAATTCGCAAAGTAGTATGGCCGACGCGTCAAGAAACAGCACAGACAACAGCGATTGTTGTGGTTGTGGTTCTGATTATGGGTTTGGCGCTATGGGGGCTTGACTCATTGTTGAGCTGGTTAGTATCTGGAGCAATAGGTTAAGAGGCTGATAGGCATGTCTAAGCGTTGGTATGTTGTTCATGCGTACTCCGGGTACGAAAAGCGTGTAATGAATACGCTGAAAGAACGAATTGAACTGCATTCTATGCAGGATCTTTTTGGTGAGGTGTTAGTGCCTACCGAAGAGGTTGTTGAGATCCGTGACGGTAAGAAACGTAAATCTGAGCGTAAGTTCTATCCAGGTTATGTGCTAGTGCACATGGATATGAATGATGAAAGCTGGCATTTGGTTAAGAATACGCCGCATGTTCTTGGATTTATCGGTGGTACTGCAGGTAATCCTGCACCGATCACAGAGGCAGAAGCTAACGAGATCCTAAGTCGAGTTGAGAGCGGTGTTGATAAGCCGCGTCCGAAGACTGTATTTGAACCGGGTGAGATGGTTCGAGTTATCGATGGGCCGTTTGCTGACTTTAACGGTGTGGTTGAAGAGATTAACTACGAGAAGAACAAGCTGCAGGTGGCAGTATTGATCTTCGGTCGATCTACACCGGTTGAATTGGATTTCGGTCAGGTCGAAAAAGCCTGATTTAGAGTTTTAAGGAATAACCTCAGCGAGAGCTGGGGTTTTTCTGTCTTGAGAAAATGGGGAGCTGTAAGGCGTTTGAACCCACTAGGAGTTAAATAAAAATGGCTAAGAAGATTGAAGCTTATATCAAGCTGCAAGTTCCTGCCGGCGGCGCTAACCCGTCACCACCAGTAGGTCCTGCACTAGGTCAGCATGGTGTTAACATCATGGAATTTTGTAAAGCGTTCAATGCTCAAACTCAGAGCATGGAAAACGGCTTGCCAGTTCCTGTTGTAATTACTGTTTATGCTGATCGTAGCTTTACTTTCATCACTAAAACACCTCCAGCAGCAGTTCTTCTGAAGAAAGCTGCAGGTCTTAAGAGCGGTTCTGGTCGTCCAAACACTGAGAAAGTGGGTAACGTTACTCGCGCTCAGATGGAAGAGATCGCAACTGTTAAAATGCCTGACCTAACTGCTGCAGATATGGATGCAGCTGTACGTACTATCGCAGGTACTGCGCGTAGCATGGGTCTGATTCCGGAGGGTGATGAGTAATGGCTAAGTTGACTAAGCGTCAGAAGCTAATCGCTGAGAAAGTTGAAGCGGGTAAAGCTTACTCTATTGAAGATGCAGTTTCTCTACTATCTGAGCTTTCTACTGTTAAGTTCAAAGAGACTGTTGATGTTGCTGTAAACCTTGGTGTTGATCCACGTAAATCTGATCAGGTTGTTCGTGGTTCTACTGTACTGCCAAACGGTACTGGTAACGATGTTCGTGTAGCTGTATTTGCTCAAGGCGAAAACGCTGAGAAAGCAAAAGCTGCAGGTGCTGATGTTGTTGGTTTCGAAGATCTAGCAGAGCAGATGAAAGGTGGCGATCTGGACTTTGGTGTTGTTATTGCAACTCCAGACGCAATGCGTGTTGTTGGTCAGCTTGGTCAGGTTCTAGGTCCACGTGGTCTAATGCCTAACCCTAAAGTTGGCACAGTAACTCCAGATGTTGTTACTGCTGTAAACAATGCTAAAGCTGGTCAGGTTCGTTTCCGTACTGACAAGAACGGCATCATCCACGCAGGTGTTGGTAAAGCTGACTTCGAAGCGGCTGCTATCAAGCAGAACATCGAAGCACTAGTTGCTGACCTTAAGAAGCTGAAGCCAGCTTCTGCTAAAGGCGTGTATCTTAAGAAAGTAACCCTGTCGACTACTATGGGTCCAGGTTTACTAGTTGATCAGGCTTCTCTAGAAGTTTAATCGACATGAAAGGTTTTTTGAGGGTCTTCTGTACCTGTTACACAGAGATGAAGGCCGTCAAAGACCGCAGGTGATAAGGGTTACCTTATCTTAATGGGCTAAACCAGCCTGCGCAGACGGTGAGATTCTGTATTTGAATCAAACCACCGTACTCGGAAAGCCTCATTAATGAGGCGGTTGGTAATAAGTCGAAAGACTACTCCAGGAGTAAATCGTGGCATTAGGACTCGAAGATAAAAAAGCGATCGTCGCTGAAGTCCAGGAAGCTGCATCTAGTGCTCTGTCTGCTGTTGTTGCGGATTCCCGCGGCGTTGAAGTAGGCGATATGACTGCACTGCGTAAAGAAGCTCGTGAAAACGGCGTATGGCTTAAAGTTGTACGTAACACACTTGCTAAGCGCGCAGTTGAAGGCACTGACTATGCATGCTTACAGGACACTTTCAAAGGTCCAAGTATCATTGCTTTCTCTCAGGAACACCCGGGCGCTGGCGCTCGTATCCTGAAGAACTTTGCGAAAGACAATGAGAACTTTGAACTGAAAGCAGCAGCATTCGAAGGTGAAGTTGTAGACGTGGCTATGCTAGCAAGCTTGCCAACTTACGACGAAGCCATTGCAAAGCTGATGGCTTGCATGAAAGAAGCTGCAGCCGGCAAACTATGCCGTACTATTGCAGCAGTTCGCGACCAGAAAGAAGAAGCTGCGTAAGTTTATACGCACCTTTATTTATACAAGTTTTAATGAGCCTTCGGGCTTACAAATATCAGGAATATAGAAAATGTCTCTGACTAACGAAGATATCCTAAACGCAATTGCTGAAATGTCTGTTAAAGACGTAGTTGCTCTTATCGAAGCAATGGAAGAAAAATTCGGTGTAACTGCAGCTGCTGCTGTAGCTGCTGGTCCTGCTGGCGATGCTGGTGCGGCTGCTGAAGAGAAAACTGAATTTGACGTTATCCTAACTGCTGCTGGCGATAAGAAAGTTAACGTAATCAAAGCAGTACGTGGCGCTACAGGTCTTGGCCTGAAAGAAGCTAAAGGCATCGTTGACGGCGCTCCAGCTGCTGTTAAAGAAGGCGTTAGCAAAGAAGAAGCTGAAGAACTTCAGAAAGCACTGGAAGAAGCTGGCGCTTCTGTTGAAGTTAAGTAATAACTTCATGCTAATCCGAACAGATTTCTGTTCGAAGTGCTGACGGCTGGTGGCTATATGCCACCGGCCTTTTTCCGTTATTTATAGACAGCAAATAAATAGCGGTAACACAGTCCGAAACGGGTTTTCGGCCTGCTTATAAATTGGTGCACTTGCTGGGGAACACTGATGGCTTATTCATACACTGAAAAGAAACGCATCCGTAAGGACTTCGGTAAATTGCCGCAAGTAATGGATGTGCCTTACTTGCTGGCAATTCAGCTTGACTCCTATAAAAAGTTTTTGCAGACAGGGGTTGAAGCAGCAGATCGTTTAGATGCTGGTCTGCATGCAGCATTTAACTCCGTCTTCCCGATCGTGTCCTATTCTGGAAATGCATCTCTAGAATATGTTGGCTACCGTCTGGGTGAGCCTGTATTTGACGTAAAAGAGTGTCAAATACGCGGTATTACATACGCAGCGCCTTTGCGTGTGAAAGTTCGTCTGGTTATTTATGACCGTGAATCCAGCAACAAAGCCGTAAAAGACATCAAGGAACAAGAAGTCTACATGGGCGAAATGCCTTTGATGACTGAAAACGGAACTTTCGTAGTTAACGGTACTGAGCGTGTAATCGTATCTCAGTTACACCGTTCACCAGGTGTGTTCTTCGATCACGATAAAGGTAAAACACACTCTTCTGGTAAGCTACTTTACTCTGCGCGAGTGATTCCTTACCGTGGTTCTTGGTTAGACTTTGAATTTGATCCAAAAGATAGCCTATTCGTACGTATTGACCGTCGTCGTAAGCTACCAGCAACTATCTTGTTGCGTGCTTTGGGTTACCAGGCTGAAGAGATTCTAGATATCTTCTTCGATAACACGTCTTGGAACCTAACAACTGATGCGATCAACATGCAGTTGGTTGCTGATCGTCTACGTGGTGAAACACTATCTTTTGAAGTGAAAGACCCTGAAGGTAATGTGATTGTTGAAGCGGGTCGTCGTATCACGCCTCGTCACATCCGTCAGATGGCAAAAGCCAACATGGAACAGCTAGAAGTACCATTGGAGTACTTAGCTGGTAAGGCAATTGCGAAAGATATCATTGATCCATCTACTGGTGAATTGATCTGTGGCTGTAACGCTGAGATTACAGAGGAACTGGTTGAACAGCTTCGTGCTGCAAATATCACTGAGTTCGAAACTCTGTACACGAATGACCTAGATTGCGGTCCATTCATCTCTGATACGCTACGTAACGATCCTACGCGTAACCAGTTAGAGGCATTGGTAGAAATCTACCGTATGATGCGTCCTGGTGAGCCACCAACAAAAGAATCTGCTGAAGCATTGTTCGAAAACCTTTTCTTCACTGAAGAGCGTTACGACCTTTCTGCTGTTGGTCGCATGAAGTTCAACCGCCGTCTAGGTCGCGAAGAAGTTACTGGTTCTGGCGTACTAGACAAAGAAGATATTCTTGAGGTTATGAAGACCTTGATTGATATCCGTAACGGTAAAGGCACCGTGG
The DNA here is from genome assembly GCF_047778115.1 of Neptuniibacter sp. QD48_55. Taxonomy (GTDB): domain Bacteria; phylum Pseudomonadota; class Gammaproteobacteria; order Pseudomonadales; family Balneatricaceae; genus Neptuniibacter. The sequence goes on along the minus strand of NZ_CP180555.1, from coordinate 3,304,806 downwards.
ACGATATTGATCACTTGGGTAACCGTCGTATCCGTTCTGTTGGTGAAATGGCAGAAAACCAGTTCCGTGTAGGTCTGGTTCGTGTTGAGCGTGCTGTTCGTGAACGTCTAAGCATGGCGGAATCTGATAACCTGATGCCTCAGGATCTGATCAACGCTAAACCTGTTGCGGCTGCAATTAAAGAGTTCTTCGGTTCTTCTCAGCTGTCTCAGTTTATGGATCAGAACAACCCGCTTTCAGAAGTAACTCACAAGCGTCGTGTTTCTGCATTGGGCCCAGGTGGTCTAACGCGTGAGCGTGCGGGCTTCGAGGTACGTGACGTACACCCAACTCACTACGGTCGTGTATGTCCAATCGAAACGCCGGAAGGTCCAAACATCGGTTTGATCAACTCTTTGGCAACATTTGCACGTACTAACGACTATGGTTTCCTAGAGACTCCATACCGTCGTGTAGTAGATGGCAAAGTAACAGATGAGTTGGATTACCTATCTGCGATTGAAGAGAATACATTCGTAATCGCACAGGCGTCGGCAACAATGGATGACGAAGGTCGTCTATTGGATGAGCTTGTAACAGTTCGTCATCTAAACGAAACAACAGTAATGTCACCTGACAAAGTCCAGTACATGGACGTATCTCCACGTCAGGTTGTATCTGTTGCGGCATCTTTGATTCCATTCCTAGAGCACGATGATGCGAACCGTGCATTGATGGGATCGAACATGCAACGTCAGGCTGTACCAACACTGCGTGCTGATAAGCCGCTAGTAGGTACAGGTATCGAGCGTAACGTAGCTCAAGATTCCGGTGTATGTGTTGTGGCACGTCGCGGTGGTCTGATTGAGTCTGTAGATGCGAGCCGCATCGTTGTTCGTGTAAACGACGACGAAGTTACAGCGGGTGATGCAGGTGTAGATATCTACAACCTGACTAAATACACACGTTCCAACCAAAATACATGTATCAACCAGCGCTCTATCGTTAATCCTGGTGATACTGTAAAAGTTGGCGATGTTATGGCTGATGGTCCATCCGTTGATATGGGTGAGCTAGCACTTGGTCAGAACATGCGTATCGCCTTCATGCCTTGGAATGGTTACAACTTCGAGGACTCCATCCTAATCTCTGAGCGTGTAGTTCAGGAAGATCGTTTCACAACTATCCACATTCAGGAACTAACCTGTGTGGCGCGTGATACGAAATTGGGTTCTGAAGAGATTACATCAGATATTCCAAACGTTGGTGAGTCTGCATTAGCGAAGCTTGATGAAGCAGGTATTGTTCACATCGGTGCTGAAGTAGGCCCAGGTGACATCCTTGTAGGTAAAGTAACGCCTAAAGGTGAAAGCCAGCTAACGCCAGAAGAGAAGCTGCTACGTGCGATCTTCGGTGAGAAAGCATCTGACGTTAAAGATACATCTCTACGTGTTAAAACAGGTACTGTTGGTAAAGTAATCGACGTTCAAGTATTTACACGTGACGGCGTTCAGAAAGATGAGCGTGCGCTATCTATCGAGAAGGCAGAGCTTGACGCAATCCGTAAGGATCTAAACGAAGAGCTTCGCATCGTAGAGCAGGCAACGTTCGAACGTCTAGGTCGTGTACTTGTTGGCTTGAAAGCTGACGGTGGTGCAGGCCTGAAGAAAGGCGAAGAGATCACAGCTGACTTCCTAGCTGGATTGTCTAAATCTGATTGGTTCAACATTCGCGTTTCTGATGAAAATGCAGTTGAACAGCTAGAGCTAGCTCAGAAACAGCTTGAAGATCGTAAAGAATCCTTAGACAAGCGTTTCGAAGATAAGAAGAGCAAGCTACAGACAGGTGATGATCTTGCACCTGGCGTCCTTAAGATTGTTAAGGTTTACGTTGCTACTAAGCGTCGCGTACAGCCTGGTGACAAGATGGCGGGTCGTCACGGTAACAAGGGTGTTATCTCTGTAATCATGCCTGTAGAAGATATGCCATACGATGAGAACGGTGAGCCGGTAGATATCGTACTGAACCCACTGGGTGTACCGTCTCGTATGAACGTAGGTCAGATCCTAGAGACACACATGGGTATGGCTGCGAAAGGCTTAGGTCGTCGTATCAATGAGATGCTGGATCAGGAGCGTGAGCGTACTGAAACAGTAACTGAGATTCGTAGCTTCCTAGATCAGATCTATAATGCAGATCTGGGTGCTGGCATGAACAGCCGCACAGAAGATCTAGATAGTTTCTCTGATGATGAGATTCTAGAGCTAGCTAAGAACCTATGTGGTGGTGTGCCTCTAGCTACACCTGCCTTTGACGGTGCGAAAGAGGTTGAATTGAAATCTCTACTACGTCTTGCGGGTTTGAGCGACACTGGTCAGTCAACGTTGTTTGACGGCCGTACCGGCAACAAGTTTGACCGTCCTGTAACTGTTGGTTACATGTACATGCTGAAACTGAACCACTTGGTAGACGACAAAATGCACGCGCGTTCTACTGGTTCTTATAGTCTTGTTACGCAGCAGCCGCTGGGTGGTAAGGCGCAGTTCGGTGGTCAGCGTTTCGGTGAGATGGAGGTATGGGCACTAGAAGCATACGGTGCTGCTTATACTCTACAAGAGATGCTTACAGTTAAGTCCGATGACGTGAATGGTCGTACGAAGATGTATAAGAACATCGTCGACGGCGATCACCGTATGGAGCCGGGTATGCCGGAATCCTTCAACGTACTTATTAAAGAGATTCGTTCTCTGGGTATCGACATCGAGCTCGAATCCGAATAAGCACAAAACTGTATACCAGGCGGGGGTCGCCTTCGGGCGGCCTCGAGCAAGAACTCCGTTAGGAGCTTGAAAGAATGAAAGATCTGCTGAATCTGCTGAAAACACAGGGCCAATCTGAAGAGTTCGACTCTATCAAGATCACTCTGGCCTCTCCGGAAATGATCCGTTCATGGTCGTACGGTGAAGTTAAAAAGCCGGAAACTATTAACTACCGTACGTTCAAGCCAGAACGTGAAGGTCTATTCTGTGCCAAAATCTTTGGTCCAGTAAAAGACTACGAGTGCTTGTGCGGTAAATATAAGCGCATGAAACACCGCGGTGTTATCTGTGAGAAGTGTGGCGTTGAAGTAACGCTAGCTAAAGTTCGTCGTGAGCGTATGGCACACATCGAACTAGCTTCTCCTGTAGCGCACATTTGGTTCCTTAAGTCTCTGCCATCCCGTATCGGTTTGATGCTGGATATGACGCTACGTGATATCGAACGTGTTCTATACTTCGAATCTTTCGTAGTAATCGATCCAGGCATGACTACGCTTGAGCGCGGTCAGCTACTGAACGATGAGCAGTACTTTGAAGCGCTAGAAGAGTTCGGTGATGACTTCGACGCACGTATGGGTGCAGAAGCTGTTAAAGAACTATTGTCTTCTATTGAGCTTGAAGAAGAAGTTAATCAACTGCGTGAAGAACTACCGCAGACTAACTCTGAAACTAAGATCAAGAAGCTTTCTAAGCGTCTTAAACTACTAGAAGCTTTCTACAAGTCAGGCAACAAGCCTGAGTGGATGATTCTTGAAGTACTACCAGTACTTCCACCAGATCTTCGTCCGCTAGTACCACTAGATGGTGGTCGTTTCGCGACATCTGATCTTAATGATCTTTACCGTCGTGTTATCAACCGTAACAACCGTCTTAAGCGTCTACTTGACCTTAATGCTCCAGATATCATCGTACGTAACGAAAAACGTATGTTGCAGGAATCTGTTGATGCATTGCTAGATAACGGCCGTCGCGGTCGTGCGATTACTGGCTCTAACAAGCGTCCACTGAAATCTTTGGCTGATATGATCAAAGGTAAGCAGGGTCGTTTCCGTCAAAACCTTCTAGGTAAGCGTGTTGACTACTCTGGCCGTTCTGTAATCGTGGTAGGTCCGTACCTACGTCTACACCAGTGTGGTCTTCCTAAGAAGATGGCACTTGAGCTATTTAAGCCATTCATCTTCTCCAAGCTAGAGCTTCGTGGTCATGCGACTACAATCAAAGCGGCTAAGAAGATGGTTGAGCGCGAAGAAGCACTAGTTTGGGATATCCTAGACGAAGTAATCCGTGAGCACCCTGTACTACTTAACCGTGCTCCAACACTTCACCGTCTTGGTATCCAGGCATTTGAGCCTGTACTGATCGAAGGTAAAGCTATTCAGCTTCACCCACTAGTTTGTGCGGCATACAACGCCGACTTCGACGGTGACCAGATGGCTGTACACGTTCCGCTGACTATTGAAGCTCAGTTGGAAGCGCGTGCGTTGATGATGTCTACAAACAACGTACTATCACCTGCCAATGGTGAGCCGATCATCGTGCCTTCTCAGGACGTTGTATTGGGTCTTTACTACATGACTCGTGATCGAGTGAACGCGAAAGGTGAAGGCATGGTATTTGCTGACATCGAAGAGATCGCTCGAGCGCAAGGTGCCGGTGAACTTGATCTACAAGCGAAGATCAAAGTACGTGTTACAGAAAGCATTCGTGACATCGAAGGTAACCTAGAAACCATTACTGAAATGAAAGAAACAACGGCCGGTCGTGCTTTGTTGTTCGCAATCGTTCCAGCAGGTCTACCTTACGAGCTTGTTAACCAGCCAATGAAGAAGAAAGCGATCTCTCGCCTTCTTAACGAGGCGTACCGTCGCTGTGGTCTGAAAGATACAGTTATCTTTGCTGACCAACTGATGTACATGGGCTTCCGTCAGGCAACGATGTCTGGTGTTTCTATCGGTGTTAACGACTTCGAAATTCCAGCTGAGAAAACAACTATTATCGATGAAGCAGAAGCTGAGGTAATGGATATCGAACGTCAGTTCGCTGATGGTTTGGTAACTCAAGGTGAAAAATACAATAAAGTTATCGATATCTGGTCTCGTGCTAACGAATTGTTGGCTAAGAAGATGATGGATAACTTGAAGACTGAGCCGGTTGTTACAAAAGATGGCGAAGAGTCCGAGCAGGAATCTTTCAACTCTGTATACATGATGGCCGATTCCGGTGCCCGTGGTAGTGCTGCACAGATTCGTCAGTTGGCGGGTATGCGTGGTCTGATGGCTAAACCGGATGGCTCAATCATCGAAACACCGATCACTGCGAACTTCCGTGAAGGTCTAAACGTACTTCAGTACTTTATCTCTACTCACGGTGCTCGTAAGGGTCTAGCCGATACGGCATTGAAGACAGCTAACTCCGGTTACCTAACGCGTCGTCTAGTAGATGTAGCTCAAGACGTAGTTATCACAGAGCATGATTGTGGTACTGAAGAAGGTCTGAGCATGGTGCCTCTGATCGAAGGTGGTGACGTAGTAGTTGCGCTGGGTGATCGTGTACTAGGTCGTACAGTGGCTGTCGATGTTTTAGACCCGCAGGGTGTAGAAGTTCTAATCGAAGCGGGTACGCTAATCGATGAAGCATGGAAACATCGTCTAGAAAATGATGAGAAGTACTCTTCTATCGATGAGATTATCGTTCGAAGTGCGATCACATGTCGTACACGTCACGGTATCTGTGCTAAATGTTACGGTCGTGATCTTGGTCGCGGTCACTTGGTTAACCCAGGTGAGGCAGTGGGTGTTATCGCTGCTCAGTCAATCGGTGAGCCAGGTACACAGCTAACAATGCGTACGTTCCACATCGGTGGCGCGGCATCACGAGCAGCTGCTGTAGACAGCATTCAGGTTAAGAACGGCGGTGAAATTCGTCTTCATAACCTTAAGTTTGTAGAGCGTCCAGATGGTGCGTTGGTTGCAACTTCTCGTTCTGGTGAACTAGGTGTAACTGATGAGCACGGTCGTGAGCGTGAGCGTTACAAGCTTCCATACGGTTCTGTGATCAAAGTTAAAGACGGTAGCTCTGTTGAAGCAGGCGACATCGTAGCTAACTGGGATCCACATACTCACCCAATCATCTCTGAGGTGGCGGGTAAGGTAGAGCTTTCAGGCATGGAAGACGGTATTACCGTTAAGAGCCAGACTGATGAGCTAACAGGTCTATCTACAACTGAGGTGTTGGACGTTAAAGATCGTCCAGCAGCAGGTAAAGATATCCGTCCTATGATCAAGCTATTGGATGCGAAAGGTAATGAAGTAATGCATCCAGGTACAGATTCTGCCGCGCAGTATCTACTACCAGCTAAAGCGATCATGAACCTTAGCGATGGCGCTGAAGTACAAGTAGGTGACGTTCTTGCACGTATTCCTCAAGAAGGTACTGTGAACAAGGATATCACCGGTGGTCTGCCGCGAGTTGCGGATCTATTCGAAGCACGTAAACCGAAAGAGTCTGCGATTCTTGCAGAAGTTTCTGGTCTAATCGGCTTCGGTAAAGAGACTAAAGGCAAGAAACGTCTTGTGATCTCTCCTAGTGATGCAGAGCCACATGAAACAATGATCCAGAAATGGCGTAACCTGAACGTGTTCGAAGGTGAGCATGTAGAGAAAGGTGAGGTTGTTTCTGATGGTCCGTCTAACCCACATGACATTCTACGCGTACTAGGTGTAGAAGAGCTGGCGAAATACATCACTGGTGAAATCCAGGACGTATACCGTCTACAGGGTGTAGGCATCAACGATAAGCACATCGAAGTAATTGTTCGTCAGATGCTGCGTAAAGTTGAGATCGTATCTGCGGGTGATTCTTCATTCATCCCAGGTGATCAGGTTGAATACCAAGCTGTATTGGCAGAGAACGAAGAGCTAGAAGCTGCTGGTAAGATCCCAGCTAAGTACGATCGCGTACTATTGGGTATCACTAAAGCATCTTTGGCTACTGAGTCCTTCATCTCAGCAGCATCCTTCCAGGAAACAACTCGAGTTCTGACGGAAGGTGCGGTAACAGGCAAGCAGGACTTCCTGCGCGGCCTGAAAGAAAACGTGGTAGTAGGTCGTCTGATCCCAGCGGGTTCAGGTCTTGCTTACCATGAAGAGCGTAAGCGCAAACGTGCTCAACCTGCTGAAGGTGAGTCCGTGACAGTAAGTGCTGAAGAAGTTCAGCAGGCACTGACAGAAGCGCTAAATGCTTCAATGCCAGATGCTGAATAACAATTTATTCGAAAATATTGAATAAATAGTATCCAGTATTTGACGTTTAGGGCCGGAATTGATTAAAATTCCGGCCCCTTTGTGATTGGATTGTGTAAATCCAATTTTTTTATGGTGTTAAATCAAAACGTGGAGTTTGCTTAATGGCAACGATTAACCAGCTGGTACGTAAACCACGTAAACGCAAAGTTCAGCCAAGCGATGTTCGTGCATTGCAGGCTTGTCCTCAGCGTCGTGGCGTTTGTACCCGTGTATACACCACTACTCCGAAAAAACCGAACTCAGCACTACGTAAAGTATGTCGTGTTCGTTTGACCAACGGCTTCGAAGTTGCTTCCTACATTGGTGGTGAAGGTCACAACTTGCAGGAGCACAGCGTTGTTCTAATTCGTGGTGGTCGTGTTAAGGACCTTCCTGGTGTTCGCTATCACACAGTTCGTGGCGCACTAGATTGCTCAGGTGTTAATGAGCGTAAGCAAGGCCGTTCTAAGTACGGTGCTAAGCGTCCTAAGTCTTAATCGTCGTCCCAACATAGTGCTTTAGTTATCTAAACACTGTGTTGAATACACGGTAAGAGTAAGGCCTAGCATCAATTGCTTGGAATACCTGAAGACCTTTTAATTTATTGAGGGCTTATCAATGCCTAGAAGACGCGTCGCTGCAAAGCGCGAAATTTTACCGGATCCTAAATTCGGAAGCACAGTTCTTGCTAAGTTTATCAACCATGTAATGGTTCACGGTAAGAAGTCTGTAGCTGAGAAGATCGTTTACGGTGCTCTAGATAAAATCGAAGAGCGTTCTGAACAAGATCCAATCGAGCTATTCGAAAAAGCTCTAGAAGCTATCCAGCCAGCGGTTGAAGTTAAATCCCGCCGTGTTGGTGGTGCTACATACCAAGTACCAGTTGAAGTACGTCCTGCTCGTCGTATGGCTCTAGCTATGCGTTGGGCTGTAGACTCTGCTCGTGGTCGTGGTGAGAAGTCAATGGCTCTGCGTCTAGCAGGCGAGTTGATGGACGCTGCTGAAGGCCGTGGTGCTGCAGTTAAGAAGCGTGAAGACGTACACCGTATGGCTGAAGCGAACAAAGCATTCGCTCACTACCGCTTCTAAGATACTGAGGATTAAGTCGTGGCTCGTAAAACTCCTATCGCACGTTACCGTAACATCGGAATTTGTGCGCATGTAGATGCCGGTAAAACGACTACAACTGAGCGCGTCCTGTTCTATACCGGTCTTTCTCATAAGATCGGTGAAGTACATGATGGCGCTGCGACAATGGACTGGATGGAGCAAGAGCAGGAGCGTGGTATTACAATTACTTCTGCTGCAACAACTTGCTTTTGGAAGGGTATGAACCAGCAGTTCGATGATCATCGTATCAATATCATCGATACTCCTGGGCACGTTGACTTCACTATCGAAGTAGAGCGCTCATTGCGTGTGCTTGATGGTGCGGTTGTTGTGTTATGTGCATCTTCCGGTGTCCAGCCTCAGACAGAAACGGTTTGGCGTCAAGCTAACAAATATGAAGTTCCACGCATGGTATTCGTCAATAAGATGGATCGCCTTGGTGCGGATTTCTTCATGGTTGTAGATCAGTTAAAAGATCGTCTTGGCGCTAATGCTGTACCAATCAATTTCCCGATTGGTGCAGAAGAAGATTTTGTTGGTGTTGTCGATCTGGTTCGCATGAAAGCCATTATGTGGAATGAAGCGGATCAGGGTATGACCTACGAGCTGGAAGATATTCCAGCTGATTTGCAAGATAAAGCTGATGAGCTTCGTGAAGAGCTGGTTGAAGCTGCTGCTGAAGCATCAGAAGAGCTGATGGAAAAATACCTTGAAGAAGGTGATCTATCAGAGGAAGAGATTAAACAGGGGCTTCGTGCTCGTACCTTGGATAACGATATTGTTCTTATGCAGGCTGGTTCTGCGTTTAAGAACAAAGGTGTTCAAGCTGTTTTGGATGCGGTTATCGAATACATGCCATCTCCGATCGAGGTTAAATCGATCGAGGGTACGCTAGATGATGAACAGGAAACTGTTGCACAGCGTGAGGCTGATGATGACGCACCGTTCTCTGCTCTTGCATTTAAAATTGCTACAGACCCATTTGTGGGTACGCTTACGTTCGTACGTGTGTACTCGGGTGTTCTTAAGTCGGGTGATGCGGTCTTTAACTCTGTTAAGGGTAAAAAAGAGCGTGTTGGTCGTATGGTGCAGATGCATTCTAACAACCGTGATGAGATTAAAGAGGTTCGCGCAGGCGACATCGCAGCTCTAATTGGTATGAAGGATGTAACTACAGGTGATACTTTATGTGATGGTGACAACAAGATTGTCCTTGAGCGTATGGAGTTCCCTGCACCAGTTATCTCTGTAGCGGTTGAGCCTAAGTCTCAAGCTGATCAAGAGAAGATGGGTATTGCGCTAGGTAAGCTTGCGCAAGAAGATCCATCTTTCCAAGTTGAAACAGATCAAGAGACGGGTCAGACAATTATTTCCGGTATGGGTGAATTGCACCTTGATATTCTCGTGGATCGTATGAAGCGTGAATTTAAGGTTGAAGCCAATATTGGTAAACCACAGGTAGCCTACCGTGAGAAGATCCGTCAGTCTGTTGACGCAAACCACAAGTTTGTACGTCAGTCAGGTGGTCGTGGTCAATATGGTCATGTTGTCGTTGAATTTAGCCCTTCTGATGAAGAGGGTCTAGAGTTTATCAACGAGATTGTCGGTGGTGCTATTCCTAAGGAATACATCCCAGCTGTACAAAAAGGTATTGAGGAGCAGATGCATAACGGTGTCATTGCTGGCTATCCGTTAATCGGCCTTAAGGCACGTTTGTACGATGGGTCCTTCCATGATGTTGACTCCAACGAAATGGCGTTTAAAATCGCTGCATCACAGGCGCTTAAAAAGTTCGCACAAGAAGCAAATGCGTGCTTGTTAGAGCCAATGATGAAAGTTGAAGTTGTAACCCCAGAAGATTACATGGGTGACGTGATGGGTGACCTGAACCGTCGTCGTGGTCTTGTGCAGGGGATGGAAGACAGTTCTTCGGGTAAGATTATCAACGCTCATGTTCCGCTGGGTGAGATGTTCGGTTATGCAACCGACCTACGCTCTGCGACGCAGGGTCGTGCGACTTACTCGATGGAGTTTCTCGACTACGCTGAAGCGCCACAAAATGTCGCTGACGCTGTAATCAATCAGAACTAATATTTTTATTCGCCTAATTACTTTGAGGTAATGAAAAGTGGCTAAAGAACAATTTGAACGCACGAAACCGCACGTAAACGTTGGTACAATCGGCCACGTTGACCACGGTAAAACAACGCTAACTGCTGCTCTAACACGTGTAGCTGCTGAAGTTTTCGGTGGTGAAGCGGTAGATTTCGCTAACATCGATAACGCTCCAGAAGAGCGTGAGCGTGGTATCACAATCGCGACTTCTCACGTAGAGTATGACACTCCAGAGCGTCACTACGCGCACGTTGACTGCCCAGGTCACGCTGACTACGTTAAGAACATGATCACTGGTGCTGCACAGATGGACGGCGCTATCCTAGTATGTGGTGCGACTGATGGTCCAATGCCACAGACTCGTGAGCACATCCTACTGTCTCGTCAGGTTGGTGTACCTTACATCGTAGTATTCCTAAACAAAGCAGACCTACTTGCAGAAGACTGTGGTGGTGCTGACTCTGAAGAATACGCTGAGATGCTAGAATTGGTTGAAATGGAGCTTCGTGAGCTTCTAGACCAGTACGAATTCCCAGGTGACGACACTCCAATCGTTCCAGGTTCTGCTCTAATGGCTCTAAACGGCCAGGACGACAACGAACTAGGTACTACTGCTGTTAAGACTCTTCTAGAAACTCTAGATTCTTACATCCCAGAGCCAGAGCGTGCAATCGACGGTGCATTCATCATGCCAATCGAGGACGTATTCTCTATCCAGGGTCGTGGTACTGTAGTAACTGGTCGTGTTGAGCGCGGTATCATCAAAGTTGGTGAAGAAGTTGAAATCGTAGGTATCAAAGAAACTACTTCAACTACTTGTACTGGTGTTGAGATGTTCCGTAAGCTTCTTGACGAAGGCCGTGCTGGTGAGAACGTTGGTGTTCTACTACGTGGTACTAAACGTGAAGAAGTTGAGCGTGGTCAAGTACTAGCAGCTCCAGGTTCTATCACTCCTCACACTCGTTTCGAGGGTGAAGTATACGTACTATCCAAAGAAGAAGGCGGTCGTCACACACCATTCTTCAAAGGTTACCGTCCACAGTTCTACTTCCGTACAACTGACATCACTGGTGCATGTGAGCTTCCAGAGGGTGTAGAAATGGTAATGCCTGGTGATAACGTTAAGATGGACGTTACACTAATCAACCCAGTAGCAATGGAAGAAGGTCTACGTTTCGCGATTCGTGAAGGTGGCCGTACTGTAGGTGCTGGTGTTGTATCTAAAATCGTTGAGTAATTAATACTCTTTGATTTGAAAAAGCCCTCCCTGTGAGGGCTTTTTTGTGCCTACTTATAAGCTTGTTCGGGGGTGTAAGTATAGATTGTTTGTTAATTGTACAAATTAATCCTGCTTACTGTTGACCTTCGCAAGTGACATAAGTAGAATTTGCGTCCCCCTCATAGTAGGGGGAGGTCGGCGTATGCCGTAAAATTATTTTTTGGAAATGTGTGATCGAAATGCAGAATCAGAAAATTCGTATTCGTCTGAAAGCCTTTGATCATCGCTTGATCGACTCTTCTGCGCAGGAAATCGTAGATACTGCAAAAAGAACAGGCGCTCAAGTACGAGGTCCGATCCCACTTCCTACTCGCAAAGAACGCTACACTGTTCTGATTTCACCTCACGTAAACAAAGATGCGCGTGATCAGTATGAAATCCGTACACATAAGCGTGTTCTAGACATCGTTGAGCCAACTGAGAAAACAGTTGACGCATTGATGAAGCTAGATCTTGCTGCGGGTGTTGAAGTGCAGATCAGCCTCGGCTAAAAGGCAACTGCGCAGAGTTAATTTTAATTAATGAAGCGCTTATTTAGTGTGGAATGCTCTGGAAAGGGCAGCCGTAGTGGGTAACAGCCCCGTACACAACTGGCAAGAGGTTTTAAAAGAAAATGTCTGTAGGTCTTATCGGACGTAAAGCGGGTATGACTCGCGTCTTCACTGAAGACGGCGTATCCGTGCCAGTCACCGTCATCGAAGTGGAACCGAACCGTGTTACTGCTGTGAAAACAGAAGAAACCGACGGCTACCAAGCAGTGCAGGTTACTACTGGTGCTAAGAAGGCTAACCGCCTTTCTAAGCCAGAAGCTGGTAACTTTGCTAAAGCTGGTGTTGAAGCTGGTCGTGGTTTGTGGGAGTTCCGCCTGTCAGGTGGCGACGAAGTCAACGTTGGCGACGAGCTGACAGTTGCGCGCTTCGAAGCTGGTCAGAAAGTTGACGTAACAGGTCAGTCTAAAGGTAAAGGTTTCCAGGGTGGCGTTAAGCGCTGGAACTTCTCCATGCAGGACGCGACTCACGGTAACTCTCTTTCTCACCGTGCTCCGGGTTCTATTGGTCAATGTCAGACTCCTGGTCGTGTTTGGAAAGGCAAGAAGATGGCAGGTCAAATGGGTAATGCTCAGGTTACTGTGCAGACCCTAGAAGTTGTTCGCGTAGACGCTGAACGCAACCTGTTGTTGATCAAAGGTGCTGTTCCAGGCGCAACTGGCGGTGACGTAATCGTTAAACCAGCTGTTAAAGCTGGCGCCTAAGGGGGTTTGAAATGAATCTGAATTTAGCTGGAGCTAATGGTTCGGTTGAAGTTTCCGACCTGGCTTTTGGTAAAGAATTCAACGAAACGCTAGTTCACCAAGTAGTTACAGCTTACTTGGCTGGCGGTCGTCAAGGCACTAAAGCTCAGAAAAACCGTTCTGCGGTTTCTGGCGGTGGTGCTAAGCCATGGCGTCAAAAAGGTACAGGTCGTGCACGTGCGGGAACTAGCCGTTCTCCAATCTGGCGTGCCGGTGGTGTTACCTTCGCGGCTCAGCCGCGTGACTACGCTCAGAAAGTAAACAAGAAAATGTACCGCGCAGCAATGCGTTGCATCTTCTCTGAGCTTGTACGTCAAGAACGTCTGGTAGTTGTTGAAGATTTCGCTTTGGAATCTCCAAAGACAAAACAGTTTGTGGCTAAGCTGAACGAGCTTGAGCTGACTAACGCACTGCTGATTACTGAAGATGTAGAGCAGAACTTGTACCTAGCTGCACGTAACGTACCACACGTTGATGTACGTGATGCTGCTGGCGTTGACCCGGTTTCTCTGGTTGGCTTTGATAAAGTACTAGTTACTGTTGCTGCTCTGAAGAAAATCGAGGAGAAGCTGGCATGAAACAGGAACGCATTTATCAAGTGCTGCTGGGTCCGCACATCTCCGAGAAAGCTACTATCGTAGCTGATGGTTCTCAGCAAGTAGTATTCCGTGTGGCTAAAGACGCTACTAAACCAGAAATCAAGCAAGCAGTTGAAGAGCTGTTCAACGTTAAAGTTAAAGGCGTGAACGTTCTTAATGCTAAGGGCAAAACCAAGCGTACTATGCGTGGTTTCGGCAAGCGTAGCGATGTGCGTAAAGCATACGTTTCTCTAGCTGACGGCTCTGAGATTGATTTCCTTGGTGGCGAGTAATAGAGGGTATATAAAATGGCAGTGACTAAAACTAAGCCGACCTCTGCTGGACGCCGTCATGTAGTTAAAGTGACTAACACTGAACTGCATAAAGGTAAGCCTCATGCAGCTCTTGTTGAGAAAAAGAGCAAGAGCGGTGGTCGTAACCACCACGGTCGCATCACTACTCGTCATATTGGCGGTGGTCACAAACAGCAGTACCGTATCATCGATTTCCGTCGTAACAAAGACGGTATTCCAGCGACAGTTGAGCGTTTGGAATATGATCCTAACCGTTCTGCGCATATCGCACTAGTTGTATATGCAGACGGTGAGCGTCGTTACATCATTGCACCTAAAGGTGTTTCTGCGGGCGCTAAGATCATGTCTGGCGATTCTGTAGATATCAAGCCTGGTAATACTATGCCTCTACGCAACATCCCAGTGGGTTCTGTAATCCACTGTGTTGAGTTGAAGCCTGGTAAAGGTGCTCAGATTGCTCGTTCTGCGGGTACATCTGCACAGTTGGTTGCACGTGAAGGTGCTTATGCGACTCTTCGTCTACGTTCTGGCGAAATGCGCAAAGTCCTAGTTGAATGTCGTGCAACTCTGGGTGAAGTGAGCAACAGTGAACACTCCTTGCGTCAGCTTGGTAAGGCTGGTGCTACGCGCTGGCGTGGTGTTCGTCCTACTGTTCGTGGTGTTGCGATGAACCCAGTAGACCACCCACACGGTGGTGGTGAAGGTCGTACTTCCGGTGGTCGTCACCCAGTGTCGCCATGGGGTGTTCCGACTAAGGGTTATAAAACTCGCAAGAACAAGCGTACTGATAAGTTGATCGTACGCCGTCGTAACGCTAAGTAAGAGGATACAGCTGTGCCACGTTCACTGAAGAAAGGTCCATTTATCGACCTTCACCTGTTGAAAAAGGTAGAGTCTGCAATTGAAGCAAACGACCGTCGTCCAATCAAAACTTGGTCACGTCGTTCTACGATCTTCCCGAATTTCGTAGGTTTGACAATTGCAGTACACAACGGCCGTCAGCATGTTCCGGTATTTATTTCCGAGGACATGGTTGGTCATAAACTGGGCGAGTTTGCTGTGACACGTACTTACCGTGGTCACGTAGTAGACAAGAAAGCCAAGCGATAAGGAGTTAGATGATGGAAGTTGCCGCTAAGCACAAAGGCGCCCGCATCTCTGCACAGAAAGCACGTCTGGTTGCTGACCAGATTCGTGGTAAATCTGTCGGTGAAGCTCTGGATATCCTGGCGTATAGTCCTAAAAAAGGTGCGGCGCTTGTTAAGAAAGTACTAGAGTCTGCTATTGCTAACGCAGAGCATAACGAAGGTGCTGATATTGACGAGCTACGTGTTTCTACAGTTTTTGTTGATGAAGCAATGACTATGAAACGCATCAAGCCGCGTGCGAAAGGTCGCGCTGATCGTATTTTGAAGCGCTCCTGTCACATCACTGTAAAAGTGGCCGACTGAGCTGACTGCTAGGAGATTCCGTTATGGGTCAGAAAGTACATCCTACGGGTATTCGTCTCGGTATTGTTAAAGATCACACTTCTGTGTGGTACGCAGACAAGAGCGAATACGCAAGCAAGCTGCAGAACGATCTGCAGGTGCGTGAGTACCTGGACAAGCAGCTTGAAAAAGCATCTGTTAGCCGCATCGAAATCGAGCGTCCTGCACAGAATGCAAAAATTACTATTCACACAGCTCGTCCGGGCATCGTGATTGGTAAGAAAGGCGAAGATGTTGAGAAACTACGTAACACTGTGTCTGAAATGATGGGTGTTCCAGTTCACATCAACATCGAAGAAATTCGTAAACCAGAACTAGACGCGCGTCTTGTTGCACAAGGTGTTGCAAGCCAGCTTGAGCGTCGTGTTATGTTCCGTCGTGCTATGAAGCGTGCGGTACAGAACGCAATGCGTCTTGGTGCTAAAGGTATCAAGATTCAGCTAGGTGGTCGTCTTGGTGGTGCCGAAATCGCTCGTAGCGAATGGTATCGTGAAGGTCGTGTGCCATTGCACACACTTCGTGCTGATATCGATTACGCTACTTATGAAGCGCACACTACTTACGGTGTGATCGGCGTTAAAGTCTGGATCTTCAAGGGTGAAGTTCTTGGTGGCATCGAACAAGTTCGTGCTGAAAAGAATGCGCCTAAGAAGAAAGGTAAGTGAGGTAGACGTCGATGCTACAACCAAAACGTCTTAAGTTCCGCAAAATGATGAAAGGCCGCAACCGTGGTCTAGCACAGCGCGGTAGCACTGTAAGCTTTGGTGAATTTGCACTGAAAGCGACCGGTCGTGGTCGTATCACTGCACGTCAGATCGAAGCAGCGCGTCGTACCATGACACGTCACGTTAAGCGTGGTGGTAAAATCTGGATCCGTGTGTTCCCAGACAAGCCAATTTCTAAGAAACCGCTTGAAGTACGTATGGGTAAAGGTAAGGGTGCGGTTGAGTACTGGGTTGCTCAAATCAAGCCGGGTAAGATTCTGTTCGAAATGAGCGGAGTTGATGAACAGCTTGCATCTGAAGCGTTCAACCTAGCTGCTGCTAAATTGCCTGTTGCAACAACCATTGTTAAACGGACGGTGATGTAATGAAAGCAACTGAACTACGTGAAAAGTCCGTTGATGAGCTACAGCAAGAACTACTAGGTCTTCTAAAAGAGCAGTTCAACCTGCGCATGCAGAAGACAACTGGTCAGCTTGCTCAGAATCATCTTCTAGGACAGGTTCGTCGCGATATCGCTCGTGTGAAGACAGTACTCAACGAAAAGGCAGGTAACTAAGTATGAGCGCCGAAAAACGTACTCGAACTGTTACTGGTCGCGTTGTTAGCGACAAGATGGATAAAACCATCACAGTTCTGGTTGAGCGCAAAGAGAAGCATCCGATTTACGGAAAATTCATGAAGCGCTCTTCTAAACTGCATGCTCACGATGAGAAAAATGAGTGCCAGCAAGGTGACCTAGTTACCATCGCAGAAACTCGTCCTTTGTCTAAGAATAAATCTTGGGCGTTGGTTCGTATTGAAGAGCGTGCAGCAAAGGTGTAAACTATCGCACCTTTGCTCCATTAGACGGTCCGTCCGCATTGCGGGCGGCCTAAAAATGTTTGTGGAGTAAGACCATGATTCAAACTGAATCTATGCTTGACGTAGCTGACAACAGTGGCGCTAAGCGAGTGCAGTGTATTAAGGTCCTTGGTGGTTCTCACCGCCGCTACGCTTCTGTAGGTGACATTATTAAAGTTACTGTTAAAGAAGCGATTCCTCGCGGTAAAGTGAAGAAAGGCCAGGTTCTTAACGCCGTAGTGGTACGTACCCGTAAAGGTGTTCGTCGTCCAGACGGTTCAGTAATCCGCTTTGATACAAACTCTGCGGTTCTACTGAATGCGAGCGACGCTCCAATCGGTACTCGTATCTTCGGCCCAGTGACGCGTGAACTTCGTTCAGAGAAGTTCATGAAAATCATTTCCCTGGCGCCTGAAGTGCTATAAAGATCGAACAATATACTGTTCGGTTTATGTGAAAACGCTAACACCGGAAGGTGTTGGCGTTTTTGAGCATGAGAGGGTAGCAGGAAGCGATATAGGTAAATTATGCGCAAAATTAAACGTGACGATGAAGTAATTGTCATCGCAGGAAAAGACAAGGGCAAGCGTGGCACAGTCATGCGTGTTCTGGACGATCGTTTGATCGTTTCTGGTATCAACATGGTGAAGAAGCACACTAAGCCGAACCCAATGTTGGGTAAAGCAGGTGGCATCGTTGAGAAAGAAGCTGCAATTGCAGTTTCTAACGTAGCGATCTTCAACCCGCAGACTGGTAAGGGCGATCGTGTAGGCTTCAAAGTTCTTGAAGACGGCACTAAGACTCGTATCTTCAAGTCTACCGGCGAAGTAATTGGCGGATAAGGGGAGATATCATGTCTAGATTAAAAGCGCTTTATAACGATTCCGTTAAGCAGCAGCTTAAAGATGAGCTGAACTGCCCTAACGTAATGGCAGTTCCACGTTTGACTAAAATCACTCTAAACATGGGTGTTGGTGAAGCGTTGGGCGATAAGAAAATGCTTGAGAACGCTGTTGCAGATATGACTGCAATTGCGGGCCAAAAGCCAGTTGTATGTTTGGCACGTAAATCTATCGCGGGCTTCAAAGTTCGTGAAGGTTGGCCAATCGGCTGTAAAGTAACACTACGTGGCGAGCGTATGTGGGAATTCTTGGACCGTTTGGTAGATATCTCTATCCCACGTATCCGTGACTTCCGTGGCCTAAACCCGAAATCTTTCGACGGTCGTGGCAACTACAGCATGGGTGTTAAAGAGCAGATCATCTTCCCTGAAATCGAATTCGATAAGGTTGATAAGATGCGTGGTATGGACATTACGTTCACTACAACTGCTAAGAACAATGATGAGGGTCGTGCTCTATTGGCTGCCCTGAACTTCCCGTTCCGTAAGTGATAGGCATACATCATGGCTAAAGAATCAATGAAGGCACGTGAAGACAAACGTGCGAAGCTTGTTGCACAGTATGCTGAGAAGCGTGCTGCACTAAAAGCAATTATCAACAACCCTAATTCATCTGAAGACGAAGTTTGGGATGCAGTGATCGCTCTACAGAAGCTACCACGCGACTCAAGCAAATCTCGTCAGCAGCGTCGTTGCCAGATTACTGGTCGTCCACACGCTGTATACCGTAAATTCGGTATTAGCCGTATTAAACTGCGTGAAGCAGCGATGCGCGGTGATGTTCCAGGTTTGAAAAAGGCAAGCTGGTAATCCACCAGTTTGTATAACGGTAAGCGCAGTGGTCCGGCCCTTTGGGTACCGCACTGTGCTGCACAAGAGGAAGTAAATGCATGAGCATGCAAGATACTCTAGCGGATATGTTTACTCGTATTCGTAACGGTCATATGGCTGAAAAGCAGGCCGTATCTATGCCGTCTTCCAAAGTAAAAGTATCAATTGCCAAAGTTCTTAAGGACGAAGGTTACATCGTTGACTACACAGTAGAAGGCGACGTAAAACCGGTTCTGAACATTGAGCTTAAATACTTTGAAGGAAAGCCGGTAATTGAAGAGATCAAACGCGTTAGTCGTCCAGGTCTGCGTATCTACAAGAACGCAAGCGAACTACCAAAAGTATCTGGTGGTCTGGGTGTAGCGATTATCTCTACAAGTAAAGGTGTAATGGCTGACCGCGCTGCACGTAGTGCTGGCGTTGGTGGCGAAGTAATCTGCACGGTATTCTAAGAGGTATTTCAATATGTCACGTATTGCAAAAAGCCCTGTTATCGTACCTGCAGGTGTTGAAGTTAAGATTGACGGTCAGACTGTCAATGTTAAAGGTAAAAACGGCCAGCTTTCACTAGACGTTCACCCAACTGTTGGTGTTGCTCTAGAAGAAGGTTCTGTGAACTTCACAGCTCGTGAAGCTTCCAAGCTGTCTCTTTCCTTGTCCGGTACTACACGCTCACTGGTTAACAACATGGTTGTTGGTGTGTCAGAAGGCTTCAAGAAAACTCTTGAGCTACAAGGTGTTGGTTACCGTGCTGCTGCTAAAGGCAACACGCTTAACCTTAACCTAGGTTTCTCGCACCCAATCGACTACGACCTACCAGAAGGTATCAAAGCAGAAACGCCTAATGTAACTACTATCATCCTTTCAGGAGCTGATAAGCAAGTTCTAGGTCAAGTTGCTGCTGAGATTCGTGCGTTCCGTCCACCAGAGCCATACAAAGGCAAAGGTGTTCGTTATGCTGATGAGTATGTTCGCCGTAAAGAAGCGAAGAAAAAGTAAATAGGGCAGGGTTATGAACGCTAAGAAACAATCTCGTATTCGTCGTGCTCGCCGCTCTCGCCTTAAAATGCGTGAGTTAGGTGCAACACGTCTGTGCGTTACACGCACACCGCGTCACATCTACGCTCAGGTTATCTCTGCTGATGGTGCTAAAGTTCTTGCAGCTGCATCAACTGTAGAAAAAGATCTGCGTGAATCTGCTGGCGGTAACGTTGCAGCAGCTGAAAAAGTAGGCGCATTGATCGCTCAGCGTGCTAAAGAAGCTGGCGTATCTGAAGTAGCATTTGACCGTTCTGGTTACCAGTATCACGGTCGTGTTAAAGCTTTGGCTGATGCAGCCCGCGAAGGCGGCCTGGAATTCTAAAGGGATCGAATATGTCAAATCATGAACAGAAAGACGGCGATCTGCAGGAAAAGCTGGTTCAGGTTAACCGCGTCGCTAAAGTAGTAAAAGGTGGTCGTATCTTCGGCTTTACAGCACTAACTGTAGTTGGTGACGGTAAAGGTCGCGTAGGTTTCGGTCGTGGTAAAGCTCGTGAAGTTCCTGCTGCTATTCAAAAAGCAATGGAACAAGCTCGTCGTAACATGGTTTCAGTTGAACTAAACGGCGACACGTTGCAGTACCCAATTAAAGCACGTCATGGTGCTTCTAAAGTTTACATGCAGCCTGCATCTCAAGGTACTGGTGTAATCGCAGGTGGTGCGATGCGTGCAGTACTAGAATTGGCAGGTGTCCATAACGTACTGGCTAAGTGCTACGGCTCTACAAACCCGGTTAACGTTGTACGCGCGACTGTTAAAGGTCTTGCTGCAATGAAGTCTCCGGAAGATGTAGCTGCTAAGCGCGGTAAGTCCGTAGAAGACATTCTGGGGTAATCGACAATGGCTAAGACTGTTAAAGTAACACTAGTACGTAGCCCTATCGGTACTCTTCCTAACCACAAATTGTGCGTTAAGGGTCTAGGTCTACGCCGTATTGGGCACACAGTTGAAGTAGAAGATACTCCATCTGTACGTGGCATGATCAACAAAGTTAACTACCTACTTCAGGTAGAAGACTAATAAGGGAGTTCAAAACATGCGTCTGAACACTCTAAGCCCTGCTGAAGGTTCTCGTAAAACGGCTAAACGTGTTGGTCGTGGTATCGGTTCCGGTTTGGGTAAGACTTGTGGCCGTGGTCACAAAGGTCAGAAATCCCGCTCTGGCGGTTCTGTAAAACCAGGTTTCGAAGGCGGTCAGATGCCTTTGCAGCGTCGTCTGCCGAAATTCGGTTTTACTTCTCGTATTGCTCGTTACGTTACAGAGATTCGTCTGAACGAACTTGCTAAGATCGAAGCTGAAGTAATTGATCTAGATGCTTTGAAAGCAGCAGACATCATCAAGCAGGAAATCAAAACTGCTAAAGTGATTTTGTCTGGTGAGATCAATAAGGCTGTCACTGTTAAAGGTCTTAAAGTGACCAAAGGTGCACAGGCTGCTATCGAAGCTGCTGGCGGTAAAGTCGAGGCGTAAATGGCTAAAAAAGGACCTATACCAGCGGGCAACCAAAGCGGACTAGGTGAGCTTAAGTCTCGTCTACTTTTCGTTTTGATGGCGATCGTTGTTTATCGTATCGGTGCACATATTCCTGTACCGGGTATCAACCCAGATCGTCTGGCCGCATTATTTGATCAGAACCAGGGCACAATCCTGAGTCTCTTTAACATGTTCTCCGGTGGTGCACTGGAGCGTATGAGTATCTTGGCATTGGGTATCATGCCGTACATCTCTGCATCGATTATTATGCAGCTGATGACGGTCGTTAGCCCTACCTTGGCTCAGTTAAAGAAAGAGGGTGAGGCTGGTCGTCGTAAGATTAACCAGTACACTCGCTACGGGACTGTAGCGCTTGCAACTGTACAAGCCTTTGGTATGGCCGTAGGCCTAGCCAATCAAGGTGTATCGTTTACCGCGGATGCCAGCTTCTATTTCGTAGCTGTTGTCACTTTGGTAGCGGGTGCAGTATTCCTAATGTGGTTAGGTGAGCAAGTCACAGAGCGTGGTATCGGTAACGGTATCTCCATTCTGATCTTTGCTGGTATTGTTGCCGGTTTGCCAAGTGCGATCGGACAGGCCTTTGAAGCAGCGCGTCAAGGTGATTTAAACATCCTTGCGCTGTTAGCTATTGCTGTACTAGCGATTGCTACAGTTGGTTTTGTTGTGTTTATGGAGCGCGGCCAACGCCGTATCACCATTAACTATGCTAAACGCCAACAGGGTAATCGTGTGTTCGCGGCACAATCTAGCCACCTTCCATTGAAGGTCAACATGGCTGGTGTGATTCCGCCGATTTTTGCATCCAGTATTTTGCTTTTCCCTGCCTCTATGGGCCAATGGTTTGGTCAGAGTGAAGGCATGGATTGGCTGCAAAATGTTGCATTAGCGCTTGGCCCAGGTCAGCCGCTTTACATTTTGTTATTCTCGGTCGCAATTATATTTTTCTGCTACTTCTACACAGCGATTGTTTTCAATCCTAAGGACGTAGCAGATAACCTGAAGAAATCAGGTGCTTTTATTCCGGGTATTCGTCCAGGTGATCAATCCGCACGTTACATTGATACCGTGCTGGGCCGATTGACCTTATTCGGTGCGCTTTATATTACTGCTGTATCTTTGATGCCTCAGTTCCTAGTAGTCGCAGCGAATGTACCGTTCTATTTCGGTGGCACCTCACTCCTGATCGTCGTAGTTGTCGTGATGGACTTTATGGCGCAGGTTCAGTCTCATCTGATGTCACATCAGTACGAGTCCCTGATGAAGAAATCTAATCTCAAAGGTGGCGGCGCAGGACTTTCGCGCTAAGGCCACAACTGGAGTAGATCATGAAAGTACGTGCATCTGTTAAAAAGATCTGTCGTAACTGCAAAATCGTTCGTCGTAACGGTTCAGTACGTGTGATCTGTAAAGTAGAGCCGCGTCACAAGCAGCGTCAGGGTTAATTAATCCCTGATTTGGGCGCAGATGGTGTGCAACACTTGATTTAATTTTAATCAATGTGTATTATTGCGCGCCTTCTGCGAACAGAACAAATTTTTATTGGTGTTTGATAATTTAAACAAACACCTTTTATTAAACGGAGTAATAGAATGGCCCGTATAGCTGGAGTCAACATTCCTGACAATAAGCATGCGGTAATTTCTCTGACTTACATTTACGGTATTGGCCGCACGACATCGTCTGCGATCTTAGAAACTTGCGGTATTGCACCGACTACTAAGATCTCTGATTTGTCCGATGAGCAATTGGACATCGTTCGTGGAGAAGTTGCTAAATTTACTGTTGAAGGCGACCTACGTCGTGAAGTATCCATGAGCATCAAACGTTTGATGGACCTTGGTTGTTTCCGCGGCATTCGCCACCGTCGTAACCTTCCGGTTCGCGGTCAGCGTAGTAAAACTAACGCGCGCACTCGAAAAGGCCCGCGTAAGCCGATCCGTAAATAAGTGGTAAGCGATAGGAATTCCGAATATGGCAAAGCCAGGTAATCGCACACGCAAAAAAGCGAAGAAGCAAATAGCGGATGGGTTCGCCCACATCCACGCTTCTTTTAACAATACGATCATTACAATTACCGATCGTCAGGGTAACGCTCTTTCTTGGGCAACTGCGGGTGGCTCCGGCTTCCGTGGTTCTCGTAAGAGTACCCCTTTCGCTGCTCAGGTTGCGGCTGAGCGCGCTGGACAGGCTGCATTAGAATATGGCCTGAAAAACTTAGACGTATTTGTAAAAGGCCCAGGACCAGGTCGCGAATCAGCGGTTCGTGCTCTGAACTCTGTAGGCTACAAAATTGCAAATATCACTGACGTGACGCCAATCCCTCACAATGGTTGTCGTCCACCGAAGAAACGTCGCGTTTAATCTGGAGACGGTAATATGGCTCGTTATCTTGGACCAAAGTGCAAACTGTCTCGTAGGGAAGGTACAGACCTTTTCCTAAAGAGCGGTGTTCGCGCACTGGACAGCAAGTGTAAAGCTGAGACTGTCCCTGGTGTTCACGGCGCTCGTCGCGGTCGTTTATCCGACTACGGCCTGCAGCTACGTGAAAAACAGAAAGTTCGTCGTATGTACGGCGTACTGGAACGTCAGTTCCGCAGTTATTATAAAGAAGCGGCTCGTCGTAGCGGTGCAACAGGTGAAAACCTTCTGCAACTGCTGGAAGGTCGTTTGGACAATGTTGTATATCGCATGGGTTTCGGTTCTACACGTGCCGAATCTCGTCAGATCGTATCTCACCGCTCAATCACTGTTAACGGTCAGGTTGTGAATATCGCTTCCTACCAAGTTAAAGCAGGTGATGTTGTAGCAGTACGTGAAAAAGCTAAATCTCAGTTGCGTATTAAAAACGCTCTAGAGCTAGCTGGCCAACGTGCAGCAGTTGAGTGGGTTGATGTAGACGCTGCAAAAATGGAAGGCACATACAAAGCCACTCCAGAGCGTTCTGATCTGTCCGCAGATATCAACGAACAGCTAATTGTAGAGCTGTACTCGAAGTAATTTTAACTTTAATTTGGTGGAAATATGCAGCGTTCGGTAAATGAGTTTCTAAGTCCACGTCATATTGACGTACAAGAAATCAGCAAAACGCGCGCTAAAGTGACTCTAGAGCCACTTGAGCGTGGATTTGGCCATACGCTGGGCAATGCATTACGCCGCATTCTTTTATCTTCTATGCCGGGTTGTGCCGTAACAGAAGTTGAGATTGAAGGCGTTTTGCATGAGTACAGCACAATTGAAGGTGTTCAGGAAGATGTAATTGAGATCCTCCTGAACCTGAAAGGGGTTGCAGTGTTGTTGCACAACAACGACGAAGTAACCCTGACTCTGAGCAAATCTGAAGCAGGTCCTGTAACTGCTGGTGATATTCAACTGAATCAGGATGTTGAAATCGCTAACCCGGACCACGTTATTGCTCACCTTAATGAAGGCGCGAGTCTAAACATGCAGCTAACTGTTGGTCGTGGCCGTGGTTACGTTCCAGCTGATCTGCGTGTTTCTGATGAAGAAGAGACTCGTGCAATCGGTCGTCTACAGCTGGACGCTACTTTCAGCCCAGTACGTCGCGTTTCTTACGTAGTAGAAAGCGCGCGTGTAGAGCAACGTACTGACTTGGATAAACTGGTTATTGATATCGAATCTAACGGTACCATTGATCCAGAAGAAGCTATCCGTCGTGCGGCTACCATCCTTCAGCAACAGCTTATTGTGTTTGTTGATCTGGAAGATGGTGCTGATCAAGCTAAGGATGAACCAGAAGAGCCGGAAATTGATCCAATTCTTCTGCGTCCTGTAGATGATCTGGAGCTGACTGTACGTTCCGCCAACTGTCTGAAGGCAGAACAGATCTACTATATTGGTGATCTGATTCAGCGTACAGAGGTTGAACTGCTTAAGACTCCGAACTTGGGTAAGAAGTCGTTGACAGAGATTAAAGACGTACTTGCATCTAAGGGCTTGTCCCTAGGTATGCGTCTTGAGAACTGGCCACCGGCTAGCCTGAAGAACGACGATAAAGTCGCTTCCTGATTCGGCGATAACAACTGACTGGTTTGGTAGGGATTTATCATGCGTCATCGTAAATCTGGTCGTAAATTAAGCCGTACCAGTGCGCACCGCAAAGCTATGTTTAAAAACATGGCAGTATCTTTGTTTGAGCACGAGTTGATTCGTACAACTTTGCCTAAAGCTAAAGAACTGCGCGGCTATGCAGAGCCACTGATTACACTGGCTAAAAACGACACTGTAGCGAACCGCCGTTTGGCATTCGCACGTACTGGCAGCAAAGTTGCTGTTGGTAAACTGTTCAACGAACTAGGTCCGCGTTACAACGCGCGTCCTGGTGGCTACGTTCGTATCCTGAAGTGCGGTTTCCGCCCAGGTGACAACGCTCCAATGGCTTACGTTGAGCTAGTTGATCGTCCAGCTGTAGAAGCTGCTGACGAAGCAGAAGATTAAGATTTCTTGATCTAAAAAAAACCCGGCTTTATGCCGGGTTTTTTATTGCCTGAAATTTAGTAAAGACATTACTATTACCCTTAGATTGCTTGTTCGATGATAGGTTTTTAGCTGTAATGAATACTGATAAATTGGTTAAATTGTTTCGCTACTTAGCTGCGATTCCAAAAAGTCTTTACGTCAATTTACGCTTATTACCTTTTGATCAAGCGATTAAGCTTCCTATCATTGTTTCAAGTAAAACTAAACTCATTTCACTAAATGGTAAGGTTAAGTTAGATAAGGCTAAAACCGGCTTGGTTCGTATCGGCTTTACTGGTGCCGATATGATTGATTATCGCTACAGTCGAACAATGCTCCAAATTGATGGTCAGTTCACTGTTAAGGGCAAAGTTAAGATAGGTAAAGGAACACGATTAATTGTTGCCGGTGATTTGAATCTGGGTGCCAATTTTATCGCTACAGGTGATAACACGATTATCTGTGAAAAACAGATGTCTATCGGTAGCGACTGTATGTTCGCTTGGGAATCTGTGGTCATGGATACTGACCAGCATGCAATATTCGATCAACTAGGTGATCAGATCAATATCGAAGATAGAGTGGTCATTGGTAACAATGTCTGGCTTGGTGCAAGAAGCTTTGTCTTGAAGAACTCTGTGATTGAAGATGGTTGTATAGTTGCTGCAAATACTACGGTAACGAGATCAATTGCCGAGAAAGATGTGATCATTGCTGGAGCACCTTCTAAGAAAATTAAAGAAGGTGTTCACTGGCAACATTAAACACGATCGTAGTGAGTTCTACCTAAATGCTTAACCTGATTATTTCAGGTTAAGCATTGGCTTTAAGAACCTACCTGTATGCGAAGCTGGGTTCTCAGCAACCTCTTCAGGTGTACCTTCGGCAATGATCATTCCGCCTTTAACGCCACCCTCTGGTCCTAAATCTACAATCCAATCGGCTGTTTTGATCACATCCAAATTGTGTTCGATCACTACAATTGTGTTGCCGTGATCGCGTAAACGATAGAGTACGTTCAGTAATTGCTGAATATCGTAAAAATGCAGGCCTGTAGTTGGTTCATCAAGGATATACAGTGTTTTACCTGTATCACGCTTAGAAAGTTCTTTGGCTAGTTTTACGCGCTGAGCTTCACCACCAGATAGTGTTGTTGCAGCTTGACCCAAACGGATATAAGACAAACCAACATCCATTAAGGTCTGTAGGCGACGAGCCAGTGCTGGTATCGCATCGAAGAATTCTCGCGCATCTTCAACCGTAAGATCTAAGACTTCATGGATATTCTTGCCTTTGTATTTGATCTCCAACGTTTCACGGTTGTAGCGCTTACCTTTACAAACATCGCAAGGGACATATACATCAGGTAGGAAGTGCATCTCTACCTTGATGACGCCATCACCCTGACAAGCTTCACAGCGACCACCTTTGACATTAAAACTAAAGCGCCCTGGCTTATAGCCACGCGAGCGTGCCTCTTGAGTACCGGCAAACAGTTCGCGTACGGGTGTAAAAATACCTGTATAGGTTGCTGGGTTTGAGCGTGGAGTACGGCCGATCGGGCTTTGATCAATATCGATTACTTTATCAAAATGATTAATGCCTTCGATCGATTCGTGAGGTGCGGGATCCAAGGTAGTCGCATTATTAAGTTCAGTTGCTGCGATTGGATACAGCGTACCGTTGATCAGAGTTGATTTGCCCGAGCCCGATACACCGGTAACGCAGGTTAGTAAGCCTACTGGAATCTTAAGGTCTACATCGTTTAGGTTGTTACCGCTAGCACCGTTAAGGCATAGTTGTTTCTTACTATCAGCAAGATGACGCTGTTCAGGTACAGCGATCTCTTTAGTCCCTGTTAAATACTGGCCTGTGATAGAGGCTGGGTTTGCCATGACTTCATCTGGCGTACCTTCAGCAATAACTTGTCCGCCATGTACACCTGCGCCAGGGCCTATATCAATGACATAATCCGCAAGACGAATAGCGTCTTCATCATGTTCAACAACAATGACTGTATTACCCAAATCCCTCAAGTGGACCAGAGTTTTTAATAGGCGCTCGTTATCCCGCTGGTGCAAGCCGATTGAAGGCTCATCAAGAATGTACATAACACCAACAAGGCCAGCGCCAATCTGACTTGCCAGACGAATTCGCTGTGCTTCACCACCTGATAGAGTATCGGCATTGCGATCTAGAGAGAGGTACTCGAGGCCTACGTTGACAAGGAATCTTAGGCGTTCACGAATCTCTTTGAGAATCTTTTCAGCAATCTCGCCTTGTTTGCCTGTTAGATGAAGACCCTCGAAGTACTCTAAACTGTCTCCAATTGGTTTTTTAACGATATCAGGGAGTGTCTGCTGGTCTATATATACGTGCCTCGCATCGCGGCGTAAGCGACTGCCGTTACAGGACGAGCACGGCTGCATATTTAGATATTTGGCTAGATCTTCACGAACGGTATCAGATTCGGTTTCTTTATAGCGGCGTTGTAAGTTATTGAGCACACCTTCGAATGGGTGTGCCTTATTGATGATATCGCCGCGATCATTTAGGTAGCGGAAATTGACGGTTTCTTTGCCACTACCATTCAAAATAAGGTCTTGTTCTGATTTTTTCAGGGATTTGAATGGTGTATCCATATCAAACCCGTATTGCTCTGCTACCGCTTTAAGCTGCTGGAAATAATATAAGCTGCGGCGGTCCCAGCCTCTAATCGCACCTTCGGATAGGGTCAGGTTTGAATCGTGAACGACTTTAGATGGATCAAAGTATTGCTTAACCCCTAAGCCATCACAGCTTGGACAAGCACCATGAGGATTGTTGAAAGAAAACAGTCTCGGTTCAAGCTCCTGAATACTATGTCCACATTCTGGACAGGCAAAACGAGCTGAGAAAATTAATTCGTCAGCGTCACCATCCATGTAAGCAACTTTGGCAATGCCGTCGCTGAGGTTAAGTGCTGTTTCGAATGACTCGGCTAAACGGGTCTGGAGATCATCGCGAACTTTGAAGCGGTCAATAACTACTTCGATATCGTGCTTCTTGTTCTTATCTAGCTCTGGCGCACTATCGAGGTCAACGACAATTCCATCGATTCTGGCGCGAATGAAACCTTCAGCGCGCAAGTTGTTTATAGTGTGTAAGTGCTCACCTTTTCTACCCTGTACTACAGGTGCTAACAGCATTAATTTGCTGCCTTGTTCAAGCTCAAGTACTTGGTCCACCATCTGACTGATTGTTTGAGCTGCAAGCGGTAGATCATGATCCGGGCAGCGTGGCTCACCTGCACGGGCAAACAACAAGCGCAAGTAATCGTAAATTTCGGTGATCGTACCAACCGTCGAGCGAGGGTTGTGAGATGTTGATTTTTGTTCAATTGAAATCGCAGGGGATAAGCCTTCGATATGATCAACATCAGGTTTTTCCATCATCGATAGGAACTGACGAGCATAGGTTGAGAGAGACTCAACATAGCGTCGTTGACCTTCTGCATAGAGCGTATCAAATGCCAGGGAAGACTTACCTGAGCCGGATAACCCTGTAATAACAATGAGTTTGTCTCGGGGGATCTCAAGATCAATATCTTTAAGGTTGTGGGTACGCGCACCCCGGACCTGAATCTTATCCATAACGGCTCTCAGATGTGGAAAACAAAACATACCATTATAGAGATTTTTCGTGGCTGCTGTAGCTTTTATAATCGATAAAATCTGTATGGGATAAGAGTGGGCGAGAGGGTGATCGCATGTTAAGCTTGCTTGTTATACGCGCAGGTTTATCAATCTGACGTGAGAGAAGATTTTTGGAGAAAGAAAATGGCACGTGGTGTTAATAAAGTAATTTTGGTGGGCAATCTGGGTGGAGATCCAGAAGTACGTTATATGCCAAATGGCAATGCTGTAACTAATGTAACCATCGCAACGTCTGAATCATGGAAAGATAAGCAGACGGGCCAGCAGCAAGAGCGTACTGAATGGCACCGTGTGGTATTTTTTAACCGTCTAGCGGAGATCGCTGGCGAGTATATGCGTAAAGGCGGTAAGGTTTACGTTGAAGGCGCCTTGCGTACTCGTAAATGGCAGGATCAAAGTGGTCAGGATCGTTACACGACTGAGATTGTAGCAAGCGAAATGCAGTTGCTTGATAGTCGTGGCGGTAACGAAGGTGGCTATGCTCCTCAGCAACAACAGGGTGGTTATGCACAACAGCCACAACAGCAAGCACCTGCTCCACAAATGGCGCCGCAGATGGCTCCACAAGCTGCGCCTCAGCAAGCTCCTCAGCAGCGTCCTGCTCCAGCACCGCAGCAAGCGCCTGCACCGCAAGCGGCACCGGGTTTTGATGATTTCGATGATGATATTCCGTTCTAATATTTGTAGAGCTGGATAGATCGATAAAGACCTCGCATTGCGAGGTTTTTTCGTTTTAGGCCTTTCATAGGGCTTGGTTGGGAGCGCAAATCTATTTTGGATGCTTGGACGGCTACTGTGGATCTTTGGAGGCCTATAGCAGAAGTTTTACGGGTAAATTTAGTGACAGCATAAATACACACAGAATGATTTTTAGGAGTTAAAAAATGCCGTCAGTCGAAATTTATACCATGAGTTATTGCCCATACTGCATTGCAGCCAAGCGCTTGTTGAAAAAGCTGGGGTGGCAATTTAACGAGATCGAAATTACAGGCAAACCTAAGGTTAAAACCACCATGGTTCAACGCACTCAGCGCAAAACTGTGCCGCAGATCTTTGTGAATAATCAGCATATCGGTGGCTTTGATGATTTTTCGGCTTATGTTCAAGAGCAGAAGTTACTGTGAGAGGCCGATTGCGGGCAGTTGTTACCCAGTTATCAGGGTGTTAGATCAAGCTTCGATTAAAAATAGCTACCCTGCTAAGGGTTTACTGGGCCTTGCCGGGAGATTGAGGTATATTTTTTAAGAAGTGAGGTAACTTTCTTCTGTTATGCAGGATGAATAGTTTTATGAGTCAAAATGAGATGCCGGAGAGTTTGGTTTAATGGCACTGGATCTACTGTTAAAGCCTATCAAAATATTAATTACCGGAGCTCATGGACAGGTGGGGAGCGCGCTGACGCGTGCTGTAGAAGCGGATAGCTTTTTTGAAGTTACTGCTTTGGGGAAATCTCAGTTAGATGTTACTGATCCAGAGCAGATCTCTGAACAACTGGCTCATCATCTACCAGATTATGTTGTGAACTGCGCAGCGTTTGATGATGTCGATGAAGCAGAGTCACAATCAGAGCTTTGTTATGCGGTTAACTCTGATGCTGTAGAGGCTTTAGCATTCGCATGTGGTGATCTGTCTATCCCAATGTTCCACTTATCCACCGACTACGTGTTTGATGGTCACTATGCTAGCGGCTATACCGAAGAGGATGAAGTCGCACCTTTAGGGATCTATGGTGATAGTAAGTGGCAAGGTGAAGAGAGACTTCGCCAAGCTTTGCCGAAGCATATTATCTTGCGAGTTAGTTGGTTGTTTAGTGATCAAGGGAATAACTTTGTTCTGCGAACGCTTGAGGCGGCTAAGAAGCAATCTGAGCTACAAGCGGTAACGGATCGTAAGGGCTGCCCTACTTCTGCATTAGATGTGGCCCGAGTTATTCTCGCTATGCTAAAGCAGATTCATAATGGTGCCGATGCCTGGGGCACTTTCCATTACTGCGGCGCTGAGGTGATCAATCGTTATGATTTCTGTAAAGAGATTCTGATTGCTGCAGGTCAGTACGAAAACTTTGATGTGGAAAAGTTGGTCCCAGTATCGAGTAAAGATTACGTCACTGAAGCATTACGTCCAAATACGTCTGTTTTAATGTGTAAAAAATTATTGAGTGTATTTGGGATAAGGCAGAGACCTTGGCGACAGGAGTTGCAATGGTTGATGCGTGATATCTATCCATCATCCTAGCCGCCAAGTACTATAGATTTCTTAACCCCAAGGCATTGGGGATTTAGAAACCGCAACGGCTGCAATGTAAATGAAAGCAAACAGAGCGCCTGCTAGTGCTGTAGCTTGAATGGCTTTGGTTTTACCGCGTTTGATAGCGATTGTTCCCAGACCAATATACACCACCAAAGCGATCACTTTAGCTGTTAGCCAGTGATGGACAAACGGATATTGCTCAATCATTACCGCGAGCGTTAGTGCGCTGACCAGCAGTGCGGTATCTATAATATGTGGTACGATCTTTAACCAGCGTTTTTCTAGTTTTTCTGGGCAAAATAGAGCCAAGCCACCGCGTAAAAGAAAGAGTACGAAGCTTAGGGCTATGCAGGTTAAATGGATGTGCTTAATGGCAAAGTACATTAGGTTTCCTATGAAAATTGGTCTAACTGCTGTTGAAATGAATTTGTGCTATTTTAGTGCGATAAAATTATAAATTACATGCTCCATTGACAAACCATGGCCAATTCTAAAGATGATACGCAAGCGCTGGTAGATCGGTTTGGCAGAACCGTCGACTATATTCGGCTGTCTGTAACTGATCGTTGCGATTTTCGTTGTGTTTATTGCATGGCTGAAGAGATGACTTTTCTTCCGCATGCTCAAGTACTTACACTCGAAGAGATTGATCAGATTGCCCAAGCTTTTGTTAGCTTAGGTGTAAAAAAGATCCGCTTGACTGGTGGAGAGCCGTTGGTTCGTCGTGATGTCATGAAGCTGATGCGCAGCGTAGGCCAATTAGATTCAGAATTAGCGATTACTACCAATGGTTCTCAGCTTGTTCATATGGCCCAGGATCTCAAAGATGCTGGCGTCAATCGTCTAAATATCAGTATTGATAGCTTGCGTGAAGATCGTTTCAAAGCGATGACCCGAATTGGTAAATTGCCAAAAGTACTTGCAGGCATTGATGCGGCTATTGAAGCGGGGTTTGATCGTATTAAGTTGAATGCGGTGGTTATGAAAGGCCGCAATGATGACGAAATTCTCGATCTTGTAGATTTTGCGCGTGATAAAGGCGTTGATGTTAGTTTTATTGAAGAGATGCCTTTAGGTCAAATTTCCGAACATGATCGTGGTGAGGTTTACTGCTCAAGTGATGAAGTTCGCGCGATTATTGAGCAGAAATATGAGTTACAGCCAACTGTAGAACGAACTGCTGGGCCTTCTCGTTATTATCGCATGAGTGATAGTGAAAGCCGAGTTGGTTTTATCTCACCTCATAGCCATAACTTCTGCTCTGAATGTAACCGTGTCAGGGTAACCGTTGAGGGGCGTTTGTTGCTTTGTTTGGGTAACGAACACTCTGTTGATCTTCTACATACATTACGTGCTCACCCTAATGATCAGGAAAAACTGAAGCAGGTTATTATCGATGCTATGGATTTGAAGCCTGAGAAGCACGAATTTGATCTAGATGATGAGCCACAAATCATTCGTTTTATGAATATGACAGGGGGCTAAACGAGTTCATCGTTGTCCTTGCTCCCGTACTTTCTTATTAAGGAAAATACTCATGTCCCATACTCCTGCCAGAGCGGAATTTATTCCGCTAAATATTGCCGTATTAACTGTATCCGATACTCGTACTCTTGATTCGGATACCTCTGGGCAAGCTTTGGTTGATCGTTTAGAGGCTGCAGGTCACGTACTTGGTGCACGTGAAATAGTTAAAGATGATATATACCAGATGCGAGCGGTTGCATCGCGTTGGATTGCTGATTCAAATATCCATGTAATTATCTCCACGGGCGGGACAGGCTTTTCGGGTCGCGACTCTACCCCAGAAGCGATGGCTCCTTTGTTTGATAAATCTATTGAAGGGTTTGGTGAATTTTTCCGTCAAGTTTCAGCAGGTCAGATCGGTACTTCAACCATTCAGTCCAGAGCGTTAGGTGGTCTTGCAAATGGTACCGTGATTTTCTGTCTGCCAGGCTCTACAGGTGCTTGCCGTACTGGTTGGGATGATGTGATTGCGCAGCAGTTAGATCATCGTCATAAGCCTTGTAATTTTGCTTCGTTGATCATGAAGCATCAAGAAGATAACGCTTAAGGTAAAAAAATGGGAAGCTGTGATTCTCAACCTGGTTTGATCCCTTTTGATGAAGCGCTACAGCGCCTTTTAGCTGGAGCACATGTTTCTGTAATGACTGAGATTGTGCCTGTTACAGAGGCTTTAGGACGCGTATTGGCTGAAGCGCCAGTCGCTTCTGTCTCGGTTCCTCCAGCTGATAATAGCAGTATGGATGGTTACGCAATTAATACGGCTGATTTGGGTGTTCAGACAAGCTTGGAAATGAGCCAGAGAGTCCCTGCAGGTACGCCTCCACAGCCTTTAGTTGCAGGTACCTGTGCACGTATTTTTACTGGAGCAGAGATTCCTCAAGGTGCCAATGCAGTTGTAATGCAGGAAGATGTTCACCTTGAAGGGGATAGGGTTGTTTTTCCTGCAGATGTGCCGCTTGGTGATAATGTCCGCAGTGCTGGCCAAGATATTTTGGCTGGTAGCCAGGTGCTCGCAGTAGGTACACGTTTACAAGCAGCTGATCTGGGGATATTAGCCTCGGTAGGCTTGTCTTCTGTGTCTGTATATAAGCGTCTCAAGGTTGCGATCTTATCCACAGGTGATGAGCTGGTGGAGCCAGGTACCTCTCTTGGTACAGGGCAAATCTATAACTCTAATCGCTATATCCTGACTGGACTTTTACTGGGTCTAGGTATGGAGGTTGTTGATCTAGGTTGTGTAGCAGATACGCGTGAAGCGACGCTAGCAGCATTGGAAAAAGCGGCTGCATCGGCAGATGCCATCATCAGTACCGGTGGTGTGTCTGTGGGTGAAGAAGATCATGTCAAATCTTGCGTAGAGCATCTTGGTCAGTTGGATATGTGGAAGATCAAGATCAAACCAGGAAAACCTGTTGCCTATGGGCAGGTCAAAGGTACGCCATTTATTGGTTTGCCGGGTAATCCAACGTCTACACTCATAACTTTTTGTTTGTTGGCAAGGGCCTTCTTGCTTAAGTTGCAGGGGGCTTCATTCGAACCGCCACTGCAGCTTTCAGTACCGGCTGGCTTCCAGAGAAAACGAGCTATTCAGCGCCAAGAATATCTGCGAGTTCGGTTTGAGGATGGGCGTTTACAGCCGTTTGCAAATCAGAGTTCCGGTGTGTTGATGTCTGCTAGTTGGGCTAATGGTATTGCTGTTATTCCTCCTCAGACAGTTGTAGATGAGGGCGATTTGGTCGGATTCATCCCGTTTTCTGAACTTCTCGGTTAATTACATTTAATTTCCCTGAAGTTTGCGTGAGAAAACGGTAAAATAACGGCCTTTTTAGTAGAGCTTTCGAGGAAAGAATGACAGATCAGCAGGATCCGTATAAAGAGATCAGACCGTTCAACGATAGTGAAGTAGCGGATGCACTCCTTAATATTCTTCACAATGATGAATTCCTGACCGCTGTTACACGTTACCAGTTTCCTAAATTGTCCTCGAGTATCGGATGGTTGTTAAAACCATTTGTTCGTATTGCCTTAGCTGCCAAGATTGGTGAGATCGACAGTGTCTATGAGTTTCAGATGCTGGTGGCTAACTATATGAAGAAGATGATTGGCCGTTCGACCACCAAGTTAACTTGTAGTGGTATAGATGAGCTTGATCCTGAAGAATCCTACCTGTTTATCTCAAACCACCGAGATATCGCAATGGACCCGGCATTCGTCAATTGGGTTCGCCATCAATACGGCATGGATACAGTTCGGATTGCGATCGGTGATAACCTGCTTCGTAAGCCTTATGTTTCTGACATTATGCGTTTGAATAAGAGCTTTATTGTGAATCGTTCTGCGACAGGACGTGAAATGATGAAAGCGCTAACGCAGCTATCTTCTTATATCGATCACAGTATCTTGGGCGGTCATTCTATCTGGTTAGCACAGCGAGAAGGCCGTGCAAAAGATGGGAATGATGCCACAGACCCAGCCATTTTGAAGATGCTTTATATGGCGCATCGAAAATCGCGTAGTTTTGCTGAGCAGGCTAAGCGTCTGAATATTGTGCCGGTTTCTATCTCTTATGAATATGACCCATGTGATGCCTTAAAAGCGAATGAACTACATGCTAAGGCAACTGATGGTGTTTATGAAAAGTCTCAGTACGAAGACATCGCAAGTATTGTGAAAGGTATTACAGGTGATAAAGGGCATGTGCATGTAGCTTTTGGTGATCCTATCGATGCTGACTTCGATACGCCTGAAGAGCTAGCGGCTGAGATCGATCGTCAAATTCATGAAAATTACTATTTGCACCCATCTAATCTGATTGCAGCAGGTCGTAGTGATGATGCTACTGCTGATCAGAAGGCTGGTTTAGAAGCGCGTATTAACAGTGTTGAAGGCGGTGCGCAGGATATTCTTCGTCAGATGTACGCTAATCCTGTTCTAAATCAGGCAACGCAAACACAGGAGTAGTTATGAGTCGTTTAACCCATTTGGATGACCAGGGAAACGCTAACATGGTGGATGTTTCCGAAAAGCAGGTGACTTTTCGTGAAGCGACTGCCTATGCAGAAGTTGAAATGCTGCCTGACACCATGAAGTTAATTACGGAAGGTGGTAATAAAAAGGGTGATGTTTTAGCGGTTGCACGAATCGCAGGTATTCAAGCTGCAAAACGAACTAGTGATCTTATTCCTCTTTGTCACCCGTTGATGTTGAGTAAAGTTGCGGTAGATCTTCATCCTAATACCGAGCGTAATGTTGTTGAGATTACGGCAACCTGTAAATTAGCAGGTCAGACAGGTGTAGAGATGGAAGCGCTAACGGCGGCATCTGTTGCGGGTTTAACGATTTACGATATGTGCAAGGCTGTGGATAAAGGCATGGTTATGAGCGCAGTTAAAGTATTGGAAAAGAAAGGTGGCAAAAGCGGTCACTGGAAGGTGGAGAAGTAATCATGGTTAAAGTGGTGTATTTCGCCAGCTTACGCGAGCGTTTAGGTGTAGCTGAAGAATCTATCGAAGTGAGTCAGCCTGCTGATGTATCTGCAGTGCTAAATCAGCTAGTTGAGCTTCACGGAGAGCAGTGGCAAAAGATTCTGGTTGATACGCCTATATTGATGGCTGTTAACCAAGAGATGTGTGACGAGAAGGCCGCTGTAGCTGCTGGTGATGAGGTTGCATTCTTCCCGCCGGTAACTGGGGGTTAAGCATGTCTAAAAAAGCGAATCCACTGCACTATCTACGTGCAGTGTTTTATTACTTAGGCTTTTACCCTCTAACCATTGTGCACGCCACACTGAGTTTAATTATCTCGCCGCTATTGAATTTCCAGCAGCGCTTTAAATTTGTCACTCTGATTAACTACTTTTATATCTTTTGGTTAAAACTGTGTTGTGGTGTGGGTGTAAAGATCACTGGGCGTGAAAATCTGCCTACTGATGGTGCTTATGTTGTTGTAGCTAACCACCAGAGTGAGTGGGAGACGCTGTTTTTACAAACCTTGGTCCGCCCGCAGTGTACAGTGCTTAAAAAAGAGCTTCTTAAGATTCCTTTCTTTGGATGGGCGCTAGGTCTGTTGAATCCTATAGCGATCGATCGTAGCCAAAGGCGTGGCGCACTTAAGCAGCTTTTAACAGAGGGCAAATCTCGTTTAGAAGATGATATCCCTGTGATTATCTTCCCCCAGGGTACGCGAGTGCCTGTGGGTAAAGTGGGTAAGTTTAACAAAGGCGGAGCGATGCTGGCGTTAAGTGCGGGTGTGCCGGTGATCCCAATGATTCATGATGCTGGGCTCTATTGGCCAGGCAAAAGCTTTGCGAAGATCCCAGGTACTGTACAAGTCCATGTGGGCGAGCCAATTCCTGTAGAAGGCCGTACTGTGGATGAAATCCATGAAGATATGGTGGCTTGGTTAGAAGAGCATATGAAAGCGCTAGAGATAGCCTAAGCCAAATTTCAAATATAAAAAAACCGCCGAATGGCGGTTTTTTTATATCTAGAAGGCTGATTAGTCTTTTAGTTTTTCGAATACCAATGTGCAGTTAGTGCCGCCGAAGCCGAAGCTGTTGGACATAACGCGTTGTAGATCTACGTTTTCCTGCTTCTCGCTAGCGATTGGTAGGCCTACTGCTTCTGGATCTAGCTCATCGATGTTTGCAGATGCTGCGATGAAGTTGTTTTCCTGCATTAGCAGAGAGTAAACCGCTTCTTGTACGCCTGCTGCACCTAGAGAGTGGCCAGATAGAGACTTAGTAGAAGTAACCGTTGGCATATCATCGCCAAAGGCTTCTTTCATCGCTTTCAGCTCTTGCATGTCACCTGCTGGTGTAGAAGTGCCGTGTGCGTTGATGTAATCGATCTTGCCGTCTACAGTTGCCATTGCCTGCTTCATGCAGCGAGCAGCGCCTTCGCCTGAAGGAGCAACCATGTCGTAGCCATCAGAAGTTGCGCCGTAACCAACTAGTTCAGCGTAGATCTTAGCGCCACGAGCTTTAGCATGTTCATATTCTTCGATAACTAGGATGCCAGCACCGCCAGAGATAACGAAGCCATCACGGTTTGCATCGTATGCACGTGAAGCTTTTTCTGGTGTTTCGTTGTATTTGCTAGATAGCGCGCCCATAGCATCAAACATTGCAGTTTGTACCCAGTGAAGTTCTTCACCGCCACCTGCAAATACTACGTCTTGCTTACCAAGCTGGATCTGTTCCATTGCGTTACCAATACAGTGAGCACTGGTCGCACAAGCAGAAGTAATAGAGTAGTTAACACCTTTGATTTTGAAAGGTGTCGCTAGACAAGCTGAAACAGTAGAACCCATGGTGCGAGTTACACGGTATGGACCTACGCGCTTAACGCCTTTCTCGCGAGTGATATCGGCAGTTTCAACAATGTTGTCAGCAGAAGCACCACCGGAACCTACGATAAGGCCAGTGCGCTCGTTGGAAACCTGGTCTTCAGCTAGGTTTGCATCTGCAATTGCTTCTTTCATTGCAATGTAAGTGTATGCTGCTGCATCACCCATGAAACGTAGCAATTTACGGTCGATTTGCTCAGAGAAATCGATATCGATGCTGCCGGCTACCTGGCTACGGAAACCGCGCTCTTTATAGTCTTCTTGGAATTTAATACCAGAACGACCCTGCTGCAGTGATTCCAGAACGGTTTCTTTATCTGTACCCAGACAAGAAACGATACCCATACCGGTAACAACAACGCGACGCATGTGCTTCTCTCTCTTTTTCTAATTTAAGGTGCTTATTTTCCGTGAATCAGTAGTGTTTTGCCACTAAATTCGTAAAAAAGTAGACGGAAAATAGAAGAAAGGCCCTGAATTCAGGGCCTTAAAAGATCAGAAATCTTCTGTAGATGTGAATAGACCTACACGTAGATCTTTCGCTGTGTAGATTTCACGACCATCAACGGACATGCTGCCGTCCGCGATGCCCATAACTAGCTTACGCTCAATAACGCGCTTAAGCTGGATTCGGTAAGTAACCTTCTTAGCAGTCGGTAGTACCTGACCGAAGAACTTAACTTCGCCAGCACCTAATGCACGACCGCGGCCTGGGTTGCCTTTCCAGCCAAGGAAGAAGCCAACAATCTGCCACATAGCGTCTAGACCTAGACAGCCTGGCATTACTGGGTCTTCCTCAAAATGGCAGCCGAAGAACCAAAGATCTGGGTTGATATCCAACTCAGCGATAATCTCGCCTTTGCCGAATTCGCCACCGTCTTCGGTGATTTCCAGGATGCGATCCATCATTAGCATGTTGCCAA
This sequence comes from Neptuniibacter sp. QD48_55, assembly GCF_047778115.1. Classification (GTDB taxonomy): domain Bacteria; phylum Pseudomonadota; class Gammaproteobacteria; order Pseudomonadales; family Balneatricaceae; genus Neptuniibacter. The sequence continues at coordinate 3,265,498 of NZ_CP180555.1, read as the reverse complement.
TTGGTAGGCGCGCATTGCCTGGTCCAAACATTTCGCCGTGGCCGCAAGACAGCAGCTCATCGCGATTAAAAGAGGAAGGTCTTGTCATTAGCTTCTGTTTATCCAGGTTTTTATAAGTCAAAATATCGCGCAATTATACAGATTTGAATGCCACTAGGCACGATCTGTGTCAGGTTTATTGAATAAAAAGTTTACGACTTAGGGTGTAAAAGGCGAAATGGAACATGATTTTTGGCATCAAAAGTGGTCCGAAGGGCGAATAGGTTTCCATCAAATGGAGATTAATGCTTACTTGGTCTCCTATTGGGAAAAGGTGGATTTAGCTGTTGGTGACAAGGTTTTTGTCCCTTTGTGCGGTAAAAGCAAGGATATGCTTTGGCTTAGAGATCGTGGTCATGATGTGTTGGGTGTGGAGCTTAACTCAAATGCTTGTTTGGATTTCTTTAAAGAGAATGATCTAGTTGCTAAAACTGAAGATACAGAGCTGTTTGTTTCTCATGCGTGTGAAAAGCTGAATCTTTTATGTGGTGATTTCTTTGCATTGACGAGTGAAAGTCTATCGGATGTTAAAGGTGTTTATGATCGTGCAGCGCTGGTGGCTTTGCCAATGGAGATGCGAGCTGACTATGCTAGTAAACTCATTGAATTGTTACCAAAGGGTGTGAAAGTGTTGTTGGTGACCTTGGAATTTGATAGCCCGCAAGGACCACCGTTCAATGTTTCTGGCGAAGAGGTAAAGAACTTGTTTGGTCAGCGTTTTAAGGTGGAGCGTTTAGGTGAAGCTGTAGATGGTGATCGGCAGGAAGTCGTCTGGTTGCTGAGTGACTGATCTGGGTTCGCTGTGCACTTAATTTATAGTAATTAAGTGCACAGATATAAGCTTTTAGCTTTTACGTTTCACTGCCAAGTTGGCAATTTGAATTAACGTTTCTTTAAAGGATGTGTCTTGAAGAGCATTAAGTGCTGCAATCGCTTTATCTGCTTCACCTTGAGCTTTCTCTTGGGTGTATTCGATAGCGCCAGTCTCTTTTACGATATCCATAATCGGTTGAAGATCGTCTAAACCACCTTTGCGAATTGCTTGGCGAACTAGTTTGCGTTGTTCTTCGTTACCAGCACGCATTGCATGAATAAGTGGTAGGGTTGCTTTGCCTTCAGCCAGATCATCGCCCACGTTCTTGCCCATCTCTTCTGCTGTGGATAAGTAATCCATAACATCGTCGATAAGTTGGAAGGCAGTGCCTAAATGTAATCCATACAAGCGTAAGCCTTCTTGCTCTTCTTTGCTGGCTTCGGCAAGGATTGCGCCTGCTTCAGTAGCGGCTTCAAACAGCATAGCGGTTTTACCAAGAATAACCTGCATGTAGGCTTCCTCGGTGGTATCTGGATTTTTTGTGTTTAGTAGCTGCAGAACTTCGCCTTCAGCGATAACGTTCGTCGCATTGGAAATCACTTCCATAATCGGCATTGAGCCAATTTCTACTAATACCTGAAATGCACGGGAGTAAAGGAAATCGCCGACTAATACACTTGGTGCATTACCCCATTTTGCATTAGCGGTATCTTTGCCGCGGCGTAGGTCAGAATTATCAACTACATCATCGTGCAGCAACGTGGCTGTGTGGATAAATTCGATGATCGCAGCTAGTGGAATGTGTTTGTCGCCTTGATAATTTGCAGCATTAGCAGCAAGTAATACGAGTAACGGACGAAGGCGTTTGCCGCCGCTTTCAACGATGTAATGGCCAATTTTTTCTACCAGCGGTACGTTAGAGCCAAGGTGATTAATGATGTAATCGTTTACGGCTTCAAATTGGGGTTCTATTACAGGGTTGAACTGGTGAGGCTGCATAATAAGTAATGGCTGCTACTAACTTAAAGGAATCAAGAATAGCGCATGCTAGGTGTATGCATAGTTTCTGTCAAGAAATGCTGGTTTTACGCTATGTAAATAAAGAAGCTTTGTTGTGTATAAAGGTGGTTTGCTATATAATCGCGCGCCCTGACCCATCCAATAATGGCTCCCTACCATATGGTGTAACCATTAGAAGTAGGCCTTTTTCTAGTAGCTGGGTGGGCAAATAACGGAGATTAAAATGTACGCAGTAATCGTAAGCGGTGGTAAACAGTACCGTGTCCAGGAAGGTGAAACCCTTAAACTGGAAAAACTGCAGGCTGAAGCGGGCGCAAACGTTGAGTTTGACCGTGTTCTGCTAGTTGGCAACGGCGACGACATCAAAATCGGCGCACCAGTTGTTGACGGTGCTAAAGTGACTGCTGAAGTTGTTCAGCACGGCCGCGCTAAGAAAGTTGAGATCATCAAGTTCAAGCGTCGTAAGCACCACATGAAGCGTCAGGGCCACCGTCAGTGGTTCACTGAAGTTAAAATTACTGGCATTTCTGCCTAATATTAACCTAGTTTAGGAGTTAGATAGATGGCTCATAAGAAGGCTGGTGGTTCTACTAAGAACGGTCGCGACTCGGAGTCGAAACGACTTGGTGTCAAGCGTTACGGTGGTCAAGTAGTTGCTGCAGGTAACATCCTAGTTCGTCAACGTGGTACTAAATTCCACGCTGGTACAAACGTAGGCTGTGGTAAAGACCATACTCTATTTGCGAAAGCAGATGGCGTTGTTAAATTCGAAGTTAAAGGCCCGCAGAAGCGTCAATACATCTCTGTAGTTGATGCGTAAGCAACGGTTTTAAGCTTCTAAAAAGCTCCGCCAAGGCGGAGCTTTTTTGTTTATAGTTTTTTAAAATATTTTTCAGGGGATCTACCGCTGAGTCTTGTGGTGTTTCAGGGCTTAATTGTAGGTTTCCTACGTTTAACTTTTGGGGGATAACATGAAGTTTGTCGATGAAGCAGTCATCACGGTTGAGGCCGGTAAGGGTGGCAATGGGTGTATGAGCTTTCGGCGTGAAAAGTATATCCCCAAAGGTGGTCCTGATGGTGGAGACGGCGGTGATGGTGGTTCTGTTTATTTTGAGGCAGATGAAAACCTGAATACTTTGATCGATTACCGTTTCACGCGTCACTACAAAGCGGCTAATGGTCAGTCTGGCATGGGTCGTAACTGTACCGGTGCTAAAGGTGAAGATCAGGTGCTGCGTGTGCCGGTTGGTACAACCATTATCGATACGGATACCGATGAGATTCTTGCTGATATGACTGAGATCGGTCAGGTTGAGAAGATTGCTCAGGGTGGTTTTCATGGCTTGGGTAATACGCGATTTAAAAGTAGTGTTAATCGTGCTCCGCGCCAGACAACTAAAGGCTCTATGGGTGAAACTCGAAACCTTAAGCTTGAACTTAAGGTTTTGGCGGATGTGGGTTTGTTGGGTTTGCCCAATGCGGGTAAGTCTACGCTTATTCGAGCAGTATCCGCCGCCAAACCTAAAGTGGCCGATTATCCATTTACTACGCTTGTGCCTAACTTAGGTGTAGTGCGTATCGAAAAGCATCGCAGTTTCGTAATTGCCGATATTCCAGGAATTATCGAGGGTGCTGCAGAGGGTGCGGGTCTAGGTATTCGTTTTCTTAAGCACTTAGCACGTAACCGTATCCTGCTGCATCTTGTCGATATGGCGCCTTGGGATGGTGTTTCTCCTGAGGAGGCGGCAGCAGTCGCTGTGGGTGAGCTGGAGAAGTTTAGCCAGACGCTAGCTGATCAGCCGCGTTGGTTGGTACTAAATAAGCTGGATATGGTCCCGGAAGAGGAGCGTGAAGCGCGTTGTCAGGCTGTGATCGATGAGTTGCAGTGGGAGGGTCCGGTTTATCGTATCTCGGCGCTAAGTCAGCAAGGCACTGATGACATGATGCGTGATATTCAGGCGTTCTTGGATCATCGTCTAGAGGCGATTGAGGAAGATCCTTCTATTCTTGAGCAGGAGCAGCAGATCCGCGAGCAGGTTGATGCTGAGGCTCGAGAGCGTATTGAGCAGATGCGTGCAGATATGCGTGCGCGTCGCGAAGGTGATGATTTGGATGATGACGACTTTGACGATGATGATTACGACGTTGAAGTTGAATATGTTCGTGAATAGCAATTGATGTGATTGTTGCTACTGCAGACGGTGTTAGGAGTTTTTAAGTGGCTGTAGGTAGGGAAAAGCTCAAGCGTGCGAAGCGTTGGGTGGTAAAGATTGGCAGTGCGCTACTCACAAATGATGGTGAGGGTCTGGATTTAGATGCGATTAGTCGCTGGGTAGATCAAATTGCTGCTCTAAAAGCGTCTGGGCTTGAGGTTGTGTTGGTTTCCTCGGGTTCGGTTGCGGAAGGTATGACTCGCCTAGGGTGGGATTCGCGACCGCATGAGATCTCAAAGCTGCAGGCGGCTGCTGCCGTTGGACAGATGGGTCTTGTGCAGGCCTATGAAACTAACTTTCAGCGCCATAATACTCATACGGCACAGATTCTTCTGACGCATGAAGATCACTCAAATCGTAAGCGTTATCTTAATGCTCAGGCGACTTTAAAAGAGTTGCTTGAGTTGGGTGTTGTTCCGGTTGTTAACGAGAACGATACGGTTGTCACTAAAGAGATTCGTTTTGGTGATAACGACACGCTGGGGGCGTTGGTGGCTAACTTGGTTCAAGCTGACGCTCTAATCCTGCTGACCGACCAAAAAGGGCTGTTCACGGCGGATCCGCGTCATGATCCTGAGGCGACTTTGATTTCCGAAGCGAGAGCGGGTGACGAAGCGCTCGAGGCGATGGCAGGTGACGGTGGTAAGTTGGGTCGTGGTGGTATGGCCACTAAAGTGCGTGCGGCTAAATTAGCGGCGCGTTCTGGGGCTGTGACCGTTATTGCGAGTGGTCGTGAAGATGATGTTCTTCTGCGTTTAAGAGAGGCGGAAGATATAGGTACGCTGTTGGTGCCTGAAAAAGGGCCGATGGTGGCGCGTAAGCAGTGGATTGCAGGTCATTTACAGGCGCGTGGGAATCTTATGCTTGATGCGGGTGCGGTTAAGGCGCTGCGTGAGCGTGGTAAGAGTCTATTGCCAGCGGGTGTTCGTAGTGTGAGTGGTGACTTTTCTCGAGGAGAGATGGTTATCATCAGTGACGAGTTTGGTCGTATCGTTGCGCGTGGTTTGGTGAACTACGGTGTTGGGGATGCGCAAAAAATTATCGGTAAGCCTAGTGGTGAAATTGAATCAATTCTTGGTTTTATGGGTGAAGAAGAGTTGGTGCATCGAGATAATTTAGTCCTCTCTTAATTGAGGGGCTAAATTTAGGCACAAAAAAACCGGCATAAGCCGGTTTTTTTTACGCTTGGCTCTAATTAAAGAGCAGCAATCTGCTTGTTCAGACGGCTTTTAGTGCGTGCGATTTTGTTCTTGTGGAAGATGCCTTTAGACACTGAACCATCTAGAACTGGCTGTGCAGCTTGGAATGCTTCCTGTGCAGCAGCTTTTTCGCCTGCTTCTACAGCAGCAACAACTTTCTTGATGTAGGTACGTACCATGGAACGCAGGCTAGCGTTATGCTGGCGACGCTTCTCTGCCTGTCGAGCACGTTTACGAGATCCTGCGGAATTTGCCACAGTCCGGCTCCTTAAAATTAGTTAGTAAAATATCGGCTTATTGGTATACGCCGAAAATTAGAGGCGAGATTATTCATATTTGAGAGCTATCTGTCAATAAAACTGCAGAAATTTTCTTGTTGAAGCAGTAATATTCCCATTCTCTTGAGTGTTATTCATGAAATTATAGGCGGAAGCGGTGTCAAAGCAGGAAACGGAAGCAAAAAAATCAGCGGGATTACTGCGATCAAGTGCCGTGGTTGGTGTGATGACCATGCTTTCGCGAGTGCTAGGTTTAGCGCGAGATGTTGTGGTTGCCAATTATTTTGGTGCCAGTGGTAGTGCAGATGCCTTCTTCGTCGCGTTTAAAATTCCGAACTTTCTTCGCAGATTATTTGCTGAGGGGGCGTTTGCTCAAGCATTCGTGCCTGTTCTATCTGAATATCGTACCCAAAAAGATCTAAAAGCAGTGCAGCAGCTTGTTAATTATGTTTCGGGTACGCTCGGTAGTATTTTAATCGCAATCACCGTCTTGGCGGTGGTGGCAGCGCCCATGTTAACCGCTATGTTTGCCCCAGGTTTTTATATGGGGGATGAGGGGAAATTTGCACTGGCAGCAGAGATGCTGAGGATTACATTTCCGTATCTGCTATTGATCTCGTTGACTGCGTTTGCCGGTTCTATCCTGAATAGTTATGAGCGTTTTGCTGTTCCTGCGTTCACGCCTGTGCTGCTTAATATCAGTTTGATCTGTTCTGCGATCTTCCTAAGTCCGTTGTTCGATCCACCTATCTTGGCTTTGGCTTGGGGTGTCATGATTGCCGGGGTGGTGCAGTTGGTTTTCCAGTTGCCGTTTCTGGCGCGCATTCATCTTTTGCCTAAACCCGTCTGGGGATGGAATGATCCAGGTGTTCGCCGCATCATGACGCTGATGATTCCGGCGTTGTTTGGGGTGTCTGTTACTCAAATCAACCTGCTTTTGGATACGGTGTTGGCATCGTTTCTGCAAACCGGCAGTGTCTCTTGGTTGTATTACTCAGATCGCCTGGCAGAGCTGCCTTTGGGTGTGTTTGGAATCGCCATTGCGACGGTCATTCTGCCTAGCTTGTCGCGTAAGCATACAACTCAATCTAGAGAGGCGTTTTCGTCTACTTTGAATTGGGCAATGCAGATGGTGATGTTTATCGGTATACCGGCGGCGGTAGCGTTGTTTGTGTTGGCTGAACCGTTGTTGATCACCTTGTTCCACTATGGCGCTTTAACCGATCGTGATGTCTTTATGGCTGCGGCTAGTTTGCGTGCTTATGCCTGTGGTTTGCTCGCCTTTATGCTGATTAAGGTTTTGGCTACGGGCTATTTCTCTCGCCAAGACACCAAAACGCCAGTGAAAATCGGTATTCAAGCTGCTGTGGCGAATATGGTGTTTAACTTGATCCTTATTGGACCGTTTGCGCATGTTGGTTTGGCCGCTGCGACAGCGATGTCGGCGTTTATGAATGCTGGTTTGTTGTTGTATGGGTTGATTAAATCGGGCGTGTTTAGCTGGTCTTCGGGTTGGGTCGTGCAATTACTACGAATGTTGGCGGCTAATGTGGCGATGGCTATTGTCATCATCCAGTTGATGGGTTCAGTTGACGAGTGGCTACAGATGGATCTGTGGGTGCGAATCTCTCAAATGGCGATTTTGGTGGTTACTGGCGGGGCTGTTTATGCTGTTGTGTTGGCTTTTGCAGGCTTGAGAGTGCGTCATTTGAAGCATAATTAAGTTTATTTTGCATTCTGTTGCTTACAGCGGGTCTCAGTAGTACAGGTTGGATATTATCTGAGCTATAATGCCGCGTTTATTTTTGGCAGTAGCAAGAGTACCTGATGGAACTAATTCGCGGATTACATAACCTGCGCGAAAAACACCGAGGTTGTGTCGCAACTATCGGCAATTTTGATGGCGTGCATTTAGGCCATCGACAGGTGCTTGCTCAGGTAAAGGCAAAAGCGAAGGAGCTAAACCTGCCTTCCGTTGTGATTACCTTTGAGCCTCAGCCTCAAGAGTTCTTTGCAGGTGATAAAGCACCACCGCGCTTAACCCGTTTTGGCGAAAAGTACAGATTGTTGCAGGCAGAGGGTATCGATCGCCATCTTTGCCTAAATTTTAACGACCGTCTACGTGCGATGACGGCGGAGCAGTTTGTACAAGAGCTATTACTGCATGGTTTAGCGGTGAAGCATTTTGTCGTTGGTGATGATTTTCGTTTTGGTTGTGATCGTTCAGGTGATTACAACATGTTGTGTGATGCAGGCGAACGTCATGATTTTACAGTGGTGAATACACAAACGTTTTTAAATGCTGATGAGCGTGTCAGCAGTACACGTATTCGTAGCGTGTTGCAGCAGAATGATCTTGAAGCTTCAGCTGCTTTGCTAGGTCGTCCTTACGCCGTTTCAGGGCGTGTGATGCATGGCCAAAAACTGGGCCGCCAGCTTGGAGTGCCAACGGCAAATGTACGTATGCATCGTTATGCTTGCCCTTTGCGCGGGGTTTATGCGGTAGAAGTTAAAGGCCCAAACTTTACTGCTCAGGGTGTATGTAACGTTGGTATACGCCCAACCGTTTGTGGTCAGCAGCCGGTGCTTGAAGCACACCTGTTTGATTTTGATAAAGATATTTATGGACAGTTGCTAACTGTCGAGTTTAAGCAGTTTGTTCGTGATGAGCGTAAATTCTCAGATATCGATGCGCTTAAAAAACAAATTTTTGCAGATATTGAAGATGTGCGGGCTTACTTTGACCGCACCCGTAGTTAATTCGGAACTTATAACCATGACCGATTACAAAGCAACATTGAACCTTCCGGAAACAGCCTTCCCAATGCGTGGCAATTTGGCTCAGCGTGAGCCGAAAATGCTACAGGGTTGGCAGAAGATGGATCTGTACCAGAAAATTCGTGAAGTCAGTGCTGGCCGCGATAAGTTCACTTTGCACGATGGCCCTCCATACGCAAACGGTGATATTCACATTGGTCACTCGGTTAATAAGATTCTGAAAGACATTATTATCAAATCCAAAACAATGAGCGGATTTGACGCTCCTTATGTGCCGGGTTGGGACTGCCATGGTCTGCCAATCGAACATAAGGTTGAGACTAAGCACGGCAAAGCGGGCGTGAAACTGTCTCACAAAGACTTCCGTAAAAAGTGCCGTGACTACGCTGCACGACAGGTTGAAGGCCAGAAGAAAGACTTTATCCGCTTAGGTGTTCTAGGTGATTGGGATAATCCATACCTAACAATGAATTTTGATACTGAAGCCAACATCATTCGTGCTTTGGGCAAAATCGTTGAAAATGGCCACCTAGTGAAAGGCTTTAAGCCAGTTTACTGGAGTGTTGTGGGTGGTTCTGCCCTAGCTGAAGCTGAAGTGGAATATCAGGACAAGACTTCTACAGCGATCGATGTACGTTTCACTCCGGTTGATCAGGACGGTTTCCTTGCGAAATTTGAGGGTCTTGAAGGTGAAGGCGAAGCATCGGTAGTTATCTGGACAACAACGCCTTGGACACTGCCATCTAACCAAGCGGTATCGCTAGGTGGCGAGCTAGACTACGTGCTTGTTCAGCTAGATCTAGGTTTAGGTGCAGAGCGTATTCTTCTAGCGGAAGGCTTAGTTGAAGATGCTATGAAGCGTTACGGTGTTGAAGAGTACAGCATCGTTGGTCGTTGTCAGGGCCAAGCACTAGAAAAATTTGAACTACAGCACCCGTTCTACGAGCGTACAGTTCCTGTGATCCTAGGCGATCACGTAACCCTTGATGCGGGTACAGGTGCCGTTCACACAGCACCAGACCATGGTGTGGAAGACTTTGAGGTTGGTCGTAAATACGGTATCGGCACAATGAACCTAGTGAACGCTTCGGGTGTTCTAGGTGAAGGTGCAGGCGTATTTGCTGGCGAACACGTTTATAAAGTGGACGATAAAGTCGTTGCACTGCTAACGGAGAACAACAAGCTTGTTTTGGAGCACAAGTTCCAGCACAGCTACCCACACTGCTGGCGTACCAAAACGCCATTGATCTACCGTGCAACACCTCAGTGGTTTGTAAGCATGGAAGAGAAGGGTCTGAAGAAAGATGCCCTAGAAGCGATCAAAGGTGTTGAGTGGTTCCCAGGCTGGGGTCAAAACCGAATTGAAGCGATGGTCGAGCAGAGCCCTGATTGGTGTGTGTCCCGTCAACGCACTTGGGGTGTGCCAATTGCACTGTTTATCCACAAAGAAACTCAGCAACTACACCCGAATACGCCAGAACTAATCGAACAGGTTGCTGTGCGTGTTGAAAAAGTGGGTATGGATGCATGGTTCGATCTGGATGCTGCTGAAGTATTGGGCGACGAAGCTGATCAGTACGAAAAAGTAACTGATACGTTGGATGTTTGGTTTGATTCGGGTGTGACGCACTATTCTGTCGTTGATCAGCGTGACAACTTGGAATACCCCGCTGATATGTACCTTGAAGGTTCGGATCAGCACCGTGGTTGGTTCCAGTCTTCTTTGAAAACTGCGATTGCTATCAAAGGCAAAGCGCCATACAAACAGGTGCTAACGCACGGCTTTACCGTTGATGGTCAAGGCCGCAAGATGTCTAAGTCAGTTGGTAACGTTGTATCGCCTCAGGAAGTAATGAACAAATACGGCGCAGATATCTTGCGTCTATGGGTTGCTTCTACTGATTACAGCGGTGAGATGACCTGTTCTGACGATATCTTGAAGCGCGCCGCGGATGCTTACCGCCGTATTCGTAACACAGCACGTTTCTTCTTGGCTAACCTAAGCGGTTTTGATCCTGCCCAGCACATGGTTAAACCAGAAGAAATGGTAGCGTTGGATGCTTGGGCAGTAGATCGTGCAGCGCGTTTGCAAGAAGAGCTAATCGAGCACTTCAACCAATATGAATTCCTACAAGTATTCCAGAAAGTATCTCACTTCTGTTCTCAGGATATGGGTGGTTTCTACCTAGATATCATCAAAGACCGTCAATACACGGCTGCGACTGATTCGCATGCGCGTCGTTCTGCTCAGACTGCGTTGTACCATATTGTTGAAGCATTGGTTCGCTGGATTGCGCCAATCTGTAGTTTTACTGCAGATGAAATCTGGGCAACTTTGGCTGGCGAACGTACTCAGTCTGTTCATTTGGATACTTGGTATCAGGGTCTAACGAAACTACCTGCAGATAGTGCATTTGATTCTGCCTACTGGGAAAAGGTAATGGCAGTGAAAACTGCGGTTAATAAGCAGTTAGAAACTGAGCGTAGCGATGGCAACATCGGCGGTAGCTTAGAAGCAGAAGTGACTTTGTATTGCGATGACACTCTGCAGGCACTACTAGGTAAACTAGAAGACGAGCTACGTTTCGTTTTGATCACTTCAAAAGCGGTTGTAGCGCCATTAGCGGATGCACAAGATGCTGCTGATACGGAGCTTGAAGGGCTTAAAGTTAGCGTGGCTAAAAGTGCTGCCGATAAGTGTCCACGTTGCTGGCACTTCCGTGAAGATGTAGGTCAGGACTCTGACGATCCTGAGCTGTGTGGTCGTTGTGTTGATAACGTTAAAGGTACCGGTGAAAGCCGTAGCTTTGCTTAATGACACAGAGCACTGAACAACAAACACAACCAGTGCGAAGCTGCCTTATCTGGGGTGTGCTCTCGCTGCTGGTGGTTGTACTGGATTTAGGTAGTAAATACTTAGCGGTAACTAATTTAAAGTATGCAGATCCTAATCCTGTACTGCCAATGTTCGACCTAACGCTGTTGTTCAACACTGGCGCTGCTTTTAGCTTCTTGTCAGACGCAGGTGGCTGGCAGCGTTGGTTCTTTGTAGCAATTGCTGTAGTCGTGAGCGTTGTACTGGTGATCTGGCTAAAGCGTACGCCTCGTATCTATTGGTGGTTAGGTCTAGCTCTGTCCCTCGTATTGGGCGGTGCTTTAGGTAATCTATATGATCGGGCGGTACAAGGGTATGTGATTGATTTCATCTCCCTGCATTATCAGAATTATTACTTCCCCGCTTTTAATATTGCGGATACCGCTATCACGATTGGAGCGATTATTCTGATTCTGGATATGTTATTTCTGGAAGGGAAGCGAAAATCATCTGAAGAGAGTTCACAATGAGTAAATTGATCGGTCCGGGTAAAACCGTTACGCTGCACTTCGCAATTAAACTGGAAGACGGTCAAATAATTGATTCCAATTTTGAGGCTGAACCCGCGACATTTACTGTGGGTGATGGTAATTTGTTGGAAGGTTTTGAAAAAGCATTGTTCGGCTTGGAAGAAGGGGCGAAACAAACTCTTAAAATTCTGCCTGAAAATGGCTTTGGGATGAGTAACCCAAGCAATGTGCAGAATATCCCTCGCAGTCAGTTTGAGGGCATGGAATTAGAACAAGGTTTGGTTATTTCATTCGCGGATGCTGGTAATGGCGAACTTCCCGGTGTGATAGCTGAGTTTGATGATAAGATGGTTTCGGTTGATTTTAATCATCCGCTGGCAGGGAAGAGGCTAGATTTTCAGGTAGAAATTCTTCAAGTTAGCTAAGATGATATTAAGAGCCCGAATTTTTTAATTCGGGTTTTTTGTATTTGTCCTATCTTAAGCTATTCTTACTTGAGACCCCCGAAAAATCTACCTATGGCGTATGTTCCCTTAAACGACTAATCTTAAATTAGGATTTGTTGTTGTCTTTCTAGTAAAAATTTAGTTACTCACTTTAAAATGAGATGTTGTGTTTTGGTCTCAATTATAGACTTTGCTATTAATCGTTAAACTGCATACTCGGTGCGTATTTAGGAATGAAAAAAATGAAAGGAAATCAAAACCTTCAATCAGGGTTTTCTTTAATTGAACTGATGATTGTAGTAGCTGTTGTCGCTATTCTTGCGTCTATCGCTTATCCGGCTTATCAGTCATTCGTGGAGAAGGCGAGGCGTGGTGATGCTATGGCGAGCCTTGCTGATATCAGATTAGAACAAGAAAAATGGAGAGCAAATAATGTGGCTTATGCAACGGCAGCATCATTAGCATACGGTTCTACTTCAAGGGAAGGTTACTATAATATTACTATCAGCAGTACAGGGGCTAGTTCTTATACCGTTACCGCAGCTCCGACAGGTGTTCAAACTAATGATGCATGTGGTTCGTTTCGCATCACGCAGAATGGACCTGTTTATGGGAGTGGGTTTGCTGATGCGGACTGTTGGGAAAGATAGATGAATAAGCTGCATAAATATAAAGGCTTTACTCTAATAGAGTTGATGGTAACGCTCGCTGTATTGGCAATACTAATTTCCCTTGCTGCACCTAGTTTAAATGATTTTCAAGAACGGGTTGAGCTGACCGGAGCTGCGGAAAAAGTTTACGGGCATATTCAATATGCGCGTAGCGAGTCTATCTCTAATGGTTCTGATATCTATATTGCTTTTAAAGGTACAGGTGCTGCAGGTTGGTGCATGGGTATAAGTGATACCGCTGCATGTGATTGCTCTTCTGCGGCCTCTCTTGCTTTGTGCACCATCAATTCTGCACCGGCTAGATATGTTACAGGCAGCGATTACCCAAGCGTTGAGTTATCAACGAATTTAACAAGTGATGATTCAGGTTTTCTGTCGCCGAGATCTACTTCTATGGAAAACGGGACAATTACTTTGAATTATCCCGGATATGGTGATGCGAAAGTGGTTTTGAGCACCATTGGTCGAGTACGTTTGTGCTCAGATACCTTGGACATTTATGCAGGATGCCCATAATGAAAACGTTTCAAGAGGTGCCTTCCAAGCAAGCAGGTGTCACATTAATCGAACTAATGATCGGTTTGGTTGTTGGACTTATAGTTGTATCTGGAGCGATTTACACATTTATCATCGCATTTAAAAGTAGTAGGGATGTGGTTTACAGTGCTCGTCTAAATCAGGAGCTCGCGGCAATAACAACGATTATAGCTGATGATATTAGACGAGCGGGGCATTGGGTTCAGAGTGGGGCATTATCCTCACCTTATGATGATATGGGTGAAGATTTTAACTTAGTCAGCGCATCTTGTGCTCTTTATAACTATGATGTCGATGGGGATGGTCTTATTGGTACAAATGAGCATAGTGGGGTGCGGTTTTCAGCATCGTCTATTTGGGTGAAAACGTCAGGAACTAGTATGACATCCTGCTCTACAGGAACATGGGAAAGGCTTTCTGATGAGAACTTTATGTCAGTAAATGCGATGTCTATAACCGATAGTTCTTTATGTATTGTTAATGAAGCCAGCGCAGCTTGCCCTTCTAATGTAGGTACTAATGCAGTTGGTTCCGTAAGGGAAATAGATATAACGATTACTGCATCCGTTATAAATGATACTGATTGGACTAAAACGGTTCAGGAATCAGTTAAAATTCGGAATGACTTCTATGCAGATTAAAATAAATAATCATATAGATAATAGAATAGGTCGCCAAAAAGGGGCAGCTACATTAGTTCTGGCTCTAGTCATGGTTGTTATTGTTCTAGGTGTGTCCTTTTTTACGTCTGAAACAGTCATCACTGAAAAGAAAATTGTTGCAAATGAATATCGTGCAAAGCAGGCATTTCATGCTGCCCAGGCTGGTATTGATTACGCAATAGCTTATTCTCGAGTAGGGGTCGATCAAGATAATAACTCTGTCTTAGATCTTAGTGTTTCGGGGGCAACCGTTAGCTGGGGTGACGGAGTTGGTTTTACGGTCTTGCTATCTGATGCCAGTAGTGACGCAGATATGTCTTTAATTCAGATTGATTCAGTTGGTCGCAGCGATGATGGGCTGATCAATCGTTCTATCAGTGTTCTTATCGGGGAATTACCTCTTCTCCCTAACCCTCCCGACCTCCCTATCGTCGCACGTGGATATGTGAATGTTTCAGGTAATATGAATGTTTTTAATGGTTTTACCAATTTAAACATTTGGGCGGGTGATGACATTACTTCTTGGGGGTCTGCGGATACTTATATCAGGGATCCAGATTGGACAGGGTTTTCCGGTGATACATGGGATGGTACGGTTGATGATCTTTCAAGGCATTTAACTGCGACAGGAAATGACATAGACGATATTGAATATATACAAAGCACGACAAAAAACACAACTGGGCCTGATGTGATTGATGGTGATACCAATATGGCCAATGTTACTGCAGATGAGTTTACTCAAAATTTCTTCGGGCGGACTTTAGATGAGCTGGTTGCCTCTGCCAGTTTGAGCATGACCGGTAATGAGTTGCGGGATGCCGATGCTTCTGACATTGAAGGGCAATTAATACATTTGAATGATGCTCGGCTTACTGGAGGAACGATTGGTAGTTCAGCTAATCCTGTAATCCTTGTTGTCGATGGTGATTTAAGGATGAGTGGAGGGCCAGATGTTTACGGACTTATTATTGCGAGAAATGTTGATAGAGTAAATGGCACTGTGGACATCTTTGGTGGCATTGTTTCTGAAGGTGAATTAGACATGGGTAATGGTACAGCTAACGTTTATTACGATCAGGAAGTGGTTGATAATCTAGATCAAATTAATACAAAGGAAGTTATACGTGGGAGCTGGAAGGATTGGTAAGGGTCATTGAGTAAGCTCTCGAGGGATTGAGGAAAGGTGGTTAATATGTATCAAAATCGTTATGAAAAAGGTTTTACACTAATTGAGGCTTTGCTTGCATTTGTTATTGTAGCAATAGGTCTTATTGGGGCAGCGCTTTTTCAAAGTGAGTTAGTCACTGAAAGTGGGAACTCTAAGGCTCGTGCTGTTGCAGTTAAATTAGCAGAGCAGAAACTTGAGCAAGAGAGAGTCGTAATTTTAGAAAATAGCTATGCTAGCTTGGCATTGGCATCTTATCCTGAATCCACGAATGTTACTGTGGGCAACACAGCTTATACAGTTTCTTATTCATTAGCCTCGACTGCGGCAGCATCATTTCAAACGCATTATATGTTAGGCGTTGATGTTACATGGACTGATTCACTTGGAAATGCGGAGTCTGTATCCCTGAATTCTCGTTTGGTTTGGAATGATCCAAAATCGTCATTTGACTCTAGCGATCAAGCAGGTACAGGTACTGATGAGAGTATAGGTAGTTTTGAAAGGCCTTCAGGTTCAGCCGTTGCTACGGCCAGAGAAACATCAGATGAAGTGCATGATGCGACTAAATCTGTAGGTGATTGGATTGAACTTGCTGATAATAAGTATGGTATCAAGATTACTGATGATGAATGTATCAATGGTGATGCCGGATGTGACCAAGTCGTTACTGTCATTGAATTAGTTGATTTATCAAGCCCAATTTTTTCTATTAAAGGCAATATATATGTGGATAGTAGTGTCTCGGTTTCTTATGAAGATTTAGAGGCATCGCCTAACGTATTAACCTCTGAAGGTGGTGGCTGCGCTGTATATGAATTAGGCAGTGATATCGGCTATACATGTCTATTCGGAGAGGGCTGGTACGGAACAATCGCATTATTGTTACCAGACGCTCAGGGCTCTAACAAACCTGGCGCTTGTATATCACCGCGAGAGTATAAATACTATGGTATTGATCCAGCGACTGTATCTGGAACCATTCAATCTTCAGATGTTATTGGTCAATCAGGCCTTGTTCGTTTTACTACGACTAATGGGCCAGGACCCTACCTAGCGGCGTCGAACGCAGCGCCAGGATTAGGTTATTACTATATGTATTCTGAAGTTGATACTAATGTAGAGGATACTCAATCATCTCTTTTAAACACTTCAGGAAATCTCTTAAACCAACATTTTTTGGTAATTAATACCAATGGTAATAAAGATTGTAGTGACTTTCTGACGGCATTGAATAATGTGCCAGCAGGTTATCCGAGCCTTAGTACAGATGATTATTCATACACAGATGGAGTAACCGTCACTATACCCGATGAAGAAAAAGTGCTGGGTTATGTTAATCTAGCCTATGAAATATCCGGACAGTTGGACGTGTCGTCGGTTGCTTCAGGAGCTGAGGGATTATTATCCACAATTGAGGTTGGGGTTGATCCATTGCCCGATTTTGCGCAGCAATGTGAGTTAGAAGTGTTGGCTGATCAAATTCTTGGCTATAGCTGTTTTGTTGATTACTCTTGGAACGGTACTGTGACTCCTTCGGTTGTATCTGGTGCTGTTGTTTCGTTTGACTTTGCACCATTGGAGTATGATTTCTCACTAAGTCCAGTGACAGCGGATGTGACATCAGGAAAGGATTTTGTTGTTACAGATACTCCTTAAGCTCTAAAACGGAATGCATTTATAGAGGAAGGGGATATACATGAATGTGTATCCCCTTAATTATCTCTAATTGGTGTATTGCTTTCTTTTGGCTTCCATACTTTCATAATTTTCCATCCCCTTTCTTGGTTTTGTAATATAGCTTTATCCGTAAGTAACTTAAGACAATTGAGAAATTAGATGTCTGACTTTTTAATAATCGGTGGTGGCGTGATCGGTATGATGTTGGCGCGAGAGCTTGCTCAAGCCAATGCTGATGTCACGTTGTTAGATCGCCAAATGTGTGCACAAGAATCTTCTTGGGCGGGTGGTGGTATTGTTTCGCCTTTATATCCTTGGCGTTACCCTGATGCGGTCACTGAACTGGCAACTTGGTCGCAAAGTAGTTATATCCATCTAGCGCAAGATCTTTTGGATGAAACCGGCTTTGATCCTGAACTTCGTCAAAAAGGGATGTTGATGGTGTCTGTAGAGGATCAGCAGGATGCTCTAGATTGGGCGCAAAAATATCACCGACCTTTACGTAAAGTGGATGCCGACTTTCTTTACCAGAAAGAGCCTAATCTTTGTTCTGGTTTGGAGGAGGGGTTATGGATGCCAGAGGTGTGCAGTATCCGTAACCCGCGTTTAGGTCGTTCCCTACGTGAAAGCCTAGTGCTAAACCCGCGAGTGACGCTGTTAGAAAGCCAAGAAGTAAAAGGTTTTGAGCTTGAAGGTGGCCAAGTTGTTGGCGTTGAAACATCAGAGCATAAGCTTCGTGCTAATAAAGTAATTATTGCTGCAGGTGCATGGAGTGCAGAGTTGCTATCAATGTTAGATAGGGAGCTACCAGTAGAGCCAGTCCACGGACAAATGATGTTGTTTAAAGCTAAGCCGGGTTTGGTAAATCGTGTCATTTTAAAGGGCGGACGCTATGTGATACCGCGTAATGATGGTCGAGTGCTGGTGGGCAGTACAATGGAGCGTATAGGTTTTACTAAACGCACAACCGAGGATGCTGCAAAATCCTTACATGCAACTGCGTTAGATATTATTCCTGCGTTGGCTGACTATGAGGTCGAACATCATTGGTCTGGCTTACGTCCTGGCTCGCCAGAAGGTATCCCTTTTATCGGAGAGGTTACTGGCTTGGACAATGTGTTTATCAACGCTGGCCAGTTTAGAAATGGTTTAGTACTTGCGCCAGCATCTACTAGACTACTTGCCGATATGTTGCTAGGTCGAGATACAATTATCTCTGCTGATCCATACAGAATGGATCGATAAAGAAAATAATAAAGCCTGTAAAACAGTAACATTGTTTGCAGGCTTTATAGCGATGCTTAGTCGTATATGGTTGGAATCGGCTGACGTTTATGTTGTGTGCGATTGTAGATCTCGATAATGCGTTGCTCTACTTCCACTTCAACGCTCTTGCCTTCTAAGAAATCATCAATTTGATCATAGCTTAGGCCTAGTGCTTGCTCATCAGCTTTTTGAGGTTCTAAGCACTCAAGATCCGCGGTAGGTGTTTTATCTACAAGTAGTGTGGGCGCACCTAAAGCGTGAGCCAGTTGGCGAACTTGGCGTTTGCTCAGTCCAAAAAGCGGTGCAAGGTCACAAGCACCGTCTCCCCACTTGGTATAGAAGCCTGTGATGTTTTCTGCTGAGTGATCAGTACCAATGACTAAGCCGCCTACAATACCTGCAACTTCGTACTGAGCGATCATTCGTGCTCGTGCTTTTACGTTGCCTTTAGCGAAATCTACGGCGCCCTCTGAGGCCTGATTGAGTTGTGCTTCAGCGAGTGATGCTGTGACTTCTGTATGTATGCCTTCGACGCCAGGTTTTACATTAACCGCTATAGACTGTGATGGTTGGATAAATTGAAGTGCTAGTTGCGCATCTTCTTCATCTTTCTGTACGCCGTAAGGCAGGCGCATAGCAATAAATTGATATCTGCTCTCGCCGCTTTCTTCGTTTAGTTCATTGACTGCTAATTGCGCGAGTCGGCCACAGGTGGATGAGTCCACGCCGCCACTAATGCCGAGTACAAGGTTATTGAGGCCAGAAGCTTTAAGTGTGTTTTTAATAAAGCTTACTCGACGTGCAATTTCTTTAGCAGGGTCGATTTCAGGTAGTACCTGCATCTCTTTGATAATCGCTGCTGCCTGCATATTTATCTCTCTTATTTCTCTTTATGGTTCCCTAAGAGGCAAAAAAGGCACCTTTAAGGTGCCTTTATATTGTTCTTAGTTATTTCTTCTGTTCATCGTCTTCATCATCAAATACACCAAACGTTATGGTGCTGAAGAGAGAACGATCAGGTTTCGGTGCATCAGTACTCTCGTTCATACGAACAGGAGTCGCAACAGGAGGCTCTTTAGTGTCGCTAAACAGGTCAAATGTTGCTGCATCAAATAAGGTTTTCTCGCCTTTAAAAATAGGCGTGTATTGGTAGTTAGGGAAGTTCTTCGCCAATACGGCTTGTGTGTCTGCGGCAAGGTCTTGCTGGCCTAAGTGAGTATAGGCTTCAATCATGACCGCTAATGCATCAGGTACAGCAGGTGTTTCCTGCATATTTTCAATGACGTAACGTCCACGGTTAGCAGCAGCAACAAAAGCTTCGCGTTGGATGTAGTAGCGGCCTACATGGACTTCATAAGCAGCAAGACGGTTTTTAAGGTAAACCATACGCTTTTGTGCATCAGGAGAATATTGACTATCTGGATAGCGGCTAACCAGTGTTGAGAAGCTCTCGAAAGAATCTAGGGCTGCACCTGGATCACGTTTAGTCTCATCAACAGGTAAGTATTGAGTAATCCAGTTAATATCTTGTTCAAACGCAGTCAAACCTTTTAGGTAATATGCGTAATCAATGTTGTCGTGATTCGGGTGCAAGCGGATGAAACGATCAGCTGCTGCTCGTGCGGCTTCAGGTTCATAGTTTTTAAAATAAGCGTAAACCAATTCTAATTGCGCTTGCTCAGAGAAGCGGCCAAATGGGTAACGAGCTTCTAGAAGTTGGAATTTTTCTATAGCTACATCATAGCTCTCGTCATCCAATGCGGTGATAGCTTCTTGATACAACTGCTGTTCAGGAACATCTGGATATTCTTGAATGTCTTCGAACCATGAACAAGCTGCTGTCATTAGGCAGAATAAAGCAACAATAAGACTCTTGGTAATACGCATCTTTATATTAATCCCGGTGTAGTCTCTTGCCCGAACGGTTATACTGGACAGAAAGAGGCTATATGCAATTCAACGGCCTATTTAACCATAACTGATAGGGCCTGTTAACAGACCCAGACATATCAATTAGAAAGTTCTGACAGGTTCGAATGTCTGATCAAATACATTTAGAAGCACGTATCGAAGATGATCTTGTCGGTAAACGACTGGATCAGGCCGTAGCGCAGCTATTTCCCGATTATTCCCGCTCACGTCTACAGGGCTGGATCAAAGATGGTTCTCTTAAAGTTGATGGCGAAGTAAAGCGCCCTCGAGATAAATTATTTGGGGGAGAAACCATCGTTATCGATACTCAGTTGGAGATGATCGAAGATCATCAGCCGCAGGATATACCACTGGATATTGTTTACGAAGATGATCATATCTTAGTCATTAATAAACCGGCCGGATTAGTTGTGCATCCTGCTGTAGGCCACCGTGACGGTACCTTACTAAATGCACTGCTGTTCCACTGCCCTGATATCGCCCAAGTGCCTCGTGCGGGTATTGTTCATCGTCTAGATATGGATACTACTGGCTTGATGGTGGTTGCGAAGACCATTGCAGCTCAAACGGAGCTGGTCGATCAGTTGCAAGAGCGTTCGATGGGGCGTGAGTATGAAGCTGTAGTTCACGGTGTAATGACTGGTGGTGGTACGGTTGATGAGCCTATGGGGCGTCACGCTAAAAACCGCCAAAAGATGGCCGTTGTTGGGGTAGGCAAAGAAGCGACTACGCATTATCGTGTTTTAAAGAAAATGCGTGCCCATACTCATATCCGTTTGAAGCTTGAAACTGGCCGTACCCATCAAATTCGTGTGCACATGTCGCATATCAATTACCCGCTTGTAGGTGATCAGCTTTATGGTGGTCGTTTCCGTCTACCTAAAGGTTGTAGTGATGAGATGATTGAAGGCCTGCGTGATTTTAAACGCCAAGCCCTTCATGCCAAAAAGCTTGAACTTTGGCATCCAGAAACAGGTGAGCTTGTTTCTTGGGAAGTGGATCTGCCCGATGATTTTCAGCATCTGTTATCGCTACTTCAGGCTGACTTAGATGCTCATGCAGATGAAATGGTGTAATTAAATGCAATTGATTCTCCCAGATTGGAATGCTCCCCGAGGGGTAAAAGCCTTTACCACTACACGCTTCGATGGTGTGAGTGGTGGTGCCTATAAAGGTTTAAATCTGGGAGATCACGTAAAAGATGATCCCGAGCACGTCAAACAAAATCGGCAGATTTTGATTGATGAGCTGGGCTTACAGCGTAATCCTCAGTGGCTCTCGCAAGTTCATGGGATTGATATCATCGAAGCTAAAGTTGATGGTGTTTGCCTGGAAGCGGATGGTTGCTGGAGCCAAGAGAAAGGCCAGGCATGTATTGTGATGACGGCTGATTGCCTTCCGGTACTGTTTGCTGATGGTGATGGAAAGCGTGTTGCTGCAGTGCATGCCGGTTGGCGAGGGCTGTTGGATGGTATTTTGGAGCAAGCTGTCGGGGGCTTCCAAAAGCCAGAAAATTTGCATGTTTGGTTAGGCCCGGCCATAGGCCCAGATGCATTTGAAGTAGGACAAGAAGTGCGAGATCAATTTGTCGCGGTCCAGGCGCAGGCTAATCAAGCTTTTACTCCTGTCGAAGGTTCGTCAGGGAAGTTTCTAGCAGATATCTATCAGTTAGCCCGTCAAAGGCTAAACTCCGTTGGTGTAAATTTTGTCTCTGGCGGAGAATATTGCACCTATACTGATGCAGAACGGTTTTATTCCTATCGTCGAGATGGTGTTACGGGCCGTATGGCAAGTCTTATCTGGATTGAATAACGTGGATTTAATTACGACTAAGCCCGAACTCTTTGTTGATCTCTTAGATGTCGACTCCAGCATTGTTATCGATCTTAAATATTTTACCGGTGATAACTTTGTGGGTGAGTCAGTTTGCGGTTATCTGAGAGAGACGTGCCTTTTAACCAAGCCTGCTGCGTTGGCTTTACAAAGGGTTCAACACTCACTCGCTGAATTTGGTCTAGGGCTAAAAGTGTTTGATGCCTACCGACCTCAGCGCTCAGTTGATCAGTTTATTGCATGGTGCGACCAAGACGGTGCTAACCCTACGCAGGAGCGATTTTTTCCCACATTGCAGCGTCCAGAGCTTTTCAGTAAAGGGTACCTTATCCGGCATTCCAGCCACACGCGAGGCAGTACGGTTGATCTGACATTGATCGATTTGGATTCCAAGGAAGAACTCGATATGGGGACGGAATTTGATTTCTTTGGCCCAGAATCGTGGTTTGATTCAAACTCGGTATCTGCGCAGGTGCGTGCGAATAGAATGTTACTGCAACGAGTAATGGTCCAGCATGGTTTTGTACCTTTTCATCAAGAGTGGTGGCACTTTACCTTGCAGGATGAACCATTCCCAAATCAGTATTTTGATTTCGAAATAAGCTGATTCGGCTTGTTTATTTCCAGTGCTGGCTCAAATTAAACGTGGCTAGCCAATCGGGGATCAGATCTGCTGGCATCGGTTTGGCGATGCCGTAGCCTTGCGCATGGTTGCAGCCGAGTGCCATTAAACAGCGGCCATGCTCGGCGCTCTCTACGCCTTCGGCTATGACCCCACGATTAAAGGCTTTACCTAGCCCAATTATGCCTTCAACAATTGTTTTGTCTTCATCATCGTCCAGCATATCCATAACAAAACTACGATCAATTTTTACTGTATCTGCAGGAATTTTGCGAAGATAAGTTAGAGAAGAATAGCCTGTACCAAAGTCGTCTAACGCGAATTTTATTCCCAACTGGTGGCATTTATCGATAATGTCGCGGGCTGCACTGACATCATTAAACGCAGTAGTTTCTAATACTTCTAATTCGATCGTTTCTGGCGGAACCTCAGGGTATTTCTCTAGTAGGTCGGCTAATTGCTCTGGAAACGCTGGGTTTTGTAAATGCTCGGCTGAAATGTTGATGCTAGTGGACAGCTCAAGCCCTGCACCCCTCCAAACACGTAGTTGTCGTATCGCTTCATTCATCACCCAAGAACCTAGCTTGGTAGCAAGATCTGGGTTGGTTATATGTGGTAGAAAACTATCAGGAGGTAAAAGGTTAAGCGTTGGATGCTGCCAGCGAATCAACGCTTCCATTCCATAAACTTCACCTGTTTGCATGTTGATCTTTGGTTGGTAAAACAGCACAAATTCCCTATTTATAAGTGCTTCGTGAATTTCATCTTGAGCTTTGTGTTGGTCTTGGGTTTGCCGATCTACAGCAGGGTCAAAAAAGTGATAGCGGTTACGACCTGTTTGTTTCGCAGTGTACATGGCCTGATCTGCATGACGGATCATGGTATCCGCGTCGGAATCATCATCTGGATAAAGTGTCGCGCCTATGCTGGCTGATATCGAGAGATGGCGCTGCTTTATTTGGAAAGGCATTGCCAGAGTTCGGTTTAAATTCGCTAAAATCCCTTGGCAGTGTGTGACATTTTTTAGTTGCGTTAAAATTACAACAAATTCATCACCACCGAGTCGCGCAATAACCTGCTCGGGGCCTAATGTCTTCTGCATACGTTTAGCTGCTTCGACTAGAAGCATATCACCAACATCATGCCCATAAGTGTCATTAATAGGTTTGAATTCGTCTAAATCGATATAAGCAACCGCCATCATCTGTTTGTGCTGCTTGCAGTGTTGAAGTGCTGTTTGTAAGCGGTCAGAGAGTAAAACGCGGTTGGGTAGTTGAGTTAGGGCGTCAAAATGCGCCATTTTTTCTAATTGATGCTGATGCTCTTTCAGCTGTGTAATATCGGAGAAGATGCTTACATAATGAGTGGTATCCCCGTTAGGGCTTTTTACCGCAGCAATATTAAGTAGTTCAGCGTAAATTTCTCCAGATTTATTGCGATTCCACACTTCGCCGCGCCAGTGCCCATTTTGTCTGAGGCTCTGCCACATGGCAGCGAAAAACTCTTCACTGTGATGGCCTGATTTTAATATGCTGGGGGAGAGACCGATAACTTCTGCCGCGTTGTAGCCTGTTAACTGATAAAAGGCGTTATTTACATCTAGAATGATCCCTTGTTCATTGGTGATCATCACACCTTCGCTGGCATGCTCGAATACACTTGCAGCTAATCTAAGCTGTTGTTCGGTGCGTTTACGTTCAGATATATCGGAAATGAGCGTGACAAAATGATTGATATGCCCCTCTGTGCTCTCTTGTGCACTCATGGCTATCTCTGTATGAACAACAGGTCCAGAGTAGCTAAGTAAACGAATCTCATGACGGATATGGTCTGCACCATCATTTAATAAGCTTTCGCACATCAGGTTAAAATTGGTCTGATCATCTGGATGGATCAATTCTGATAGTGGCGTAATCTGTAGATGTTCCGGTTCGTAACCAAGCATTTCGCAGAGATAAGCGTTGGTTTGGATCCAATCACCATCGGTGGTAATTAAGGCCATACCAATCAAGCCGAGTTCAAAATAGCTACGAAAAATTGCTTCGCTGGTGCTTAACGCTTTTTGAGCTTCATGTAGCTGAGTAATTTCGTGACTAACACCCAACACGCCTACCAGCTCCCCAGAAGTTGATTTCATAGGGGTTTTAGTCGTTTCTAGCAAAGCGCGGTGACCATCGTTGGCAAAAGTTACCCACTCTTGGAAGGTATTTGTTCTATCAATTTCTAGTGTGGTTTGATCATGTTTACGGAAAGAGTCGGCGAGTTCTTTATCGACAAAGTCGTAGTCTGTTTTACCAACTATCTCATGCTCCAGAGCACCAACGAACTCTTCAAAACGGGTGTTGCATGCTAAATAGGTTCCGTTTGGATCTTTAAGCCAAACCAATTCGGGAATAGTGTCCACTAAGGAATCAAGGAATGATCGTTCCTTATGTAGCTGTTTATAGGCAAGGGCACCACCTAAAGCCACAAAAAGCTTTTCGATGATGGGCCTTAACTGACGTAGCTCTTTTTGCGAGAAGTAACTATTGTCTCGTAACAAGCGTACATAACCTAGCGCCCCTAAACGGAATATAGCGGCGCTTCCCTCTGCGCAGTGCTTCTCAGCGAGCTGTTCTGGGGATGCTGTTGCTAAATCGTAGCAACAAAAGTCCTCATCATCTTGAAGTGAAATGGCGGGGTGGTTAAAGGGAAGCTTAGTTTCTTTAGATCTACTATAAGGGAAGGCGAAATAAAGATTATATTCTTGTGCTGATTGAGTAAATTTTTCCGGTAACAGCCATATGCCAAGAAACGTTATTTCACTTTGACGCATAAGGGATGCAGTGAATTCTTGGCATACCTGATCAGGGTCTAGGCTATTTCCTACAGCCAATGATAATTCG
Source organism: Neptuniibacter sp. QD48_55 (assembly GCF_047778115.1). GTDB lineage: Bacteria > Pseudomonadota > Gammaproteobacteria > Pseudomonadales > Balneatricaceae > Neptuniibacter. Next base: position 3,240,110 of record NZ_CP180555.1, on the reverse strand, counting down.
TACATCCGCTGTATATCAGACCTTAAGTCTGTTGGAGCTTTACTCATAGAAACTGCATATGCCGAAGGTTTTGTTATAGAAGTTTACCGGACGCTCGCCGTTACTTGCTATTTCACCCAAGGCTAATATACCGGAGACATCCGTGCCTGGGTTTATTTGGTTTACTTGCTCATAAACTGTGCGCAGTTCTGCTGGAAATTGACTATCGAGTGCTACTGTTCTTGATAAACAATCACAGACTAAAACCCCAGATGTGTTGTTTGACATGGTTTCTTCAACCGCTTCTCGCGCGGCTTCAATGAGGTTTTCTGGAGTGCCTTCTACAAGGTACATAAGTGCCCCCTGGGGAATGTCTGATAAAAACATTACGTCATTACTGCCGCAAAGAGCTATTGGGTCTCGAACCACATCTTCTGCACCAGGGTGTTCAACAGCAAATGGGTATCGAGGTGTAACATCTTTGTAAAAACGTTCAGCCGGAGTCCCTTGCAGTTTAGAGGGAAGGGAATTCCGGTAAGCTGTCTCCGCATCTTCCCAATCTAGTTCGTGGAGGACGTTACCTGTGGTTCTGCTAGCAACAAATGGTCCTGAATGTCTAACCCAACCGTGTTTTGCAATGCTGCGACTAGGTTGGTCGATAATAGCAACTAATGCTGCGTCTATTTTTGTGCCCCAAGGCCCAAAAATACAGGCATCGGCTTTTAGTTCATGATTTCCTGCACCGGCACCAAAGTAGCTACAGCGTTTGCTATAGCGGTTATAAAGTTGGTTAAGCAGGTTGTCGATTTGTGGGGATAAGCAATCAACCAGGGTTAGGCAAGTAGCGCCCTCTTCAGGAATGTCATTGTAACTGGGTAGGTTAGAAATTTTTTCTTCTTCCGAAGGCATCGGTAAAACAATGGGAGTGCCTAGACAGCTGACTTTAATAGCTAACGCGCCCTCGTAGAGCATGCGCTTGCCGTGGATTAAACCGGGGAATACTGCGCCAAAGAATTTGCACTGTATAAGGTTAAGTTGTTCGACTAAGTTATCGAGATCATCTTGATGCTTATCAGCAAGAAAAATTAACCAATGCTCTTGATCCTTGAGCGTTTCGCCTCCGATTGCAGAAACAAGTTCTGAAATATCATTAAACCGGATGTACATCTCACACCTTACTTTTTTGTATTTATTATTCAGGTAGTAAAGAACCCATTAATATACTGAGAAGGTTGTTATTGCAATTACCTGTTTTGAGTAGGGGTATGACCTGTTTATAGCCTAATGCTTCCTCTACATCTAACAATGGAGTTCAAATTTTCTAATTTCAGATGAACTAGCAACGGAATTGGTATGGTGACCTTTTATGTGAGATGTAAGTCTGGTTTGTGCAATAGTGCGGATAAAGTAAGTGATTAGAGGGGAAGTTATCCTGCTGGAATGGTTGAAACTTTCGTGGTTTCGGCTAAGAATTAGTTAATTACCAATCTATCCAATCAAACCCTGTAACGGCGGTTTTTGTGGCTAGTGCGATGCTGCTGAAATGGCAATCTTTGTACAAGGGTTTATTGCTCAAATAGCTTTATAGAGCACTGAGGGATTTAGATGTCTGATTATAAAGTTTTATTTACCGGTTCTGTCTGTTCAGGGAAAACGACAGCAATCCGCTCGTTGAGTGATATTGAAACTGTAGATACGGATGCGAATGTCAGTGATTCAGCCATTCGTAGAAAGCAAAAAACCACCATAGCTATGGATTATGGGATACTGGAATTAAACAGTACGTCTAAACTGCATCTTTATGGCACGCCTGGACAAGAGCGTTTCAAGTTTATGTGGCAGCTTATGATGAGTGATTTGGTGCATGATGCCGAAGCGCTGATCCTCATGGTGGACAATACCCGTAACGACCCTTTCAAAGATATCCGTTTTTATGTCGAAGAGTTTCGCGATTTTATTATCCGTCGTCGCTTGATCATTGCGGTTACTCACTCAGATATCGAACCTGATCCTGATCATGATTATTACATGAGTGAGTTAAAAGCAATGGGGCTCTTTACTACCGTTGTATTTATTGATGCTCGAGACCCCTCATCAGTCTTAAATATTGTTAAAGAACTGGTGGGCAGTCTAGAAAAAGGCATAGATTGGGAAGGCATGAGCAAACGTCTTGAGGTTAACAGTACAATGCCTGATTCTGATGATGATCTTGTTGAAGGAAAGAAACCAGAATCTCAAGCCATTGATAATGTATCTCTTATGGATGCAGCAATGAATACGCGGGGGATTACAGGAGCCATGCATCTGGGAGCTGATCGTAAAGTGCTCAGCGCTAGTGTTAGAAATCAAAGTAATAAAGAACTACTTCGTTCCATGGTTAATCTTGTAGCTGCTTTGGAAAATAAAGCAGCTTTTATGGGACGTATAGACGATCTAGTATTATGTGGGCCTAATCAAGAAACTTTATCAGTATTCGTTGAAAAGGAGCAGGCATTGGGATTGTGTTCTGATCGAGGTCTAAGCCTGAATGTGGTTAAACAGCAAGCGTCTGATCTATTGCAGTGGAGCCATCAATGATTGAGCTACTGACTCAGGTTGATAAGCCTGGGGTTATCGAGTGTAGTATGGTGCTAAGCGGCAAAGAGATTCTCGCTTCCAGCTTCCCAGCTGAATATAAAAACCATGCGACTATAGGAAAACAGGCTTTTATTTATGTGTTTTCTAATGTAGCAAAAATGCGATCCAAACATAATGAATCTCATCTTGAGATAGGTGATCGCCGCATTAGTGGCTATCAATTAAAGCCAGGATTGATTTTGGTTTGTCTGTCGGCGAAAGACTCTAATATTGCGCTGGTGCGAAAGCATATTCGAGAAGTGCATACTGCTTTTCTTCGGGAACAAGTAGCAAAGAAACTGGAGTCCTAAAGCCTTTCTTTCTTGTATCAGCATAGAATGTTCATGATTGAGTCTGATTAATAAATAGCCTAATGTCGACTTTATAATAATTGTCATTTTGCGCTGCACAATAGATGCTTGAGTTGCAATCTGCTCAGACTGAGCTGGTTGTATAAGTAGAGGAAATTTTTAGCTGAGGCTCAAGTAGCGAGTTGTAAACTACAGTTACCTTCTTATCTAGACAAGGAAAGCGTGCATGCAAAACTACAAGATCCTTTTCACAGGATCAGTTTGTTCAGGTAAATCTACAGCTATTCGATCGTTAAGTGATATTGAAACGCTTGATACCGATGCACGTGCCAGTGATGTTACAGTTCGTCGTAAGAAAAATACCACTATTGCAATGGATTACGGTGTACTAGATCTGCATGATCAAGCACGTGTTCATCTTTATGGTACGCCTGGTCAAGAACGTTTTCGTTTTATATGGGAAATGCTTGCGTGTGAATTTGCTCAAGATGCCATAGGGATAGTGTTGTTGGTGGATAACACCCGTAAAGACCCTTTCCGCGATATCCGGTTTTACGCAAAAGAGTTTCGTGAGTATATTAAAAAACGTCGTTTGATTATTGCGGTTACTCATTCTGATGTAGAACCTAATCCTTCGATCCAAGCTTATCAAGCCTGTGTAAGGGAAATGGGGTTAATGGCAACGGTTATGTTTATTGATGCTCGAGACCCTCGCTCTGTTTTA